>JAFADX010000338.1 GCA_023424475.1 Pseudomonadota bacterium
GACCAGCCCGCCGCCAGACTCTTGGCAGTCGCGGCGGCGGGCTGGTCAGCGGCCACCTACACCACGACCGGGGACACGACCCTGCGCAGCCGCATCGAGTGCTTCATCAACCGCCTGAGGAACAGCCGCCGCGTCGCCACCCGCTACGACCAGACCGCCGAAAGCTTCCTCGGCTTCGCCGCCCTATCCTCGATCCGTCTGTGGATCAGGTTTGTCCACGCGACTGAGTGTGGGACATGCGCCGCAACGTGCGGCCGATCGAGAGCCTTCCGTCCCGCTTTACGGTGCGTTTCAACTTCGAGGATGCGCCCGAAGGTCCTCGCCAACACTGGCTCGTCTTCGAGCGCAATGAGGTCGACCTTTGCTATGTCGATCCCGGCCATGAGATTGACATCCATCTGGAGACCGACCTGAAAACAATGACCCGCGCCTGGATGGGCTCGCGAGACCTGGACACCGCGCTTCGCAACGGAAGCATTCCGGTCACCGGAGATCGGATTCACGTCGCGAGCATGCGGGATTGGCTCGGGCTGAGCGGCCTGGCGCACATTCGTAAATGACCGGCACAAGAGCGGGTTCGTCCGTACCACACTCAGCAACCACCGACTGAGGCGGCTGGCTTGGGTCTTCCGGACTGAACGTCGTGTTATGTTCCTTCGAAATTCGTCGATCGTCCGCCCGCAACGTTGCGTTTCCGATTGTGGGTAAGCGCGGCGACAAGGCCCGTCTTTTAACGCGGGATGAACGTGCTGCGTCGGCGTGGAGCACGGAGCTTCGGGCCGGCATCACGGTCGACATTAGTGATGACGCGAAGGACGGCGGATATCGGCGGGTTGAAGTCCTGACGGGACCCGGCCGTAGCCCATCGCGAACCTCCCGGCGTCGGGCGGGATGTCGGCGGCGTCGGATGCGTAGAGAGGGTGAGACGGCAGATAGGCCGAGCCCATCCTCGCGCGCGGATGGCCGATCCCACAATACCGTACTCGCTGCCCGGACCGCCTTGACGTGGAACGTGATCCTACGGAACGATCCCCGGACCATGCCCACGAAGTCGCTGGAGTTCCGCCACCTCGAGGCATTCCGTGCCATCATGCGCACCGGCACCGTGACGGGCGCGGGGGCGATGCTTGGCGTGTCCCAGCCAGCCGTCAGCCGCCTTCTGGCGCAGACGGAGAAGCTGGCGGGCTTCCCTCTATTCGAGCGCGTGCGCGGCAGGCTCGTGCCAACCGCCACCGCCCAGGCACTTCACGAGGAGACGGAACGGATTTTCACAGGCATCGAGGAGGTGAGCGCGCTCGCTGCGCGGCTGCGCGCGCAATCTCCCCGCCGGATTGTTATCGGCTCCCTTCCGACCCTAACGCTGTCTCTACTGCCGAGCGCCGTGGCCGCATGGCGAGCAGCCGGGCGCCGCGAGACGCTTTCGATCCATTCGCGCGCCGCAGGAGCAGTGGTCGGCCTTGTCACATCCCGGCAAGCAGACCTTGGCATCGCGAGTGGCGTACCCCGCATCCCAGGCCTGCGCGCCAACCTACTGATCCGCACCCGTGCTTGGTGCGTGATGCATGCCGGCCACCGTCTTGCCAAAAAGACAGTCGTCCATGCCGCAGACCTGAACGGCGAGGCCTTCATCGCGCTCTCGCGTGAGGAGGGACGCCAGGCGCTGATCGAAGAGGCGGTGCGCGGAAGTGGTGCGCATCTCGCAGAGACGGTCGAATGCCGCATGACTGCGGGCGCCGTCGCGATGGCAGTGGCGGGCGTCGGTATCACCATTGCCGATGCTTTCGCGGTCGACGGCTACCTTGATCGCGGGCTGGTCCTGAGGCCCTTCGAGCCGGCTGTGACTTTCGACTACCGGCTGATTTGGCTCGAGGAGATCCGCGACGATTTCGGCCGCGCTGCGCTGGCGCAAGGCATGCGGAGCGCAGCGCGCGCATTGGTCGAACGCGTTAATGCGTCGGCGGCTACACGATAAGCGCCACGGACATTGCATAACCGTTTGGTATGAGACAGCCTCGGGCGTCGTGGGGCAGCCTTGCTGTCGCATGAGTGAAACACCTGACCCCTTCGCCCCCGGCTTCGTCGAGCGCCCCTATTGGTGGGAGGCGGCGCCCCCGACCCCCGCCGAGATCCCGCTGCCGGACACCGCCGAGGTCGCGATCATCGGCGGCGGCATCGCCGGCCTCGCCACCGCGCTCGAACTTGGCCGCAACGGCATCAAGGCGCTGGTGATCGACCGCGAGCCGATCGGCTGGGGTGCGTCCTCGCGAAATGGCGGCGCGCTGAGCGGCGCGGGCAGCCTCGGCAAGGTGCGATCCGACCTGGTCGAGGCCTTCGGTGCCAAATTCGTCTCGGAACTCGCCGCCGAAGGCGAACAGGCCTTCGAGGATTTCGAAGCGCTGGTTGAACGTGAGCAGCTCGACTGCCAGTACGTCCGCTGTGGCCGCTTCGTCGGCGCCCATGCCTCCAAGGCGATGGAAGCCTTGAAGCGGCGCGCCGAGATGATCAACGCCACCGGAAGCGAGGAAGCCTTCCTGCTTCCGCGCGAGCGCGTGCGTGAGGAGATCGCGACCGACCGCTACTACGGCGGCATGCAGCTGCTGCGCGCCGCGTCGCTGGATCCGGCGAAGTATGTGCGTTCGCTGGGGCAGGCGGCGGAGCGCGCAGGCGCGACCCTCGTCGGTGGCGTCGAGTTCCGCGGGCAGCGCCGCGAAGCCGATGGCTCCTTCCTGGTCGAGACCAGCCGCGGTCCGATCCGTGCACGCCATCTGATGATCGCGACCAACGGCTATACCGGCGCGGCGGCACCCTGGCACCGGCGGCGATTGATCCCGGTTGCGAGCTACATGATCGCTACCGAGCAGATCGGCGAGGAGCGTGTCCGGGCCGTCCTGCCGAAGCTGCGCGTCTATGGCGACACCAAGAAGATCCTCTACTACTTCCGCCCCTCGCCGGATTACACGCGCGTGCTGTTCGGCGGCCGAGCGAGCTTCGTCGATGGCGACACGCGGCGTTCGGCGGCGACGCTCCACCGCTTCATGGTCGACCTGATGCCCGACCTCGCGGACGTGCGGCTGACGCATTCCTGGAAGGGCAATGTCGCCTTCGCCTTCGACATGATGCCGCATGTCGGCGTACATGATGGCATCCACTACGCCATGGCCTGCAACGGCAGCGGCGTCGTGACGATGACGCATTTCGGGCGCGTCGCGGCGCAGCAGATCATGGGCGGCGGCAACAGCGTCTCGGCCTTCACCCGCCTGAGCTTCCCCACTAAGCCCTTCTACAACGGCACGCCCTGGTTCATGCCGATTGTCGGCACGGCCTATCAGCTGCGCGACCGGCTGGATGGCTGGCACGTGAATGGACGCCGCTGATGGGCCGGCATCCCTATTTCACCCAGGCGGAGTTCGAGGTTCGCCTGTCGCGGCTGAAGTCGAGCATGGCAGCCGCGCAGGTGGATGCCGCCCTGTTCGACGAGATCGAGGCGATGACCTGGATCTCCGGCTTCGGCAGCTCGGCCAATCGCTGGCGTTGCGTCGCCATCCCGATGTCGGCCGAACCGTTCTTCCTCATCCGCGCCCTGGATGCCTCGGTGTGCCGCGAGCGCAGTTGGATCGAGGACGTACCGACCTATCGCGACTGGGAGGACCCGATGCCGATCCTCGCCCGCGCCCTGGCGGCACGCGGCCTCACCGGCGCGCGCATCGGCCTGGACTTCGAAAGCTACGACATGTCCGTCCGGCGCTTCGCTGCCATGAAGGCGGCGCTGCCGGATGCCACCTTCATCGATATCGGCCCGGTGATCGCGGAACTGCGGCTGATCAAGTCCCCCGCGGAGATCGAGCTGCTGCGGCGCGCCGCGCGCATCGCCGACCAGGCGCTTCTCAATGCCGCCGAGGTCTGTCGCCCCGGCGGCACGCAGCGCGAGGCGGCCAAGGTCGCGCAGATGACCTTCGTCGACATGGGTGGCGATCCATATCGCCCCGGCCCGATCACGGCCGGGCGCGGCTGGGACTTCCTGCACGGGCATCTGGGCGATGAGCCGCTCGCAAAGGGCGATGTCGTGCACATCGAGCTGACCCCGCGCATCCACGGATACAGTTCCCGCGTGATGCGCTGCGTCGTGTTGGGTGAGCCGGAGCCGGAACGCCTGCGCGCCGCCGCAATCCTCGCCGAGGCGCAGGGCCGCCAGATCGCGGCGATGAAGCCGGGCGCGCGTGCGGCGGATGTGGATGCCATCCTGCGGGACGGCGTGATCGCCGCCGGGCTTCGCGGCACCTATGACAACATCACCGCCTATACGCTCGGCCTGTATGGCGATGCGGGTCCGCGCACCAGCGATTTCACCCGCATCTTCCATCCTAAGGCGGATTGGGCGCTGGAGGCCGGCATGGTGTTCCACGTCTATGCCTCGGCCGGTGGCGCGGCGCTGAGTGAATCCGTCCTGGTGACCGAGAACGGTCCTGAATTGCTGACCGGCCTGCCGCGCGGTCTGCTCGTGAACGCCTGAGAGGAAGCTGCATCATGTTCGAAGTCGTCGATACCGGCATCGTCCGCTCGAAGGGGCCCATCAACGGCACCGTCCGCAAGGGCAACATGATCCTGACCGCCCAGATTCCGAAGGATCCGGTCACCGGCGCCATCGTGTCCGGCGACATCGAGACGCAGACGCGTCGCACCCTCGCCAACCTGAAGATGGCGGTCGAAGCCGCCGGCGGCACGCTCGCCGACGTGATGATGGTGCAGATCTTCCTGATCGACCCGGCCGATGCCGCCGGCATGAACCGCGTCTATGCCGAGACCTTCGCCGAGCCCTATCCCTGCCGCGCGACCGTCGTGGCGAAGGAGCTGCTGGCGCCGGGCATGCGCATCGAGATCATCGCCCAGGCTCATCTCGGCTGATGAGCACGCCGAGCGTCATCGTCCTCGGTGCCGGGGTCGCCGGGCTTTCGGCGGCGCTGCCGCTCGCGCGCGCGGGCTGCGCGGTGACGGTCATAGATCCGTTGCCGCCAGCCGGCGGGGCCTCCTTCGGCAATGCCGGTCTGTTGAGCCCGGAGACGGTGGTGCCGATCGCGCTGCCGGGCATGCTGCGCAAGGTGCCGGGCTGGCTGCGCGATCCGCTCGGGCCGCTGGTGGTGCGGCCATCCTATCTGCCGAAGGCCACGCCCTGGCTGCTGCAGTGGATCCGCGCGGGTCGCATGGACCGCGTTCTCGCGATCTCCGACGCGATGCGGGCGCTGCACCGGCCGTCCCTGCAGGTCTGGCGCGACCTGCTGGGGTCTGCGGGCTACGCCGATCTGGTGCGGCAGGCCGGGCAGGTGCAGGTCTGGGACGAGACGACGGAGACGCCGACTGCGGCCGTCGAGCGCCTGCTGCGCGACCGGCATGGCATCGAGACACAACTTCTGGGCGCGGATGAGCTTCGGCAGATGTATCCGGGCATCGCCCGCCACATCTCGCGCGGGTTGTTCGTGCCGGGCAACGGGCATCTCGTGAATCCGGCGCGCGCCGTGCGCCAGATCGCAGAGAACCTGCTGGCGGAGGGCGGCATCATCCTCGCCGAACGGGCGATGAAGCTGATACCCCGCGAGGGCGGCCGATGGATGGTGATGACCAACACCGGCAACCATGAGGCCGATCACGTCGTCGTCGCCGGCGGTGCCTGGTCGCGGTCGCTGCTCGACCCGCTCAGTGTTCGCGTGCCGCTTGAGACCGAGCGCGGCTATCATCTGATGCTGCCCGAACCTGGCGTCTCGCCATCGCCGCCGCTGCTCTACAAGTCGCGCGGCTTCGGTGTGACGATGATGGAGGGCGGGCTGCGCGTCGCGGGCACGGTGGAGATCGCCGGGCTGGATGCCGCGCCCGATGAGCGTCGCGCCGAAGTGCTGCTGCGCCAGCTCCGTGCCCTGTTCCCCGACGTCAAGGCCGGCGCACCGAAGCTCTGGATGGGCTTCCGGCCCTCCTTGCCGGACAGCCTGCCCGTGCTGGGGCCGGTGGCGCAGCATCCCGGCCTGCATCTCTGCTTCGGTCACAGCCATTTCGGCATGACCGGCGGATCGACGGGCGGCAGGCTCGTTGCCGATCTGATCCTCGGCGCGAAGCCGGCCTTCGATCCGGCACCCTACAACGTGACGCGCTTCGCATGAGCGCACCAACCATAACCCGAGGAGAGGGCTTCCGCATGTCCGGGAAAAGCGTACGCATTTCGCGCCGCCTGTTGGTCGCAACGGCGCTCGCCGCGCCTGTGCTGCAAAGCCGCGCGGCCCGCGCGAGCGGGGAGGTCATCGTTCGCACGCCGGGCGGCGTTTACGACGACATCATGCGGCGCCATGTCTATGACCCCTTCACGCGCGAGACAGGCATCACCGTGCGCCCGGTGGCGGCGACCACGGCGAAGCTCTTCGCCATGTTTCGCGCGAACAATGTCGAGCTCGACCTGATCGACACTGGCAACGGGCAGCTCATCACGCTCGAGCGCATGGGCGCGCTGGCGCCCATCGCCTATGACAGCTGGCGCTGGAGCAAGCCCGAGGACATTGCCCCGGAACTGC
The DNA here is from genome assembly GCA_023424475.1 of Pseudomonadota bacterium. Classification (GTDB taxonomy): domain Bacteria; phylum Pseudomonadota; class Alphaproteobacteria; order Acetobacterales; family Acetobacteraceae; genus Neoroseomonas. The sequence continues at coordinate 6,552 of JAFADX010000338.1, forward strand.
GCAAGCGCACCCAGGTTGCGAACTTCGTGTATTGCACGGTCCTGGCCTACAACAAGGAAACCTTTGCCAACGGCCATCCGAATTCCTGGGCGGAATTCTGGGATGCCGGGCGCTTCCCCGGCCCGCGCATGCTCGCCGACATGGCGGCCGGCGCGCCGAACCTTGAATTCGCGCTGCTCGCGGATGGTGTGCCGAAGGACCAGATCTATCCGATCGACGTCGATCGCGCGCTGCGCTCGCTCTCCCGCATCCGCCCCAACATCCGTCGCTTCTGGGATACCGGGGCGCTTTCGGCGCAGATGCTTTCGGACCGCGAGGTGGTTCTCGGTTCGATCTGGAACGGCCGGTTGCAGACGCTGATCGATCGCAACGCGCCGCTGGCCTATACCTGGAATGAGCACATGATCCAGGTGCAGGCGCTCGGCATCTTCAAAGACGCGGCGAATGTCGCGGGCGCGCAGCGCCTGATCGACTTCATGATGCAGCCGCAGGTGCAGGCCGCCTACGCGAAGGAACTGATCTACGGCCCGACCAACGAAAGGGCCTTCTCCATGCTTTCCGCCGAGGAACGCGCGCGCATGCCCGGCGGGCAGAGGTCCCGCCAGCAGGGCTTCTACCAGGACGTGACCTGGTGGGAGGATAATCGCGAGCGCGTGAATCGCGCCTGGTCTCGCTGGGTCATGCGGTGAGCGAGGGCTCTGTCGCCCTCGACGGCGTGACCAAGCGGTACGGGTCGGAGACGGTGGTGGCGGGCATTTCGCTCGCCATTCCCGCCGGCGAGTTCTTCACGCTGCTCGGACCTTCGGGCAGCGGTAAGACAACGACGCTGTCGATGCTCGCCGGCTTCGTCATGGCCGATGAAGGCCGCGTGCTGATGGGCGGGCGCGACATGACGCGCGTGCCCCCGCGCGGCCGCGGCCTTGGCATGGTCTTCCAGAACTATGCCATCTTTCCGCATCTGACGGTGGCGGAGAACGTCGCCTTCCCGCTCAGCGTGAAGGGCACGCCGAAGGCCGAGATCGCCACGCGCGTCGCCGAGGCGCTGGCGATGGTGAAGCTGACCGGCTTCGAGACGCGCTACCAGCGGCAGCTTTCCGGCGGCCAGCAGCAGCGCGTCGCGCTGGCGCGGGCCATCGTCGCGCATCCGCGCGTGGTGCTGATGGACGAGCCGCTGGGCGCGCTCGACAAGAACCTGCGCTACCACATGCAGGTCGAGATCAAGGACATCCAGCAACGCCTGGGCATGACGGTCATCTACGTCACGCACGACCAGGAGGAGGCGCTGACGATGTCCGACCGCATCGCCATCATGGAACGCGGTCGCATCGCGCAGATGGGCCCGCCGCGGGAAGTCTATGAGAAGCCGCAGTCGAGCTTCGTCGCGAGCTTCCTGGGAGAGGCGAACCTGCTGCGCGTGCGCCGCGACGGCACCACGGCGCGGGGGCCGGGCGGGTCGGTGCTCGTCACCGCCGAGGGCGGGCTGACCGCCACCGAGGGTCTCGCCTTCGTCAGGCCCGAGAAGGTGCGGGTGGAGTTCGGCAGCATGGATGCCGCGCCGAATCGCCTAGTGGGGAAGGTGCTGCATGCCTCCTTCCTCGGCAACATCGTGCGTTATGAAATCGAAGCCGGGGATGGCGCGACGGTGCTGTGCGACGCCGCGAACGGTGCGGGGGTGGAACCGCATCGGCCCGGCGACGCCGTGACCCTGAGCTGGCGGCCCGAAGACAGCCGCTTCCTGGTCGCCTGAATCATGCCGCTCGGACGCCTCCCCGCCTGGCTTCTGCTGGCGCCGGCCCTGCTTCTGCTGGTCGGCGTGTTTCTTGTCCCGATCGGCTGGTTCCTGGTCGCTTCCATCATGGAGCTCGGCACCCCGGCCGAGATCTGGGAAGAGGTGGACGCCGTGCTGTTCTCCGGCGCGGTGGCCGGGGCGCTGATCAACACCAACTGGATCGGCTTCATCGTCACCATGCTGGTGTTGGTGATCGGCTATCCGGTTTCCTATGCGCTGTCGCGCGCGAAGGGCGTGGTCTTCACGCTCATCCTGCTGTGTGTCGTGCTACCCTATTTCACCAGCACGATCGTGCGGACCTATGCCTGGATGGTGCTGCTGGGGCGGAACGGGCTGATCAACCAGATACTGATCGGCACGGGGCTCATCAGCGAGCCGCTAAACCTGCTGTACAACCGTACGGGTGTCGTGATCGGCATGACCTACGTCCTGCTGCCCTACATGGTCCTGACCCTGTACGCTGCGATGAAGGCGGTGGACATGCGGCTACTGCAGGCAGCCGAGGGGATGGGCGCGACGCCGCTGCAGGTCTTCCTGCGCGTCTTCGCGCCGCTGACCCTGCATGGGGTCATCGCCGGTGTGCTGATCACCTTCATCCTGGCGATCGGCTTCTTCGTCACCCCGGCGCTAATGGGCGGACCCGGCGACATCATGATCGCCATGCTGATCGAACGAGAGGTCGAGTTGACCCAGAACTGGCCCGCAGCTGCCATCATGACGGTCGTGCTGCTGACGGTCACACTGATCCTCTATGGCCTGTACAACCGCTTCTCCGGTGCTTTGGAGGGGGGAGCGAAGCCGTGATGGGTCCGGTCCTGCGCACCACCCTGGTGCGCGCCGTTGTTGTCCTGCTGTGCTTCGGCCTGCTGGCGCCGATCGTGATCGTTGCCATCGCCTCCTTCAGCGGCGATGGCTACCTCAAGTTCCCGCCCGAGAGCTTTTCGAGCCGCTGGTACGAACGCTTCCTGGGCGATGCGCGCTGGCGGTCGGCGATCCTGAACTCGCTGATGATCGGAGTGATGACGTCGATCCTGTCGACCGCGATCGGCTTTCTGGCGGCCTATGCGATGATGCGCGGGGAGTTCCGCTTTAAGCGACTGCTGCTGTCGCTGCTGCTGACGCCGGTGATCGTGCCGCATGTGGTGACGGCGGTCGCAATCTACTTCCTCTCGGCGCGACTTGGGCTGGTGGGGGTGCGGCCCTGGATCTCGGTGGCGCATACGGTTGTTGCGCTGCCGGTGGTGCTGGTCATCCTGCAATCCGCGCTACGTACGGTTGACCCGGCACTCGAACGCGCGGCGATGGTCTGCGGCTGCACCAGGTTCGGTGTCTTCCGCCGCGTCGTGCTACCGCTAGCACTGCCGGGCGTCGTCTCGGCGGCGCTGTTCTCCTTCCTCACCTCCTTCGATGAACTCGTGATCTCCATCTTCCTCGCCGGCATCCGGTCGGAGACTCTGCCGGTCAGGATCTGGAACAGCCTGTTGCTCGAGGTCGAACCGACGATCGCGGCCGTCAGCACACTGCTGATCGCGGTGACGGTGATGATCCTCGGGATCGATGCATTGATCCGCCGTGTTCGGGAAGGCGCGTCATCATTGCGAGTGCAGTAATACCCCGCGCACAAAGGCCTGACTCGTATACTTGATGCGAGGCGGGCGGCCGTGATTCATCGGCAGGCATGGCTTCTGGGAGAGGACCATGCCTGCGTTGATGATCCGAGAGGACCTGCCGCCTGCTGAACTGCGGCGGCGGGCGAAGATGGAAGCCGACCCACGGGTGGCGCGGCGGCTGCTGGCGATCGCAGCGGCGCTGGAGGGGATGAGCCGGGAGGCCGCGGCGCGCATTGCCGGGATGGACCGGCAGACGCTGCGGGACTGGGTGATCCGCTACAACCGTGGTGGTCCCGCCGGGCTGTCGGACCACTGGGGTGACGGGCGGCCCTGCCGGCTGACGGAAGGTCAGCAGGCGGCGCTGAAGGCGATCGTGCTGCAGGGTCCGGACCCGGAGATCGATGGTGTCTCGACCTGGCGGCTGGTCGATCTCTGTCGGATCGTGCGGGAGCGCTTCGGCGTGACCTACGGCGAGACCGGTATGGGCCGGCTGGTGCGCGGCCTCGACCTGTCCTGGCAGACGCCGCGGCCGCGGCATGCCGAGACCGACCGAGCTGCCCAGGAGCGGTTCAAAAAGGGGGCTTCGCAGCCGCGCTTGCGCAGGTCGCGGCCGACCACCCCGAGGCCGAGCGGATCGAGGTCTGGTTCCAGGACGAAGCCCGGGTAGGCCAGAAGGGCCGCATGGTCCGCCGTTGGTACCAGCGTGGCATGCGGCCGCGGATGGTGAAGGACCAGCGCTATCGGTCGGCCTACATCTTCGGCGCCGTTTGCCCCGCACGCGACACCGGCGCCGCGCTGGTGCTGACCCACGTCTCGGTCGCGGCGATGAACCTGCTGCTCGAGGAGGTCGCCTCGCAGCTGCCGCAGGGCACGCACGCGGCGATGCTGATCGACAATGCCGGCTGGCATACGGCGAACGAGCTGCGCGTGCCCCCGAGCATCACCCTCGTCCACCTGCCGCCCTACTCGCCCGAGCTGAACGCCATCGAGAAGGTCTGGCAGTATCTGCGGGACCGCTACCTCTCCGGCCGGCTGTTCAGCGGCACCCGCGCCATCGTCCATGCCTGCTGCACCGCCTGGAACAACCTCATCCACGAGACCGGCCGCATCCGATCATTGACCAATTTCAATTGGGCTCAACAGGTCATTCCATAGTGCGGCTGGCATAAGTGGCGATTGGAGGTTGGGGACAAGTCAGCACGCATATCGACGCCATGCCGTTCCTCTGGCTGCCGGTCGAGGATGCGGCCGGGCCCGATAGCGATCGCGGGCTGATCGAGCGCAACGCCACCGCCCTGCTCAGCAACCCCGCCGCCTGCCGCCTCGACCCACCCTCTCCAGCCTGGCTCGGGCGGCACGCACCCGCCGCAGCGGTCCGGGCCTCAGGGCTGTGGAACGTCCGCCATGTCGGCGAGGGCTGGGATCCCGCCTTCCTCGACCGCCCTGCCTAACTGGTCGGCGAGGTCCGCTGAGATGCGCATAATCATCCAATACGCTGCCACCAAGGACCGGAACACCGGTACCTTTCGCACCGCCGATCGCCGCGAAGTCACGTTTGTCGGTGAGAGATGTCCTGCGTCCGCTCCTGCATTCTGAGGATCAGCGGTGCATGCACCTCGATCCGTCCCGAGCGGCGAACCCCCGCCGAGTGGCCCCGGCGTCACCGAGCGCACCGGACGCTTCAAGAATGCCCAGCGGATCGCGCTCGAGATGCCAACGCCGACGCGCGAAACGACTGCCCGGCACGAAGATCCTGCCTCGATCGCCGCCACAACTCGCTCCCGCAGATCTACTGACAGCGCTTTCGACATGGCTGTCCTCATTTCTGACAGAAAGCGTCAATCAGATCAGCTCCGCGTCGGAGAACAATTTTCGGGATTCAGTCAAGTCGAGAGGCTCTCGAATCATTTGAACAATCGCCCTTCACAAGGCCCGGTATCCTATGCTGGGTGAGCGTTTGGGACGGGAACTCGCCGAAGAGCTCACGGTAGGCCTGAGAGAACCGCCCGAGGTTCCAAAAGCCTGCCCCCAGCGCCGCGGCCTTAACCTGGGCTGCCTGCCCCGATCGCAGGACGTCGCGCGCATGGTTCAAGCGCCTGAGATGAAGATATTTGTGCGGCGACATGCCGTGCACGGCGACAAATGCTTCGTAAAGCGTCCGCCCGGCTACACCCAGAGCAGCACAAATATCTGTAGTGTAGAGCGCAACGCCCAGCCGCGTGGCGATGAATTCCTCGGCATTAGCGACGATCCGGACGCGGTGGTGCAACACCCGCAGCCACCTCTCCTTTCCGCTGCGAGATGGCAAAATGGCCAAGCGGAGACACGTGCCAGCAATTTGCTTCTGTACCTGCGGCAGCTCGAGCCGACCCGGATCTACGGCGGCAATCGCTGCGATCTCCGTCGTAAGTTCAGTGAGGCGGGCTCTGCCTATCCGGTCGAAGTTGACGAAGCGGAATTCCCCGTCGCGAGGCATCGCCTCCTCGCCAATCGCTTGCTGAAACGCACCTGCGTCAAACGACAGGCTTGCCCAGTGGATCTTGGAGGGCACCCGGCACTCCAGTGGGCTTCCCGGACCGAGGAGAATCGCCTGGGAGGTGGCCATTGCAGTACCGTTGATGCGGATATCTTCGGGCAGCGTGCTCACACCGTAGAGCAGCACAACGCAATCGCGATCGATCGGGCCGTGGCTCGCATGTGCGCTGTCATCCACCGATGTAAAGCGCAGTGATCCAAGATTGATCGACGTGAGGCGCGCTACATAGGGTTCGGCGGACAAACGCAGATATCGGGTATCCGTGTCCAGCAAGGTCTTCGCCAACTGATCCGGTTCCCGGACCTCCAGGATCGTCGAGCTTCGGAATTCCATGGGATGCAACACGATGAAGATCTGCCTCTGGCAGGCTGGTCTGTGCCTGGTACGAACCCAGCCTGCCGCCGCGCCGCTAGTCTGCACTTCGGTGCCAAATATGAATAGCGCCAGTGCGTGACCCTTGCGCATGGCTGTGTAGATTGCGCGATAAGGTGGTCGTGCGGAGGACTGTTACCTCCAACTTGGAGTCCCTCGCGGTGAGCGCGGTTCTGAGGGGCTATGGCCGCAACTGAGGAAGTCTGTGGACGACGCCGTCTTCGTGCCCGCATTCCTTCGTAGGCATTTCTACGCTGATCTGTCTCATTGCACTGCCTGTGACAGGGCAGGAGACAGGCGAGGGACGGGGAGACGCAGGCGCTCTCGCGCGTGCGGCGCAGAATCCAGTCGCGAACATGATCAGCTTGCCCTTCCAGAACGACACCAATTTCAACTACGGTCCGCGTGGGCATGCGCAGAATGTTCTCAATATCCAACCCGTCATGCCGATCGAGCTGAGCGCGGATTGGAACCTGATTACCCGAACGATCCTGCCCCTAGTATCTCAGCCAGGGCTTGCCCCCGGAGAAGGGACGACCTTCGGGCTCGGCGCCACACAGATCTCGGCATTCCTGTCTCCCGCCCGACCGGGAGAGGTGATCTGGGGGATCGGTGCTGTGGTGCAGGTGCCGACCGCTACTGACCGAACTCTCGGCAGCAATGTGTGGGGCGGCGGGCCGTCCTTCGTTGCCCTAACGATGCAGGGGCCTTGGGTGATCGGCGGTCTCATCAACAACATCTGGTCCTTCGGCGGGGACGAACGGACCCAATACAACACGCTCACATTTCAGCCGTTCATCAACTACAACTTTCCGCAGTCTCGCGGCGCCTACCTGTCCTTCTCGCCCATCGTGACGGCTGATTGGGAAGCGCGCAGCAGCGATCGATGGACCGTGCCGCTCGGCCTCGCCGCCGGGCAGATTTTCCGTCTAGGCGAACAGCCTGTGAACGCGCAACTCGGAGCCTACTACAACGTCGTTCGACCTGACATTGGGCCTGAATGGCAGTTGCGCTTCCAGCTGTCCTTTCTTTTCCCGAAGTGACGCCGAGGATGCCGGCGTTATTCGTCGAATCCCCGTAAGAACAGAGAGATAATGCTTCCATGCAACGACGCGATTTCACCGTTGCGATCGGCGCACTGCCGGCACTCCTAGTGGCCACTCCGGGGGCGGCGAGCGCGCAGACCGCCGCCGGCGGCGTTACGGGCGGGGCCGCGACCCAAGCGCCACGCTCGATCGTCACACCAGATCGCGTAGAATCATCGCTCGGCACGCTGGCGTTCACCGACGGCGTGCCGGACGCCGCGACGGCCGAGAAGCTTTACGAGAACCTCGATCGCGCGCGCGCCTTCGATGCCTTCGTCAACACCTTCCAGGGCGTCAATGCCCGGGCCATCCACCGTGGCTTCCTCGACATCGGCGTCAAGGACAACGAGATCCTGATCTTCTCGGAACTGATGGACGCGAAGTCCCTGTTCCTGACGGCAAATGCCGACACGGTCTACTTCGTCGGCATGATCGACCTGTCGAACGGCCCGATGGTCCTGGAGACGCCGCCCGAGGCGCTCGGCACCATTGACGATTATTGGTGGCGGTGGGTGATCGATTTCGGCGCGCCCGGCCCCGATCGCGGCCTGGGCGGGAAGTATCTGCTCCTGCCGCCGGGCTATGACGGGATCGTGCCTGAAGGTGGCTATTATGTCGCCCGCGCGCGGACCACGCGGGTCCTCCTCCTCGGCCGCTCCTTCATGGTCGACAACAGGCCGGGGCCGGCGGTCGAGGTCATCAAGCGCCACACCAGGATCTACCGCTATCAGCCTGGCGGCGCGGGGACGTCCATCGCCGAGTTCCTCGCCGGCCGCGCGCCCCTCGCGCGTCTTGAGGCACCGCCGGCGCAGGTGTTCCACGAAGGCAGCGGGAAGGTGATGAACACCATCCCGCCGGGGGACTTCAGCGCCTTCGAATTCCTCAACGAGGTCGTGCAGCAGGAACCGGCGACCGCACTCGATGCGGAACTCATGGGGCCTCTCGCCGCCATCGGCATCATCAAGGGCAGGCCCTTCGCGCCGGATGCGCGCATGAAGCGCATCCTCACCGAGACGGCCGCGGTCGCGAACGCGACGCTGCGCGCGCTCTTCACCGCCCCGCGCGACCCCGAATGGGCTTACTACCCGGGCTCGGCCTGGCAGAATCCGCTCTTCATCAGCGGCTCGGAGTTCGAGACGCCGATCCCCGAGATCACCCGCGAGGGGGTGCGTGTGCACCCACCCACCGGCTACCGCACGATGAACATCCGCAGCATGTTCTTCTACGGCATCACCGGCATGCGGCCTGCGCGCCGAGCGTGTGCCGCTCTCCGGCGCCGTCCGGTATCGCGGCAATGGTGCCGACGTCGATCTCTACGTCCGCGGCGCCGAGCCGGTGAAGGCCGACGCCAAGCACCTCGCCGACCCGCTGCACGACGCGCTGCATGCCCGCTACGGCGCCCCCGCCGCCGCGGCCCGTCGCGCCGAGGGCAAGGACACCGGCCGAGTCCGCATCGCGGATGACGCCTTCGAGGTCGTCGCCGACCTGTCCACACTGCGACGAGATGCAGTGGCTGCGCTTCGAGCGGCTGCGCTGGGAGAAGGGCGAGCCGCTCAATCCATGGGCGCGATCAACCGCACGGTGGGGAAGTAGGTGCGATACCGGCGGACATCGCGGGTCAGCAGCGGCAGCTGCGCCACCGCGGCATGCGCCCCGATGAAGAAATCCGGGAGCACCCCGGTGCGGGTGCCGCCGCCGGTGCGGTAACGCTGGAACACCTTGCCGGCGAGGAACAGCGCCTCGCGCGAGATAGGGGCAGTCTCCACCTGGGCGACGGCGAGGACTTCATTGACCTCCTCCATGCGCAGGAAGCCGACCGAGAGTTCGGCATACACCACGTCGTTGATCAGCACCGGCCCGCGCACCGCCGCCGCCTCGAGCTGGCGCTGCGACCATTCCGCCCAGTCCGCATTGTCGGTGACCAGGTCGAGCAGGACATTGGTATCGACGAGGGTCACCTCACTCCTCGCCGCGCGTGAGCGCCATGATTTCCTCTGTGGTCATGCCGGCGCTGGCCCGGCCGCGCAGCTTCGCGAAACGGCTCGGCGGGCGCGTGGCGGGGCCGCGGCGGCCAGCCTTGTTGAGAACCACGCGGCCGTCCTCGGCGACCTCGAAGGTGACGGCGCTGCCCGGCTTGATACCCAGCAGGTCGCGGACCTCTTTCGGGATAGTGACCTGACCCTTGGTCGTGACCGTCGTGGCCATGGGGTGCTCCTGTAATACCGTAGTCTTCTCGGGTCTTACTTAAGGCCTCGCGCGGGCGGCTTCCAGTGGAGATCACGGGATGATGGAACGCCTGCGGGCAGCCTGGCAGGTCCTGCGTGGCTACGCTGCCGCGCAGGACCACCGCGCCTCCGCCTGGTCGCCCGGCGGCGGCAGCGCCAATGCCGAGGTCGGCCTGGCCGCGGCCACAGTCGCCCGCCGCGCCCGCGATGCCGTCCGCAACGATCCCTATGCCAGCCGCATCGTCGATCTCTGGACCGGCAACGCCGTCGGCGCCGGCATCACCACGCGCTGGCCCGACGACGCGCATGTGGGGGTCATAGGAACTCCATAGAGGGGGATAGAACGGCGGGATGGGATTAAGTCGGCCGTCATTGCGTGCTGCCTCCGGAAAGGGGGTACCAGGGTAGGAAGGAGATGTATTGGCGGCGGCGCTCTAGCCTGCTCGCCTACGCTTTCCTGCAGACGCCGAGGCTCATGGCGGCGAAGGGGGGAAAAATGCACGCCAGGACCACCGCCTGAGCCCAGCCTCCCTGCCGTCCGCCGAACCATCCAGCAGCACTTGTTCGGCATATCCCACGGCCGATGTCCGCACTCCAGTCGCAGCCTCGGCTTCCACCTCAAGCCCTTTCCGCCAAA
>JAFADX010000393.1 GCA_023424475.1 Pseudomonadota bacterium
GCCGTCCTCCGGCGCTGCATCGGTGGAAGCGGGCATCCCGGGCGGCGGCGCGGCTGGCGGGGCGACCGGGGCGATCACGTCCATGGGCAGGGGCCTTTTCCGATGGCCTGCTGCGAGGCCGCGCCAGCGCGGCTTGCAACCGCCGCCCTGCACCGGCTGCAACCGCCGGGCCAGGCCCGGGCCGCCACATGCGGCACGCCTTGCCGGACGCGGCGGCATCTCCTGCCGGGCTGCGGCAGTCGTCGCCGCGTCCGGCGCCGCCCCGTCCTGGCATGCCGGTTGCGCTGGCGGTGGCGGACCTCTTCCGGAGACGCCGATGTCCCTCTTCGGTTCCATGACCACGGCCATCAGCGGGCTGACGGCCCAGGCGCGCGCGCTCGGCCACATCTCGGACAACGTGGCGAACAGCCAGACCGCCGGGTTCAAGCGCACGGACACGAGCTTCGTGTCCTACCTGACCGACAGCACGCTGTCGGTGCACCGGCCGGGCTCGGTCGTCGCGCGGCCCGACTACACCAACACCATCGCCGGCCCGATCGAGCAGAGCGAGAACCCGCTCTCGCTCGCCATCGCCGGGCAGGGGTTCTTCTCGGTGGCGCTGCCGACCGGATCGGTGAACGGGCAGCTCACCTTCGACGAGCGGCAGTTCTTCACCCGCGCGGGGGATTTCCAGCTCGACCGCAGCGGCTACCTCGTGAACGGCTCCGGCTATTTCCTGCAGGGCTGGTCGGTGGACGCGCTGGGCAATCCCGACCGCACGCAGATCAACCCGATCCGCGTCAGCGACCTGGTATTCAACCCGATCGCGACCGGCAACATCGAGCTCTCGGCCAACCTGCCGGCGAACGGCACCGACCCGCAGACCACGCCGCTCAACGTCTATGACAGCCTCGGCGCGCTGCAGCCCATGTCGCTGACCTGGACACCCTCCGGCGCCAATACCTGGACGCTCGACATCACGGCGCCCGGCGCCGGCGGTTCGCTCGGGACCATCGACGTGCTGTTCGGCGCCGCGGCCGTGCCGGCGGTGGCGACGGGAACGATCGGGGGCTTCGCCGGCGCCACCGGGGCGCTCGCGGGCGCGGCCCCGGTGGCGGACGACCCGGCGACGGTCACCTTCACCGCCGATTTCGGCCAGGGGCCGCAGGCCATCACGCTCAACCTCGGCGCCTTCGGCCAGGCGCGCGGCGTCACGCAATACGACGGGGACGAATTCTCGCTGCGCAACCTGACACAGGACGGCGTGCCGCTCGGCTCCTATTCCTCGCTGGCCGTGCGCGACAACGGCGACGTCGCCATCAACTACGACAACGGCCAGTCGCGGGTGATCGCGCGGGTTCCGATCACCACCTTCAACGCGCCCGACATGCTCCAGCGCCTCGACGGCCAGGCTTTCATGCGCACGGTCGAGAGCGGCGAGGCACGCACCACCGATGCCGGGTCGAACGGCGCCGGCAGCCTGTCGGTCAGCTCCGTCGAACGGTCCAACGTCGACATCGCCTCGGAATTCTCGAAGCTGATCGTCGCCCAGCGCGCCTACACCGCGAACACGCGCATCGTCACCGCCTCGGACGAGATGCTGCAGGATACCATCAACATGCGCCGCTGAGGCGCCGCCTGAGGAAGCATCGCCATGAGCCTCGAGGCCGCGCTGATCACCGCCCGTTCGGGCCTGCTCCACACGCAGCGGTCGCTTGCCGCGGCGGCGGACGACGTCGCCAATGCCGGCACCGCGGGCCATACCGACAAGACCGTCGCGGCGCGCGCGGTGCAGGTGGACGGGCAGGGGATCGGCGTGCGCAGCCTCGCCCCCACGCGGGACGTGGACGAGGCGCTGGTGGCGGAACTCGACAGCCGCCGCGCCGCCGCCGCCGGCGCCGACGCCCGCGCCCGGCTGCTCGAGGCGATCGCCGCCGCCCACGGCACCACCGAGGCGGGCGACGGCCTCGGCGACCTGACGGCCGCGCTGCACACCGGCTTCGAGGATCTGCGCGCCAACCCCTCGGAGGCGGGGCGGCAGACCGCCGTGGTGCAGGAAGCGACGGCGCTTGCGCTGCGGCTGAACGGGATCTCCGCCGCCATCGGGGATGCGCGGCAGCAGGCGCAGGACGGCATCGTGACCGAGGTCGCCCGCATCAACGCGGCGCTGCGCGACATCGCCGATCTCACCCGGCGCATCCGCGACCAGGTCGCACTGACCGGCAGCGCCGCCGCGCTCGAGGACCGGCGCGACCAGGCGATCGCGACCCTGTCGGAATCGATCGAGGTGAAGGCGCTGAAGCGGGAGGATGGCGGCCTCGTCCTCGTCGCCCGCAACGGGCTGGTGCTGCCACTCGACACTAAGGCGGATGCCTTCGCCACCGCGGATGCGAGCCTCGGGCCCACGGCCTATCACGGCGCGGGCGGGACCATTCCGGGCATCATGCTCGGCGCGCTGGACGTGACGGATGCGCTGGCCGGCGGGCGGCTCGCCGAATACGTGGCGCTGCGCGACACGACCTTGCCGCGCTACCAGGCGGAGGCCGACCTCGCCGCGGCGCACCTCGCCGTGCGCTTCGATGCGGTGGGGCTGGCGCTGTTCACCGATGCCACCGGGGCGGTGCCGGACGTCACGCTGCCCTATGCCGGCGGCGCCATGGTGGGCTTCGCCGGGACCATCCGCGTCAATGCGGCCGTCGAGGCCGCGCCCGCCCTGCTGCGCGACGGCACCCATGCGGTGGCGGGCAGCCCGGCCGGGCCTTCCGCCTTCACGCCTAACCCGCCGGGCGGGCCGGCCTCCTTCGCTGCGCTGATCGACCGTGTGCTCGCCTGGACCTTCGGCCCCGAGGCGCAGCCGGGCGTCGCCTGGGGCGCGATCCCGGCCGGCGGGCTCGGGCCGGACGGCACGCTCGCCTCGCCCTTCGGCGCGCCGCCGACGCTCGAGGGCTATGCCGGGCTGCTCACCGCCTCGCAGACCGCCGATGCGGCCGCGGCGCGATCGGCGGCGGGCTCGGCGGCCTCGATGGTCGATGGCCTGGCCGCCCGCTTCGCGCAGCGGTCGGGCGTGGACGTGGATGCGGAGATGTCGGCGATGGTCACGCTGCAGAATGCCTATGCGGCCAATGCGCGGGTGATGAGCACCGTGCAGGCGATGTGGGATTCCCTGCTCGGCGCGGTGCGCTGACCATGGCGGGAATCGGGCCGGTCGGGCGGCTGGACGTCGGCGCCGCGGCGCTGCGGCAGCGGCTGGAGGTGCTGACGCGCCAGGTCTCGGATGGGCGCAAGGGGCCGGGCTATGCCGACATTGCGCCCGAGGCGCGGCGCGCGGTGGACCTGCGCGCCGGGATCGGCCGGCGCGAGGCCTGGCAGGGCACCATCTCCCGCGCGCTGTCCCAGACGGGCGTGATGCAGCAGGCGCTCGGCCGCATGGAGGCGATCGCGACGCAATTCTACCAGGAGGCCATCCGCCTCGACGGCACGAGCACCGCGCGGATCTCGGCGGTGGCGGCCTCGGCGCGCTCGGCGCTGGTGGAATTCGCCACGCTGATGAACGAGTCCTACGCCGGCGAATACGTCTTCGGCGGCAGCGACACGGCGAACGCGCCGGTCCCGGACCCCGACGGCATCGCGACCGGCGGCATGGCGAGCGCCATCGCCATGGCGGTCGCCGGTCTGACATCGGGCAATGCGGCGGCGGTGACGGCGGCGACGCTCGCCGCGGCGTCCTCAGACGCGGCGGGCACGACGCCCTTCTCGCCCTTCCTCTCCGACCCGGCCCAGGGTTTGACCGAGGCGCGCCGCGCGGTCCCGGCGGCGGAAGGCCAGCGTGTGCCCTATGGCGTCTTCGCCAACCGCAACGCGGCGGCGACCAGCGAGGGCGAGACCACCGGATCCTGGTCGCGCGACATCCTGCGCGGCCTTGCCACGCTCGCGGCGATCGACCCGTCCCAGGCCGCGCTCGGCGCCGGCTTCACCGACCTGATGGCGACGGTGCGCAACGGCTTCGAGAGCGCGCTGGATGCGCTGGGGGAGGAGCGGGGCGCGCTCGGCACCACCGAGGCGCGGCTGGAGGCGACCTCGGCCCGCCATGCCGAGGTGACGGCCGCGCTGCGCACGCAACTCGCCGGCATCGAGGAGGTGGACATGGCCGCGACGATCAGCCGGCTGCAGGCGACGAGGACGCAGCTCGAGGCGTCCTACCAGGCGATCTCGCTGGCCTCGGGGCTGACGCTCACGCGGTTCCTCGCGTGATCGTGCCGACGGGATTCAGCCTCCCTTAACGACGCCCGACGCAATCTCGGCCCGACACCGCAAGACGCGGCGCGCAACCCGGCCCCTGCCACGGTCAAGACCGCGGGGGCCACCGGACCAGGGGAAGACCCCGATGTCTCTGAATTCCGTCAATACCAACATGGGCGCCATGGTGGCGCTGCAGTCGCTCAACCGCACCAACGAGGCGCTGAACGTCACGCAGAAGCGCATTTCGACGGGCCTGCGCGTCAATGATGCGAAGGACGACGGCGCCGCCTTCGCGGTCGCGCAGTCGGTCCGCGCCGACGTCGCCGGCCTGACCGCCGCCAACGAGCAGCTCGGCGGCGTGAAGGGCATCCTCGACACCGCGCTCTCCGGCCTGAACAAGGTGTCGGAGACGATGGTGAAGGTGCGCGAGACCCTGGTGCGCCTCGCCGACGACACGCTGAACGCCGACCAGCGTTCGCAGTACGAGGCGCAGTACGAAGCCCTGCGCACGCAGGTCACCAACTTCGTCTCGGATGCGACCTACAACGGCCGCACCTTGCTCTCGACGACGGCGCCAGCCGGCGGCGACATCGCCACCACCCGCAACGAGAGCGGCACGACCTATACCCTGACGGCGGTGGACGGCGCAGGCACGCTGGTGATCGCGGCGGCGCCGGCGGATGCGGCGGCGGCGCAGGCCGCGCTCGGTTCGGGCGGCGACTTCGAGACCGTGCAGTCGGCGATCAGCGACGCGCTGAACGCCTTCGGCAGCGACAGCCGCTACATCGACAACCAGATCACCTACAACAAGGACAAGGCCGATGCGCTGGAAGCCGGGCTCGGTGCGCTGATCGACGCCGACCTCGCCAAGGAATCGGCGCGGCTGCAGTCCCTGCAGATCCGTCAGCAGCTCGGCACCCAGTCACTGTCCATTGCGAACCAGGCGCCGCAGACCCTGCTCAGCCTGTTCCGCTGAAAGCCCGGTCGCGGCGCCGGCCATGACCGCCGGCGCCGCCCCACCCACCTGACGCCGGGAGGACAGGATGTCCACGCTCGTGCTCGAACTCCGCCAGGGCGACCTCATGGTCGTCAACGGCGCGCCGATCCGCTTCCGCAACCGCGCGCGGATCGAACTGACCGCCAAGGCACGCTTCCTCTTCGGCAAGCAGCTGATGACGCCGGAAGCCGCGCATACGCCCGCGCGCCGGATCTACTTCGCCCTGCAGACCGCCTATATCGGCGACGAGGACGAGCGCGAGGCCGGCCTCCTCGCCGCGCGCCGGCTGATCGGCGATTTCCAGGCCGCGACCACCTCCACCCTGGCGCGGGACCTGCTGGACCGTGCCCTCGCCGCCGCCGAGGCGGATGAATGCTACGCCGCACTCAAGCTCGTCCGCCGCGTCATGCGGCACGAGGAGGTGGTGATGGGCGCGGCGCCGCCCGGCGTGGCAGCGGAGGAGGATGGCCCATGACCCTTGCCGACATCGCCCGCGCCTACGGCGCGACCCGCGCGGCGCTCGACCCGCGCGAACAGGAGGCCGACGTGTTCCGCCGCGTCACCGGCGGGCTCCGCGCCGCCGCGGCGCAGGACGGCCTGGCGCGCATCCGCGCCGTGGCCGACAATCGCCGGCTCTGGCTGGCGGTCGAGACGGCGCTCGCCGATCCGGCGAACCGCCTGCCGCCCCCGGTGCGCGCGGGGCTGATCTCGCTGGGGCGCGCCGTGCAGCGGGAAATGGGCGGGACGGATCCCGACCTCGCCTTCCTCATCGACGTGAACGACCAGGTCGCCGCGGGCCTTGCGGGGAGCGGCTGAGGGTTCCTCAGCCCTGCGGCCCGGATGATGAGGGATCGTGGCGTTCGCGCAGTCCGACCGGCATCGGCGCGTCCGAAACGGCAGCCGCGCGATAGGCTGCCATCTGGCGCGGGGAGGGGATGGTATTCGCGACGTCCCCGCCCGCGTTGCGGAATTCCAGCACCACCATGCCGAGCGGCGCGTCGAGCCGCAGGCGCGGATTCGGGATGACCGGCGCCGGCGGAACGGCCGTCGCCTCGGCGGCGGCAGGCACGGCGGCGACGCGCGGCGCGCGGGCCGCTTCGGCGACAGGGCGGATCGAGAGCGCGGGGTCGGCGGTCATGGCAGTGGCTCCTGACCCAACCTGTGGGACGGAGGTAAAGGAAGGGTTGATCTCACGCGACTTTGACCGCGCCGCACGACGCGGCGTATCCCTCGGTCGTCCCGTGACGCCAGCGAACCCGCCCCCGCCCGACGCCTATCTGCGCACCGCGCTGCTCGCGCTGATGGGCGGTGCGTTGCTGCATGTCCTGCACGTGCCGCTGGGCTGGATGATCGGCGCCATGATGGCCTCGGCCTATCTCGGCTGGCGGGAGGCGGCGGCGGTGCCGGAACTGCTGCGGCCGGCGGGGCTCGTCGTGCTCGGGCTCGGGCTCGGGCAGACCTTCACGGCGCCGGTCATGGCGGCGGTCGCGGCCTCGCTGCCGGCGATCCTCTGCGGCGGCCTGGCCTCGATTGTGGCCGGGCTCGCCGTGATCCCGCTCTACCGGCGCATCGCCGGCACGGATCTGCGCAGCGCCTACTACGCGGCGATTCCCGGCGGCATCCTGACCATGGCGGTGCTGGCGCAGCGCGCCGGCGCCAATGTCGGCGCGGTCACGCTCTCCCAGACCCTGCGCATGGCGACGGTGGTGCTGGCCTTCCCGCCGCTCATCGCGCTCTTCGCCCATGGCGCGCGGGATGCCGCCTTCACGCCGGTGCTGCCGGCCTTCGACTGGGGCGGGATCGCGCTGCTGCTCGCGGCCGGCATCGCCGTCGCGCTGCTCGGCGCCAGGGCGGGGCTCGCCAATGCGGCGATGCTCGCACCCTGCCTGCTCAGCATGACGCTGTCCGGCACCGGGCTGCTGCCCTCCTCCATGCCGCGCTGGATGATCGACATGGCGCAGGTGGCGATGGGGGCGAGCCTCGGGATGCGGCTGACGCCGCAGGCGCTCGGCGGCGGGCCGCGGCGGCAGGCGGCTGCGGGGCTGGCATCAGCCCTGGCCATCTCGCTGCTGCTGGTGGTGCTCGGGCTGCTGCTCGGCTGGGCGGCGGGGCTGCCGCCGGTCGCCGTGGTCCTCGGCATGGCCCCGGGCGGCATGCCGGAGATGGCGGTCACGGCGAAGGCGCTGGACCTCGCCGTGCCGCTGGTGCTCGGCTTCCACCTGGTGCGCACGGTGATGTGCAACCTGCTGGTGGGGCCGATGTGGCGCGCGGGCCTGGCCCTCGGCCTGTTCCGCCGGAGCTGATCCCGATCGGGCGACGGCGCCCGCCAGGACGGAAGCCCGGGGAGGTCGCCGGAAGCCGTGGCGAACAGGAACCGTTCCGGCGGCTATTCGTCGTAGGAGACCAGCGCCTCGAAGGGCACGTCGAGGCGGTTCCGCCCGCCGAGGAAGGTCAGCTCGATCAGCGCCGCCGCGCAGGGCACCTCGGCGCCGGACTGGCGCAGCAGGCTGATGCCCGCGGCCATGGTCCCGCCGGTGGCGAGCAGGTCGTCCAGGATCACCACGCGCTGGCCCTTCTCCACCGCATCGGCCTGCATCTCGATGCGGTCCGTGCCGTATTCCAGCGCATAGTTCAGCCCGATCGTCAGGCCCGGCAGCTTGCGCGGCTTGCGCAGCATGATGAAGCCGAGGCCCAGCTCGAGCGCGAGCGGCGCCGCGACGAGGAAGCCGCGGCTCTCGATGCCGGCGAGGAGGTCGGGCTTGTGGGGGCGGATGGCGCCGGCGAGGCGCGCCATCGCCGTCCGCCAGGCCGCGCCGTGCCGCAGCAGGGTCGAGATGTCGTAGAAGAGGATGCCGGGCTTCGGGAAGTCCGGGATGCCGCGGATATGGTCCTTGAGGTCGGTGATCTCGGTGCTCACTGCCGGTTCTCGTCCAGGGGTGGGGCGCGCGGCCGGGCCGGCCGGTGGGTGGCTAAAGCAGATCCCGATCAGGTGGAATCACCTGATCGGGTGAAGATGTTCGCAGAAACAACGGACTGGAGACGCTGCCGTGAGCCAGGGCGAACGGGAACGGCTCCAGAGCAGATCCCGATCGGGTGGAATCACCTGAACGGGTGATGAAGATGCTCGCCGAAACAAAGGGCTGGAGACGTTGCCGTAAGCCAGGGCGAACGGGAACGGCTCTAGCCTTCCTGCGCCCGGATGAGAAGAGAGTGTCTCGGCCGGCGGGGCCTTGGCACCGGGCGCGGGAAGCGGCAGATGGGCGCCATGTCCCGCTCCGCCATCGCCACCCTCCTCGGTCTCGCCGGCTTCGCCGCCTATGTCGCGCTCGTGCTCCTGCTGGCGGACTACGTCCAGGGCCTGCACTGGACGCTGGAACTGGCCTTCTTCGCCGTGGCGGGCATTGCCTGGGTCTGGCCGGCGAAGCGGCTGATCGTCTGGGCGGTACGCTGAGGCGGCCGGCCGGGCAAAAGAAAAGCCCCTGGTTTCCCAAGGGCTTCGATCTCCGCGGCGTGACCGGAATTGGTCGGAGTGAGAGGATTCGAACCTCCGGCCCCTGCGTCCCGAACACAGTGCTCTACCAGGCTGAGCTACACTCCGTCGCCGGGTCGGCGCCGCGGAGGAGGGGCGTATAGCGGCAGCCTCCGCTCACCGCAAGTCGCGCTGCGCGCGACTTTGTCACGGGCCATTGCGCGTGGCGTCGGGCAGCCTAGGCTCGGGATGCCGCCGCGACGGATGCGGGGCGCAGGGAAGAAGGAAGGCCGGATGAGGGCTCGGATTCTGGCGGGTGCGGTGGCGGTGGTCGCCTTTGCCGCCGGCGCCATGGCGCAGGATGTCATCCAGCAGCGCCGGGATGGCCTGAAGGGCATGGCGCGGCACATGGAGGCGATCAAGGCCGTCTCCGATTCCCGCGGCGATCCGCGCGGCCTGGTGCCGCAGATCGACGACATGATCGCCTTCTTCCAGCGGATGCCCCCGCTTTTCCCGGCGGGGAGCGGCAGCGGCGACACCCGGGCGCTGCCGGCCGTATGGTCGGAACGCGCCGGATTCGAGCAGGCCGCGGGCAACATGGTCACGCAACTGCAGGCGCTGCGCACCGTCGCGGCATCGGGCGACGCGGCGGCGCTGCCGAACGCCTTCCGCCAGACGGGGGCGACCTGCGGCGCCTGCCACCGCTCCTATCGCCGGCCAGCCCGCTAGAGCATGTTCCTCCGATCTGTCGGAACCGGCACCGGCCCGCACCCCCACCCGGCCACCCATCCAGGATACTGTCGTTGGGTGGCCGGGTGGGGG
>JAFADX010000006.1 GCA_023424475.1 Pseudomonadota bacterium
CGTCCGCCGCCAGCCGGGCATGCAGCGCCGCCGCGCCTTCGGCTGCCAGCAGGCGGCGCGCCTCCTCCCGCGCCGCGGGCGGGACCGGGGGAATGTCCGACAGGCCCTGAGTCAGCGACGCGAGATACATCCCGGTCCCGCCGCAGAGGATCGGCAGGCGCCCCGCCTCCCGCGCCGCCTGCATCCCGGCCAGCGCGGCGCCCCGCCACCAGGCGACGCTGGCCGCCTCCGCCGCGGGCCGCGCGCCGTAGAGGCGGTGCGGCACGCGCGCCTCCTCCGCCTCGGTCGGCCGGGCGGTGATGATCCGCAACTCGCGATAGACCTGCATGCTGTCCGCGTTGATCACCGTGCCGCCGAAGCGTTCGGCGATGGCCAGCGCGAGCGCGGACTTGCCGCTCGCGGTCGGGCCGGCCAGCAGCAGGGCGGGCGGTTGATCCTGCGTCATGGCACGGGCATATCCCGGCATCCATGGACCATGTTCTGACCCTGGTTGCCCCGCGTGGCGGCCTTTCCTCCGCGATGCTCCATGCCGCGCGCGACGCGCTCGTCGCCCTCGGCGCCGCCGCCGGCACGCCGGACTGGCTGGCGGCCGAGGAAGCGGCCGACCTGCCCTTCGCGGATCTCGCGCCGGAGCAGGCCGACGCCGCGGCGCGCGCCGCGCTCGAAGGCCAGGCGATCGACGTCATCGCCCAGGCCGCGGCGGGCCGGCGCAAGCGGCTGCTCATCGCAGACATGGACAGCACCATCGTCACCACCGAGACGCTGGACGAGCTCGCCGGCCAGGCCGGCATCAAGGACCGCATCGCCGCGATCACGAAGCGCGCGATGAACGGGGAACTCGACTTCGAGGGCGCCCTGCGCGAGCGCGTCGGCATGCTGAAGGGCCTGCCCGTCGCGGCGATGGAACGCACCTGGGCGGAGACCGAACTCATGCCCGGCGCGCGCGACCTGGTCGCGACCATGCGCGCGAACGGCGCGCGCTGCGCGCTGGTCTCCGGCGGCTTCACCTTCTTCACCGGCCGCGTCGCCGCGCTGGTGGGCTTCCACGAACATCACTCGAACACGCTCCTCGAGGCCGATGGGCGCCTCACCGGCCATGTCGCCGACCCGATCCTCGGGCGCAACGCGAAACTCGCGACGCTGAAGCGGCTCGCGGCGGAGGAAGGGATCGGGCTGGATGCCACGCTCGCGGTCGGCGACGGCGCCAACGACCTCGACATGATCCAGGCGGCGGGGCTCGGCGTGGCGTATCGGGCCAAGCCCGTGGTCGCGGCGGCGGCACGGGCGCGGGTGGAACACGGCGACCTGCGCGCGCTGCTCTTCGCCCAGGGCTATCGCGCAGAGGATTTCGCCACGGCCTGAACGTGCCAGTCCGGCGCCAGGACCCAGCGCCCGTCGAAGCGGGCGAGCAGGTCGCGCGCCGGATCCATGCCCGCGCGCGCCCGCGCCAGCGCCGCGTCGTCCCCCAGCACATAGAGGGTCCGCGGTTCGTGCCGCCCTTCTGCGAGGACGCGGGCGACGCGGGCGTTCACCCGTGCGGCCGCCCGCGGGGAGACCCGGGCGAGATAGACCGCGTCGGTCTCGAGCCCGCTGCTCGCCGCATAGACCGAGACCGCTTCCCAGTTCGGCGCCTGCATTCCCGTCGGCACCACGCGGATCGCCGCATAACGCCGCGCAGCCCGCGCCCAGAACGGATCGGCGAGGTCCAGGGCCAGCATCGGCGGCTGCGGCACGAAATAGTGCTGCAGCCGCGCGAAGCCGGGTTGCAGGTCCAGCCCCTGGAGCCCGAGGGCGGCGGCGAGCACCAGGCCCGCGCGCCGCGACCCCAGGCGCCGGACCAGGGCCGCGGCGGCGCCGAACAGCGCGGCATAGGCCACCGGCCAGAAGAAGCGCTCGGACGCGCGCAGGGCGTCCAGCCGCGCGACCAGGGCCTCGGGCAGCGGGAGGTGCAGGCGCTCGATGCCGCCGACCACCATGCAATGCGAGACGGCGAACAGCAGCAGCCCGAGCAGCGCCGCCAGCAGCGGCCGGGACGGCCACGGCCGGGGGTGCGGCCCGGCCAGCCAGGCCCCAAGGCCGAGCGCCATCACCGCCAGGGCGCCGAGGCCGGGATAGGAATTGCCGGCATCGGGGTGCTCCGCCGTCCGGATGTCCGGCAGCAGGCCGCCCCAATCCCCCGCGTCGAACGGCGCCAGCAGATCGAGCTGCATCCGCCCGTAGCCGCCCCAGGTGCCGCCCAACCCATCCGAAAGAAGGAAGAAGCCGGCGAGGAACAGGCACAGCAACCCCGCCACGGGCACGCCGATGCCCTCGGCGGCGAGCGGCCAGCCACGCTGCGCCGGAATCCGCGCAAGCCAGTCCGCCGCCCACAGCGCGGCGACCATCGGCAGGAGATAGGCCTGGACCAGCGCGGCCAGGCCCGTGAGCAACGCCCAGGCCATGCCCCTGCGCGCTCCCTGCCCCGGCGTGACGCAGAGCCACAGCCCGGCCAGCAGCAGGAACTGCCCGCCCAGCGCGAAATGCCCGCCCAGCCGCGCCAGCACCATCGGCTGGAGGACGAAGAGGCCCGACGCGGCGAAGCGTGCCAGCGCGTCGCGCGTCACCGCCCCCATCAGCAGCCAGGCGGCGAGCCCCTGCAGCGCGCCGCAGGCGTAGATCCACAATCCCCAGTATTGCGGGACCTCGACCACCCGGCGCAGCGCCTTGAAGCCGAAGGCCAGCACCGGAATGGCATCCGCGTAGAAGACGGAGGAGGCGAGTTCCATCCCCCATCCCGGATTGGCCCCCGGCGGCCAGCGCCATTCGTCCTGCCGGAAGGCGGTCCAGCCGAGCCAGTACTGCACCGGGTCCGGTCCGAGGCGCCCGGACAGCATCCAGCCGGTATGCGAGACCGGAAGGATCGAGCCGCCGAAGGCGTGATGGACGACGAGGAGCCCGAAGAGGGCCGCAGCCACCCCGCCCAGCCAGTCGCGTGACCGGGAAAGGGGCGGCGCGACGGCGGTGAGCCAGGCGGGCACAGCCAACTCGTCGCATGGCAGCGCGGCAATCCCATGGCACAACTTCGGGAGGCCGCTGCATCTGCGTGCCGGCCCGCCGGCCGGCGCCGCCGATCAAGGCGTGCCCGGGAACGACGGGCGCCCCCGGGCACGGGTGGTTAGCCCGGCGAGCCGCGCTCGCCGCGCAGGCGCAGCGGCACGAAGCGCTGGCCGCCCCGGCCTTCCACCGCAAACAGCGCGACGCCGCGGTTCTGCTGGCGCAGCTTGGCGATGTGCTCCTGCACCTGGGCGGGGGTCGAGACGCGCTCCTGCTGCACTTCGAGGATCACGTCGCCGGGGCGCAGCTCGCGCTCGGCCGCGGGGCTGTCCGGGGCGACCTCGACGATCACCACGCCGCGCTGCTCGGCCCGCAGGTTGAAGCGCTGGCGCAGCTCGTCGGTGATCTCGGCGACGCGCAGGCCGAGGCCCGCGAGTTCCACCGGCTCGGCCGGCTGCGGCGCCTGCGGGCCGGCGCCGGCCTGCGCCTGCTCGGTGGGCAACTCGCCCAGGGTGACGGTGACGGTCTCCTCCTTGCCGTCGCGCCAGATCACCACCGGCACCTCGGCGCCGACCCTGGTGTCGGCGACGATGCGCGGCAGGTTGCGCATCTCCCGCACCTCGGCGCCGTTGAAGCGCAGGATCACGTCGCCCGAGCGGATGCCGGCGCGCGCGGCGGGGCCTTCGTCCTGGGACCGCGCGACCAGCGCGCCGCGCGCGCCGCCGGGTAGGCGCAGTGCCTCGGCGATCTCGTCGGTCACCTGCTGGATGTTCACCCCGAGCCAGCCGCGGCGCACCCGCCCGTCGTCGCGCAGCTGGGCCACGATGTGCTGGGCGAGGTTCGAGGGGATCGAGAAGCCGATGCCGATCGACCCGCCCGAGGGCGAGTAGATCGCGGTGTTGATGCCGATCACCTGGCCCCGCAGGTTGAACAGGGGGCCGCCGGAATTGCCGCGGTTGATCGCGGCGTCGGTCTGGATGAAGTCGTCGTAGAGGCCCTGGCGGATGTCGCGCCCGCGCGCCGAGACGATGCCCGCGGTCACCGAGCCACCGAGGCCGAAGGGGTTGCCGATCGCGAGCACCCAGTCGCCGACCAGCGCCTCGTCGGAATTGCCCCACTGGACCGCGGTCAGGGGCTTGTCGGTGCGGATGCGCAGCACGGCGATGTCGGTGCGCGGGTCGGTGCCCAGCAGTTCCGCCCGGATCGTGGTGTTGTCCGCGAGGATGACGTTGATCTCGTCGGCGCCGTCGATGACGTGGTTGTTGGTCACGACGATGCCCTGCTCGGCATCGATGACGAAGCCCGAGCCGAGGGACTGCCCGCGCCGCTGCGGCCGCTGCTGCGGCGCCGGCGCGCCATCGGGGCGGTTGCGGTTGAAGAAGTCGCGGAAGAACTCCTCGAAGGGGCTGCCGGGGGGGGCCTGCGGCACGTCCGGCGCGTCGGGCCGGCCCGGCCGGGGCCGGACCACCTGGGTCGAGGAAATGTTCACCACCGCGGGCAGCAACCGCCGCGCCAGGGGTGCGAAGGTCTCGGGCGGATTCTGCGCCCGGGCCGCCGGCGCCAGCGGCGCTGCGGCCACGAAGGCGGCCAGGGCGAGGACGGCGAAGCGCATGCTGGGCAACCTCATGCGGGAACTCCCATCGGGGTGAGCAACTCGTGTGCCGCGCACCCCATGCCAGGGTGAGGGGCGATCATGCATCGAAACCCTGCAGAGGGCATCATCAGCCATGCAGCAGCCAGGCGACGGCGACGCCGATGACCGCGGCGGCGAGCCCGCCGGCGCGCAGCCGGGCCTCCGGCGCCTCGGCCAGCGTCCGCAGGGCGCGCCGCATCGCGGCGGGCGCGACGGCATAAAGCATGCCCTCCAGGGCGAGGACCACGGCCACGCC
>JAFADX010000175.1 GCA_023424475.1 Pseudomonadota bacterium
GAACCGCCGCGTGGAGATCGTCCTCCACTAGAGCAGATCCCGATCAGGTGGCCTCACCTGATCGGGTGAAGATGCTCGCGGAAACAAGGGGCTGGAGACGTTGCCGCGAGCCAGGGCGAACGGGAACGTCTCTAAGCGTTCGCTCCTCGCGACACTTCCTCGGATAGGGGCGCCGAAAGGCGCCCCTTTCTGCGTTGCGAGCCACAGTGCGGTCCGGCACAATTCGTTGACCTGTCCGGCATAGACTGTCCCCATGGCTTTGGCTGCCTCCCCCCGTCGCCTCGCGCTCGCGATCGCGATCCTGTCGCTTCCAGCCCTGCCGGGGCCCGCGCTGGCTCAGGAGCAGGCACAGAGCCAGTTCGTGACCGGGCCATATGTCGCCGGCGGCGCCGGCACGAACTTCGTCCCCGACACGGACCTCAATCTCGACGGTTCCCTCAGCGCCGCCCTGCGGGGCGCGGGCTACCTCCCGACAGGCTCCATCGGGTTCGAACCCGGATTCGCCGGCGTGCTCAGCCTCGGCTGGGGGTTCGGCAATGGCCTGCGTGCCGAGATCGAGGGATCCTGGCGGAACAATTCGCTCGACAGCGTCTCGGGCGTTGCCGGCTGGGCCAGCACCGACGCCTTCGGGGGGCGCCAGGAAAGCTGGGGCGTCATGGGCAATGTCCTGCTCGATCTCGCCGTGATCGGGCCGGTCGTTCCGTATGTCGGTTTCGGCGCCGGCTACATCGTCACCGACTGGTCCGGCGTGCGCGGCATCGGCCAGAACGGCGCCCTGCGCATGACCGTGAACGACAGCGACGGCCAGTTCGCCTACCAGGGCATCGCCGGCCTGTCCTTTCCCCTCCAGTTCGCACCCGGGCTGACGCTGACCGCGGAGTATCGCTTTCTCGGCACCCTGCAGCCGCGCCTCCAGGCACGCTTCGACGACCCCGCCACGGGCGCCGTCGTCGCACGCGGCACCGTGGAGCCCGACAACTACAACCACTCCCTGATGCTTGGGCTGCGCTACGCCTTCAACCGCCCCGGCCCGCCGGCACCGCCGGCCGCCGCCGCACCGGCCCCCAGCCGCACCTTCCTGGTCTTCTTCGACTGGAACAGTGCGGTCCTGAACGAGCGTGCGCGCCAGATCATCGGTGAGGCCGCGCAGCAGGCCCGTGCGCAACGCACCACGCGGATCGAGGTCGCGGGCCACGCGGATCGATCGGGCACCGTGCAGTACAACCAGGTCCTCTCACGCCGCCGGGCCGAAACCGTGGCCGCGGAACTCGTCCGCCTCGGCGTGCCGCAGCAGGAGATCGAGGTCACCGCCTTCGGCGAGACCCATCCCCTGGTCGCCACCGCGGACAATGTCCGCGAGCCGCAGAACCGCCGCGTGGAGATCATCATCCGCTGACCTCGGGCCCGGCGCACCCGAAGGGAGGAAGGGTGCGCTTCGCTCCCCCTTCGGCGCCGGACGGGCCGCGGATCGTTCCTTCGCCTGGCGGGCGGGTGGCGCGCGGCCGGCCTGAAACGCAGAAGGGGCGGCCCTGGGGCCGCCCCTTCGCATGCCTGGCGCCGCGCGTCGCGTCAGCGGTGGCGGGCGGAGCGCGTCGCGCGCGCGCGGGTTGCGCGCGAAGGCGCCGCCCCGCAGTCCTCGGCGTCATAGGACACCGGGATGTTGCGCTGCACGGCGAACTTCGCGAGGTCCGATGCCGGGGTCGAGAGCGCCTGCTGGAACAGCGCCGTGGCATCGGTGCAGAAGAAGGACCCGGCACGGACCGCATCCTGGGAATGCTCGTTCGCGAGCGAGGTGTTGAACGAGTCGAGGCGCGTGCGCCCCTGCCTGCCATAGGTGCGGGTGAAATGCGCCGAGGCCGTCCGGTCGGCGCTGCTCAACTGGCCGCCGAACTGGCGGATGAAGCGGTTGTACGGCTCGGCCTGGCGGCATTGCAGCGCGCTCACCATGAGGTAGGTGCGCAGCGCGCGGACATCGAGCGCCTCGCGCTCCTCCGGCCGCAGGCAGCCGGCGGCGAAGGCCGGCGCGGCGATGGCGACACCGCAGAGCGCGGCGATGAAGGTGCGGGTCTTGCTCATGGGCGCCGGGCGCTCCCTTGCGTGAGGAGTGGCCCCGCCGACCCTCACGATTCGCCGTGCGGTGGCAGGAGTCCTGTCCGCGCTCATACCGCCTGCCGAGCCCGGGGAAAACTGAAAATTTGTATCAAACGCCAGCGGAACCAACCAGTTGCATCCCAGCGTGAAGAGATTGGTCCAACCTCACGCCGCCGCGGCCCCGGAAAGCCGTTTCCGGCAGCGTCCCAGACGTGCCAGCCCTGCCATCCGCCGCTCCAGGAAGGCGAGCGCCGGGCCGGGATCCTCGGTGTCGTCGCGGAGCCAGAAGGCCAGGGTGGCGCCATAGATCGCCGCCAGGCTCATCCGCCGCGTGTACCAGGAAACGTCGGACGAGCGGTCGCCCGCGGCCTGCCAGATCGCATTCGCGGTCCGGGCGCCGGTCCTGACCGCCAGCGCCGCGTTCCAGGGCAATGCCAGCAGCGCCATCGCCCGCCGCAGGGCTTCCTTGTGCGGCGCCGCGAGCCGCAGCCGTGCCTCGACCAGGGCGCGGATCCGGCCCGGGGTGCGCAGGCCGGTCAGATCGCCCACGGCCGCCGCCATCTCCCGGTCCGCCTGGTCGAGCCAGGCGTCGACGGCAGAAACGGGGCCCCGGGGAAACAGGATCCCAGCCTCCTCAGCCGGCAGGCCCGCCCCGGCGAGGCCCGCGGCGATCGCGGCGCGGCTCCAGCCCATCCTGGGCACCAGCGGCACCATGGCGCGCAGCGCGGCGTCCCGCGCCGCCCGGTCGGCGTCATTCAGCGTGGTCATGCCTCCTCCTTCGTGGCGCGCGCCTGCGTCGCGCGGGCGAGTTCCTCGACGAAGCCGAACTGGGAGAGATCCTCCATCCGCATCGGGTAGAGCACGCCGTCCAGATGGTCGGTCTCGTGCTGCATCACGCGGGCGGTGATGCCCGCCGCCTCGCCGGCAACCTCGCGCCCATCCATGTCGAGGCCGCTGAAGCGCAGCCGGGCATGGCGGCGGACCGCGCCGCGCAGGCCGGGAATGGACAGGCAGCCCTCCCAGCCGAGCTCGCTCTCGTCCCCCACCGGCTCCAGGACCGGGTTGATCAGGGCCGAGATGCCGCCCGCCCCCGTGCGCCAGACAAAGAGGCGCAGCGGCACATGGACCTGCGGGGCGGCGAGGCCGATGCCGCCCGCATCCTCCATCGTCTCGGCCATGTCGGCGACCAGGCGCCGGATGTCCGGCGCCGCGGGGTCTTCGACCTCCTCCGCCCGGCCGAGAAGGACAGGGTGGCCCATGCGGGCGATCTTCAGGATGGCCATGGCGCTCCGGGAGTGGGAAAATCGGTTGTGCAGCACACATATAGGGCCCTCGGCACGCAAGCGAGGGCTTCCGGGGCGTTACGAATCCGTGCTACACGCTGCCGCGAAGCGGACCGGGCGACCGGTCGCGCCTGCTTTTCGTGCTTTCTGAAACCCAGTTCGCGCAGGAGGTTGCGCCGCGTGCAAGTCGTCGTTCGGGACAACAATATCGACCAGGCGCTGAAGGCGCTGAAGAAGAAGCTGCAGCGTGAAGGCGTCTTCCGCGAGATGAAGCTTCGCCGTCACTACGAGAAGCCGTCCGAGCGCCGCGCGCGCGAGGCCGCCGAGGCCGTCCGCCGCGCCCGCAAGGTCGAGCGCAAGCGCCTGGAGCGCGAGGGCTTCTGAGCCCGCGGCCCGGTCCCCGGATCGGGCCTGCCCAAGCCGGGCCACGCAGAACCGCGGGGTGGGGATGCCCACCGGCCGCGGTTTTCGCGTTTTCAGCCTGCCCCGCGGCTATGCCAGGCTCGCCTCGGCCGCGAGCCAGGCCCGGAACGCTGCCATCGCCTGGGTTTCGCGCCGGGAGATGAGCCGCGTCAGCCAATGGGCGCCGGTCTCGACCTCCTCTGCGAAGGGGCGTGCGAGGCGGCCGGCCCGCCATTCGCGCGCCGGCGGCAGCGCGATGCCGGCGCCCTGCATGGCGGCCTTCGCCATGATCAGCGATGAAGCGAAGGCGAAGCCTCGGATATCCGGCGCCGCGAGGTCCGGAAGCGCGAACCGGCGCGGCCCAGGCGGCGGCGCGCCGGGGCGGCCCCAGCGCCGCCGCGCGAAAGGCGGAAGGGCCCTCTCCCCGCACGTCGCGGGCAGGCCCTTCCGGCTGCGCGGGGGGCGCTACCTCTGCAGCGCCTGCACGATCTCCTGCGTCACCTTCTTGGCATCGCCGAAGAGCATCATGGTGTTCGGGCGGAAGAACAGCTCGTTCTCCACGCCCGCATAGCCCGAGGCCATGCCGCGCTTGACGAAGAAGACCGTCTTGGCGCGCTCCACATCGAGGATCGGCATGCCGTAGATGGCCGAGGACTTGTCCGTCTTCGCCGCCGGGTTGGTCACGTCGTTCGCCCCGATGACGAAGGCGACGTCGGCATCGGCGAATTCGGGGTTGATCTCCTCGAGTTCGAAGACCTCGTCATAAGGCACGTTGGCCTCGGCCAGCAGTACGTTCATATGGCCCGGCATGCGGCCGGCGACGGGGTGGATCGCGTACTTGATCTCCGCGCCTTCCTTCTTCAGCAGGTCCGCCATCTCCCGCAGCACCTGCTGGGCCTGGGCCACCGCCATGCCGTAGCCGGGCACGACGATGATCTTCTGCGCGTTCTTCATCATGTAGGCGGCGTCTTCCGGGGAGCCCGCCTTGACCGGCGGGCGGTCGCCCGCGTCGCCGCCACCCGCGGCCGCGCCGCCTTCCGAGCCGAACCCGCCCAGCAGCACGTTGATGATGCTGCGGTTCATGCCCTTGCACATGATGTAGGACAGGATCGCGCCCGAGGCGCCGACCAGCGCGCCGGTGATGATCAGCAGCAGGTTGCCGATGGTGAAGCCGATCCCCGCCGCCGCCCAGCCCGAATAGCTGTTCAGCATGGACACCACCACCGGCATGTCCGCCCCCCCGATCGGGATGATCAGCAGGAAGCCGAGCGCGAAGGACAGGATCGCGATCAGCCAGAACAGCACGCCCGAGCCGGTCGCGACGAAGATGCCGATCAGCACCAGCAGCAGGATGCCGAGCGCGAGGTTCAGCCAGTGCTGCCCGGCGAAGGTGATCGGCGCGCCGGACATCTTCCCCGCCAGTTTCGCGAAGGCGATCACCGAGCCCGAGAAGGTGATGGCGCCGATCGCGACGCCGAGCGACATCTCGACCAGCGACTGGGTGTGGATATGCCCATGCGTGCCGATCCCGAAGGAGGACGGCGCGTAGAAGGCGCCCGCGGCGACGAAGACCGCCGCCAGGCCGACCAGGGAGTGGAAGGCGGCGACGAGCTGCGGCAGCGCCGTCATCTGGATGCGCTGGGCGACCACGGCGCCGACCGAGCCGCCGATGGCCAGGCCCGCGATGATCAGGACGATGCCGCCGAAGCCCATGCCGTGGTGGAACAGCGTCGCCAGGATGGCGATGCCCATCCCGATCATGCCGTAGAGGTTGCCGCGGCGGCTGGTCTCGGGGTGGCTCAGCCCGCGGAGCGCCAGGATGAAGAGGACGGAGGCGACCAGGTAGGCGAGGGTCGAGAGCGTGGAACCCATCGGCTCAGCCCCCCTTCTTCTTGAACATGGCGAGCATCCGGCGCGTCACCATGAAGCCGCCGAAGATGTTCACCGCCGCCAGGGTGACGGCGATGAAGCCGAAGATCCGCGCCACCGTCGTATCGGCGGTGCCGGCCGCGAGCATCGCGCCCACCACGATCACCGAGGAAATGGCGTTGGTCACGCCCATCAGCGGCGAATGCAGCGCCGGGGTGACGTTCCAGACCACGTGGTAGCCGACGAAGCAGGCCAGCAGGAAGATCGTCAGCAGGTAGAGGAAGGGCTCGGCCGCCGCGGCGACCGGGGCCACCGTCTCGGCCGCCTGGCGCGCCTGCTCGGCCAGTTCCAGCGCGCGCTGCGCCATGGACTGGGCCTGGGTTGCGAGTTCCGTCGCGTTCATCGTCCCTGCCCCCTCAAGCCGCCGGCTTCATCAGCGGATGGACCACGGCGTCGCCACGCGTCAGCGTGACGCCCTTCACGATCTCGTCCTCCTCCGGCAGCTTCGGTGCCTTCGCGTCCTTGTCCCAGAAGGTGGACAGGAAGGTGAGGAGGTTGCGCGCATAGAGCGCCGAGGCCGCCGCGGGCAGCCGCCCCGGCCAATTGGTGAAGCCGAGGATCTTCACGCCATTCTCGGTGACGGCCATCTCGCCCGGCTGGGTCAGCGCGCAGTTGCCGCCCGCATCGGCGGCGATGTCGACGATGACCGAGCCCGGCTTCATCGCCGCGACCATCGCCGCGGTCACCAGCGTCGGCGCCTTGCGCCCCTGCACCAGGGCGGTGCAGACCACGACATCCTGCTTGGCGATATGCGCGGCGACCACCTCGGCCTGCTTGGCGTAGAACTCTGCCGAGAGCTGCTTCGCATAGCCGCCCGCGGTCTGGGCCGCCTTGCTCTCCTCGTCCTCATAGCCGACGAAGGACGCGCCGAGGGACTTGATCTCCTCCTTCGCCGCCGGCCGCACGTCGGTCGCCGAGACCCGGCCGCCGAGGCGCCGGGCGGTGGCGATGGCCTGCAGCCCGGCGACGCCTGCGCCCATGACGAAGGCATTGGCGGCCGGCACGGTGCCCGCCGCCGTCATCATCATCGGGAAGCCCTTGTCGTAGGCGGCGGCCGCCTCGATCACCGCGCGGTAGCCCGCGAGGTTGGCCTGGGAGGAGAGCACGTCCATCGACTGCGCGCGGGTGATACGCGGCAGCAGTTCCATCGAGCAGGCCTCGATCCCCGCCCCGGCATAGCGCGCGGCGGCATCGGCGTCGGCTGCCAGCGTGCCGATCAGCAGAGTGCCCTTGCCGATGGCGGCGAATTCGTCATCCGTGGGCGCACGGACCTTGAGCACGATGCCGGCCCCGGCCAGCGCATCCGTGGCGGAGGCGGCGAGCGTCGCACCGGCCTCGGCATAGGCGGCATCGATGAAGCCCGAGGCGGTGCCCGCCCCCTGCTCCACCGCGACCTCGAGTCCCATGCCGATGTATTTCTTGACCGTCTCGGGAGTTGCCGCGACCCGGGTCTCCCCGTTCCGCCGTTCCTTCAGGACCGCAAGCCTCATGCGGGGGACCTCCCTGCGCCCAAGTGTCAGCTGTCGCACCTACAGGCGGCGCGGCGGGGTGTCCAGCATCCGCCCGTGACATCCGCCGCGCCTCGCGGCGCCTGGAGCATGTTCCGATCTGCCGGAACCGGCGCCGGCCCGCACCCCCGGCCGGCCGCCCATCCAGGATATCGTCGTCGGGTGGCCGGGCGGGGGGTGCGGGCCGGTGCGGGCCCTGATCGAAAGGGCTCCAGAGCAGATCCCGATCAGGTGGCCTCACCTGATCGGGTGAAGATGCTCGCAGAAACAAAGGGCTAAAGACGTTGCCGTGAGCCAGGGCGAACGGGAACGGCTCTAGGTTGCCCCCGGGACCCCCGCCTCGGCCAGCGCCGCCTTCTGCCGTTCGGCGAGCCTCGCCCCGTCGAAGTCGGCGATCAGCTCGTGGAACAGGTCGTGCCAGTTCACCTTGGCGCCGAGCCGCAGGAAGACCGAGCCGAGCCCGATCGCCGCGCGGTCCATCAGCGGGAATTCCCGCGGCACCCGAACGCCGCCGGTGCGCTTCAGCCCGGCATGGACCTGCTCGGCAATCTTCCGGCCGTAGTTCGGGTCGTCGCTGACCTGGATCGGCCGCACGCGGTTGTCGAGCAGCGGCTCGTAGAGGAAGCGCGCCCACATGGTCAGCACTTCCATCGTCTCCCGCTTGAGATCGCGGAAGCCCCAGATGCGGTAGGCCTCGACCGCCTTGTCGAAGTCGTCGTCGCGCACCGCCTCGTAGAGCATGATGACGCCGCCGATGAAGGCGGGCGGGAAGACACGGATCACGCCGAAATCGAGCAGGTTGATCCCCCAGCCGCCATTCTCCGGGCAGTCCCCGCGCACCTGGTAGTTGCCGAGATGCGGGTCGCCATGGATCACGCCGTAGCGGTAGAGCGGCACATACCAGGCGCGGAACAGCGCACGGGCATAGGCGGCGCGCTCCTCGGGCGGCGGGTCCTCGTCGATGCGGGCCTGGATGGCGCGGCCCTCGAGCCAGGTCATGGTCAGCAGGCGCCGGGTGCAGAAGCCCTCCACCGGCTCGGGCACGCGCACGCCGGGCACGCCCTTCAGCATCAGGCCATAGAGGCGCTGCTGCGCGGCCTCGCGCAGGTAGTCCAGTTCCTCCCGCAGCCGGTCGGCGAGTTCGGCATAGGCCTCGTCGTTCTCCAGCGTCGGGTCCATGCGCCGGTAGATCGCCATGGCGATCTTCAACTGGCGCAGGTCGGCCTCCACCACGCTCGCCATGTCCGGGTACTGCAGCTTGCAGGCGACGCGGCGCCCATCGGGCAGCACGGCGCGGTGCACCTGCCCGAGCGAGGCCGCGGCCGCCGCCTCACGCTCGAAGGCGGCGAAGCGCGATTCCCAGGCGGGGCCGAGTTCGCTCGCCATGCGGCGCCGCACGAAGGGCCAGCCCATGGGCGGCGCATTGGCTTGCAGCGTCGCCAGTTCCTTCGCGTATTCCGGCGGCAGCGCGTCCGGCACGGTCGAGAGGAACTGCGCCACCTTCATCATCGGGCCCTTGAGCCCGCCGAGGATGGCCTTGAGGTCCTCGGCATGGGCGCCGCTGTCGCCCTTCATGCCGAAGAGGCGCTGGCCGGCGACGCGCGCCGCGATGCCCGTCACCGCGCCGGAGGTGCGCAGCATGCGCCGCGCCTCGCCGAAGAGCGTCGAGCCCTCCTTCTCAGCCATCCGCGCGCTCGAGTTCGTCGATGAAGCCGGAGATCACGTCGAGACCCTTGGTCCAGAAGGCAGGATCGGCGGCGTTCAGGCCGAAGGGTGCCAGCAGTTCCTTGTGCCGCTTGGTGCCGCCGGCGCGCAGCATGTCGAGGTACTTCGCCTCGAAATCCGTCACGCCGCCGTCGCGGTACACGCCGTAGAGCGCGTTCACCAGGCAATCCCCGAAGGCATAGGCGTAGACGTAGAAGGGCGAATGGATGAAGTGCGGGATATAGGCCCAGTAGACGCCGTAGTCGGGCGTGAACTCGAAGGCCGGGCCGAGGCTTTCCGTCTGCACCTGCATCCACAGTTCCGCGATGCGCTCGGCGGAGAGCTCGCCCTTGCGGCGCTCGTCGTGCAGCAGGGTCTCGAAGCGGTAGAAGGCGATCTGGCGGACCACCGTGTTCAGCATGTCCTCGACCTTGCCCGCGAGCATCGCGCGGCGGCGCCTCGGGTCGGTCTCGGCGTCGAGCACGGCGCGGAAGGTCAGCATCTCCCCGAACACGCTCGCCGTCTCGGCCAGCGTGAGCGGCGTCGAGGACATCAGGTAGCCCTGCGCGCCGGCGAGGATCTGGTGGACCCCATGGCCGAGCTCGTGGGCCAGCGTCATCACGTCGCGCGACTTGCCATGGTAGTTCAGCAGCAGATAGGGATGCGCGGAGGGCACCGTCGGATGCGCGAAGGCGCCCGAGGCCTTGCCCGGCCGCAGCGCGGCATCGATCCAGGGCTTGTCGAAGAAGCGCCTGCCGATCGCAGCGAGTTCCGGGCTGAAGGCGGCGTAGGAATTGAGTACGCGCTCCACCGCCTCGTGCCAGGGGATGCGGCGGTCATCCTCGTCCGGCAGCGGCGCGTTGCGGTCCCAGTGCTGCATGATCGGCAGGCCGAGCCACTTCGCCTTCATCGCGTAGTAGCGGTGCGACAGGCGACCGTAGTTGGACGTGACGGCCGAGACCAGCGCGTCCACCACCTCGTCCTCGACCATGTTGGAGCGGTTCCGGTAGGATCCGGGGCGCGGGTAGTGGCGCCACTTGTCCTCGATCTCCTTGTCCTTCGCCAGCGTGTTGGTGATCAGCGCGAAGAGCCGCACCCGCTCCCCGAAGGCCGTCGAGACGCCCTTCGCCGCCGCCTCGCGCTTCGCGCGGTCGCGGTCGGAGAAGCGGTTGAGCGCGGCGGAGACCGTCAGCTCCTCCTCGCCCACCGTCACCTTCATGTTCGCGATGGTCTCGTCGAACAGGCGGTTCCAGGCGGAGGCCCCGGCGACCTCCTTCTCATGCAGCAGCTTCTCGACCTCGTCGGAAAGCTGGTGCGGGCGGAAGACGCGCAGGTCGCGCAGCCAGGGCCGCCAGCGCCGCAGCGCCTCCGATCCGCCGGCCTTCGTCTCGAGCACATGGTCCTCGAGCCGGTTGAGCTCGAGCGTGAAGAACAGCAGGTGCGAGGAGATCGCCGTCACCCGCTCCTGCATGGTCTGGTAGAAGCGGCCGTTCGCCGGGTCCTGCGCGTCGCCGCTGAAGACCAGCCCGGCATAGGAGGTGACGCGGCCGAGCCGCTCCCACAGCCCCTCGTAGTCCGAGATGGCCTGCGCCAGCGCATCGCCCGTGGCCCCGGCCAACTGGCCGGCGAAGCGTTCCTCGAAGGCGCGCGCGTCGGATTCGGCGCGGTCGAGGTCCGCCGCCAGGCGCGGGTCGTCCGGCGCGGCATAGAGGTCGGAAAGGTCCCAGACCGGCAGCGCCGCATCGGGCGCGGCGGCGGCATCGAGGGGGGCGCGGGCGGGGGTCTGAAGGGGGTGCGTGCTCACGCCGTCCATATAGGCCAAACGGGAGCATGGCCAAGCGCTTCCGCGCCGCCTACACCGTTATGCGCGCATGTCCCCGGGGAGGCACGATGCCCAAGTCGCAGCGGAACTGGCCGACGTTGCCGGCCATGATGCTGGCGCTCGCCGCCGAATGGGCCGGACGGCCCCTGTTCCGCCATTGGCAGGCCGGCCGCTGGCAGAGCCTCCGCTGGGGGGATTTCGCGCTGCAGGTGGCCTCGGTCGCCGCCTTCCTGCGCGCCCGGGGCGTCGGCCCCGGCGACCGCGTGATGCTGGTCAGCGAGAACCGGCCGGAATTTCCCATCGCGGACACCGCCATCATGGCGATCGGCGCGGTCACCGTGCCGACCTACACCACCAACCTTGCCGCGGACCACGCGCATATCCTGCGCGATTCGGGGGCACGGACGGCGATCGTCTCGACCCGCCGGCTGGCCGAGAAGGTGCTCGAAGGCGCGGCGCTCGCCCATGGCCTCGACCTGCTGATCACGGTCGAGGATCCGCCCGCCGATGCCGGCATCCCGGCCCATGGCTGGGCGGAGGCGCTGGCGACGACGGGCGATGCCGCCACCCTGCATGCGGAGGCCGAGGCGCTGCCGCCTGACAGCCTGGCCTGCGTGATCTACACCTCGGGCACCGGCGGGCTGCCCAAGGGCGTGATGCTGCCGCACAGGGCGCTGCTCGCGAACCGCGACGGGGTGGTGCCGCTGGCCGACCGCCTGGGGCTCGACGGCAAGCCCTACCTCTCCTTCCTGCCGCTCTCCCATTCCTACGAGCACACCGTGGGCGGCTTCCTGCTGCCCTCGGTCGGCATGGAGGTGGTCTATTCCCGCGGCGCCGACCGGCTTTCCCACGAACTCGCCGAGATCGGGCCGGCGGTGCTGACTGCCGTGCCGCGCCTCTTCGAGGTCCTGCGCGGGCGCATCATGCACGGGCTCGAGAAGGAGAGCCCGTTCCGCCGGCGGCTGTTCGAGCGCGCCGTCGAACTCGGGCTGAGGAAGATGGACGGGCCGCCGCTCGGCCTGGTCGAGAAGGTCCAGGACCTGGTGCTGGACCGGCTGGTCCGGCGCAAGGCCCGCGATCGCTTCGGCGGCAGGCTCCTCGCCATGGTCTCGGGCGGCGCGCGGCTCGACCCGGAACTGTCGGGCTTCTTCCTCGCGCTCGGCCTGCCGGTGCTGCAGGGCTACGGGCAGACCGAGGCCGGCCCGGTGGTCTCGGTCAACCTGCCCTGGGCCAACCGCCGGCACACCGTCGGCCCGCCGCTCCAGGGCGTCGAACTGCGGATCGCCGCGGACGGCGAGATCCTGGTGCGCGGCGACCTCGTCATGACCGGCTACTGGAACAACCCCGAGGCGACCGCCGCGGCCCTTCGCCCACCCGCGGGCGAGACCGGGCACTGGCTGCACACCGGCGACGTGGGCGTCATCGAGGATGGCTGCCTGCGCATCACCGACCGCAAGCGGGACTTCATCAAGACCCTGGGCGGGGACATGGTCAGCCCGGCCAAGGTGGAATCGCTGCTGATGGCCGAGCCCGAGATCCACCAGGCCCTCGTCGCCGGAGAAGGCAGGCCCGGCATCGCCGCGCTGATCGTCCCGGCCGAGGGCATGGCGGCCAAGGTGGGCGAGGCGGTGCGCCGGGTGAACGCCAAGCTCGCCACCATCGAGCGCATCCGCCACTTCACCGTCACCGACCCCTTCACCATCGAGAACGGGCTGCTGACGCCGACCCACAAGGTGAAGCGGCGCGCGGCGATCGAGGCACGCGCGGAGAGCCTCGAGAGCCTCTGGGGATGACGGCACAAGGGATCTTCCTGCCGCCCGCGGGCTTCGCCGGCGCGGTGGCGGGCGGGGATCTCTCCGCCGGCGGCGCGGGCCGGTGCTGCCCGGAATCTGCCCGGCCTCCGTCGCGATCCTGTTCGCCCTGCGCCGAGGGTGCTGGACCGGGCGGGCGCACCGCGCGAGGCTCGGCCCATGACGACACCTCCGAACGACGCGCTGGGCGACCTCTGGCGCCTGGCCGGCCTCGATGAGGGGCTGCGGCCCGCGACGCGGCTGACCGGGACCGATCCGGTCCTGCCTTCCTCCTTCGCCGTGGGCAGCGCGGCGGTGGCGAGCATCGCCGCGGCCGGCGCGGCCGCCGCCGCCATCCATGCGGCGCGCGGCGGCCCGGCACAGCCCGTCGGCGTGGACATGACCCACGCCCTGGCCGAGTTCCATTCCGAGCGGCACATGCGCGTCGAGGGCCACGAATCGCATGAGTGGGACCTGATCGCCGGCCTCTACCGCTGCGGCGACGGGCGGTGGATCCGCCTGCACACGAACCACGAGCACCATCGCGATGCGGCGCTCCGCGTGCTCGGCTGCGCCTATGACCGCGAGGCCGTCGCCCGCGCCCTGGCATCCCGCGGGGCGGAAGAGGCC
>JAFADX010000185.1 GCA_023424475.1 Pseudomonadota bacterium
ACCTGCGCGCGCTGCTGGCGGCGCTGGCCCATCGCGGCGTGACACGGGTGCTGGCCGAGGGCGGCGCGGGCCTCGCCGCCGGCCTGCTGCGGGCGGGCCTGGTCGATCGCCTCGCCTGGTTCCATGCCCCCGGGATCATGGGGGCGGAGGGCTGGCCGGCGGCCGAGGGCTTGCGCCTCGCTGCGCTCGCCGCCATGCCTCGGTTCCGGCGGGTGGCGGTCAGGCCCCTCGGCGCCGATGTCCTGACCGAGTTCGAACGCCTGGAGGTCGCCTGATGTTCACCGGGATCGTCACCGCACTCGGCACGGTGCGGGAGGTGCAGCCGATCGGCGGCGGGCACGACCTGCGCCTCGTCATCGGCACCGCGCCGGAATTCCTCGCCGCGCCCGAACCCGCCGCGCTCGGCGCCTCGATCGCCTGCTCGGGCGTCTGCCTGACGGTCGTGCACCTGGCGGCCGATGCCTTCTCGGTCGACTGCTCGGCCGAGACCGTC
Source organism: Pseudomonadota bacterium (assembly GCA_023424475.1). GTDB lineage: Bacteria > Pseudomonadota > Alphaproteobacteria > Acetobacterales > Acetobacteraceae > Neoroseomonas. The sequence goes on from JAFADX010000185.1 coordinate 494, forward strand.
TCGAAGACCACGGTCGGCACCTGGAAGGCCGGCACGCGCATCAACCTCGAGCGCGCGCTGCGGCTCGGGGACGAGCTCGGCGGGCACCTGGTCGCGGGGCATGTGGACGGGGTGGGGGAGGTGGTCTCCGCGGCGCCGGAGAACGCCTCGGTCCGCTGGCGCTTCCGCGTGCCGGCGACGATCGCCCCCTTCGTCGCCCCCAAGGGATCGGTTGCGATCGACGGGGTTTCCCTGACGGTCAACGAGGTTGACGGGGAAGTGTTCGGGGTCAACATCATTCCCCATACGGCCTCGGTCACCACCTTCGGAACGCTGCAGCCCGGCGACAGGGTCAACATCGAGGCCGACATGATGGCGCGCTACGTCGCGCGGCTGCGGGAGTACCAGCGATGAGCGCCACCACTGCGCCCGGCACGGTCCGGACCAGTTTCCACGACTTCATCTCGCCGACCGAGGATCTGCTCGATGAGGCGCGGCGCGGCAAGATGTTCATCCTCGTCGACGACGAGGACCGCGAGAACGAGGGCGACCTCGTCATCCCCGCGCAGTTCGCGACGCCGGACGCGATCAACTTCATGGCCCGCTACGCGCGCGGCCTGATCTGCCTCGCCATGACGCGCCACCGGGTCGAGCAGCTCGGCCTGTCGCTCATGGCGCAGTCCAACGGCACGCGGCACCAGACCGCCTTCACCGTCTCGATCGAGGCGCGCGACGGCGTCACCACGGGCATCAGCGCCGCCGACCGCGCGCGCACCGTCGCGGTCGCGATCAACCCGGACCTCGGGCGCGAGCACATCGTCACGCCGGGCCACGTCTTCCCGCTCGTCGCGCGCGACGGCGGCACGCTGGTCCGCGCCGGGCACACCGAGGCGGCGGTCGATTTCGCGCGCATGGCCGGGCTGAACCCCGCCGGCGTGATCTGCGAGATCATGAACGACGACGGGACCATGGCGCGCATGCCGGACCTCGTCGCCTTCGCACAGCATCACGGGCTGAAGCTCGGCACCATCGCCGATCTCATCGCCCATCGCCGCCGCACGGAGCGCCTGGTGCGCCGGGTCGAGGAATCGATCCTCCCGCAGGCGATCGGCGGCGAGTGGCGCGCGGTCGTCTACGGCAGCACCGTGACCGACGGCGAGCACCTTGCCCTGATCAAGGGCGAGGTCAGCGGCGACGAGCCGGTGCTGGTGCGCATGCACGCCGCCTCCCTGCTGAACGACCTCGTGGCCGGGCGCACGCTCGGCGACCTGCACGGCGCGATGCGCGCGATCGAGGCCGAGGGGCGCGGCGTCGTCGTGCTGCTGCGCGACTGGCGCACCGACGGGCTGTCGGACCAGCTGCGCCGCGGCCGCGGCCGCGCCGTGGCGCCGGAGCTGCGCGACTACGGCATCGGCGCGCAGATCCTCGCCGACCTCGGCGTGCGGCGCATGATCCGCCTGTCGAACCATCCCCGGCCGATCGTTGGCCTCGAGGGCTACGGCATCGAGGATGTCGAGACCCGGCCCATTCCCACGGACACCGCCCCTTGAGCACCATCGACGCCCCCGAGCGCGGCGCCGCGGCCCTTCCCGGGCCCGCGCCGCGGATCCTCGTCATCCAGGCCCCGTATTACCGCGAGGTGGTGGACGGGATGCTGCGCGGCGCGCGGCGCGTCCTCTCCGACGTGAAGGCTGCCGTCGAGGTGGCGGAGGTCGCCGGCGGCTACGAGCTGCCCGCGGCACTCGCCATGGCGCTGAAGGTGCCGGGGCGCTGGGACGGCTTCCTGCTGCTCGGCTGCGTCGTGAAGGGCGAGACCGACCACTACACCTTCATCTGCGAGGCGATCAGCCAGGGCGTGATGGATGTCTCCACGCAGAGCGCCGCGGCGGTCGGCTTCGGCCTGCTGACGGTGGACACGCTTGCGCAGGCCGAGGCACGGTCCCGCGACGACGGCATGAACAAGGGCGCCGAGGCGGCCCATGCCGTGCTCGGCCAGATCGCGCTCGCACGCCGCTGGGGTCTCGCCGGATGAGCCAGCACCATCGCCCGAAACCGACCGGCCGCCCGCGCACCGGGGCGCGCGTCGCCGCCGTGCAGGCGCTGTTCCAGAGCGAGCACACCGGCGAGAGCGCCGAGACGGTCGCGCAGCAGTTCATCCGCCACCGCATCGGCGCCGGCGACACCATCGCGCAGGATGCGTTCGAGGACGGCCGCGTGCCGCTTGCCAACGTCCCGCTCTTCGAGGCCATCCTGAAGGCCGCGGCGACACGGGCCGAACAGGCGGATGCCGAGATCCGCGCGCACCTGTCGAAGGACTGGGCGCTGGAACGGCTCGACCCCGTGCTGCGTGCCCTGCTGCGCGCGGCAGCGGCGGAACTGCTGAACGGCAACGAGCCGCCGGCGCGCGTGGTCATCAACGAGTATCTCGACGTCGCGCGCGGCTTCCTCGACGACGAGACGGCACGCTTCGCCAATGGCGTGCTCGACGCCATGGCCCATGCGCTGCGCCCGGCGGAGTTCGGGACCGGGCGGTGAGCCTGCCGGCGGAATTCGCGCTGATCGCGCGCCATTTCCTGCCGCTGGCGGGGGAGGGGGCGCTCGGCCTCGCCGACGATGCGGCGGTGCTCGACATCCCGCCGGGCCGGCGGCTCGTGATCGCCGCCGATGCGATGGTCGAGGGGGTGCACTACCTGCCGGGCGACCCGCCCGGGACGGTGGGCAAGAAGCTGCTGCGGGTGAACCTCTCCGACCTCGCGGCCATGGGCGCGGCGCCGCTCGGCTACCTGATGACGACGAGCCTTGCGCGCGGAACCTCCGAGGACTGGATCGCGGGCTTCGTCGCCGGGCTGGCCGAGGACCAGCGCGAATTCGGCCTTGCCGTGCTGGGCGGGGACACCACGGCGACGCCGGGGCCGACCTGCCTGTCGCTGACCATCCTCGGCACCGTGGTGCCCGGCGCGGCGCTGACGCGGGCCGGGGCGCGGGCCGGCGACGAGATCTGGGTCTCGGGCACCATCGGCGACGGGACACTTGGCCTGAGGGTGCTGCAGGGCAGCCTGCCGGCGGACGCGGAAGGGTTCCTCGCGCGGCGTTACCGCCTGCCGCAGCCGCGGCTGGTGCTCGGCCAGGCGATCGCGGGGCTGGCGCGGGCCGGCATGGATGTCTCGGACGGG
>JAFADX010000296.1 GCA_023424475.1 Pseudomonadota bacterium
CGCTTCTTTTGTGCCTCAGGCGCCGGCATTCGCCGGCTTGGCTTGCGCGCCGTGCCCTGGCGTTCCGATGGCTGCTGACGGTCTGGGCGCGGTCGCGCTGTGCGCTCCCGGCCCGAGGCGGAGGGCCGCGGGCCGCACGGTCCGGTGACTGGCTGGTGGCGCTGGTCGAAGGACGTGCAGTCGGGAGGGGGCGCCCTGTCGGGGACTAGAGCAGATCCCGATCAGGTGGAATCACCCGATCGGGTGAAGATGCCCACAGAAACCACAGGCTGGAGACATTGCCATGAGCCAGGGCGAACGGGAACGGCTCTAGCCCTTCGGTCGGGGCAGGCTGAACACGCCGCTCGCGCGCAGCACCGGCACGCCATCGGCTTCGAAGCGACCTTCCACGAACATCAGCCGGGCCGTGCGCCGCAGCAGCCCCGGCCGGCATTCCAGCCAGGTGCCGAGCGGCGCCGGCGCCAGATAGTCCGTCACCAGGCTCACCGTCACGAAATGCCCCGGCGTGCCGGCCTGCTCCGCGCCCCCGATACCGAGGACGATGTCGGCGAAGGTCGCGAGCATGCCGCCATGGGCGACCGCCTGGTTGTTGCAGTGCCGGCGCTCCAGCCGGATGCCGAAGACCGCCCCGCCCTCCTGCGCGCGCTGCCAGATCGGCCCGATCGGCTCCAGGAAGGGGCCGCCGGCCCGGCGCGGCACGAATCCCGCGGGGACCCCGTACCCGGCCTCGCCATCCACCACGCGCAAACTCCTCCGTCGAATTCCGCGGGCGATCCTACAGCGCGGCCAAACTTGTGCCGAGATGCCTTCCCTTCGCCGTCTTTGCATCGCATAGGACGGGAAACGCACGAGACAGCACGCTCCCGAACCGACTGCCGGACGCCATGACGACGCAAGATACCCAGATCCTTCCCGTGATCCTCTCCGGCGGCACGGGCACCCGCCTCTGGCCGCTCTCGCGGGAAGGCTATCCGAAGCAGTTCTGGCCGCTGGCCTCGGAGCGGCCGATGCTCGCCGAGACCGCCGCGCGCGCGGAAGGCCCGGGGTTCCTGCCGCCCATGGCCGTCTGCAACGAGGCGCACCGCTTCCTCGTCGCCGAACAGCTCCGCGGCCGCAACGCGCGCATCGTGCTCGAACCCGCCGGCCGCAACAGCGCCCCGGCCATCGCCGCGGCCGCCCTGCTCGCCGAGGAAGCCGGCCCCGGCACTGTCATGTGGATCATGGCCGCGGATTCGGCGATCGCCGACGTGCCGGCGCTGCATGCCGCGCTCGCCGCCGCCGCCTCGGCCGCGCGCGCCGGCCGCATCGTGACCTTCGGCATGAAGCCCACCGCGCCCGAAGCGGGCTATGGCTACATCGAGACGGGCGCCGAGCTTCCCGGCCTGCCCGGCGTGCACGACATTGCCCGCTTCGTCGAGAAGCCGGACGCCGCCCGCGCGGCCGAGTTCCTCGCCGGCGGCAGGCACCTGTGGAATTCCGGCATGTTCGTCGCGACCGCCTCGGTGCTGATCGCCGAGCTCGAGCGCCACGCGCCCGGCCTGCTCGCCGCCGTCCGCGCCGCCGTCGAAGGCGCGAAGCGCGACATGGACTTCGTCCGCCTCGCCGCCGAGCCCTTCCTCGCCGCCCCCTCGATCAGCATCGACTATGCGGTGATGGAACGCACGCAGCACGCCGCCGTGGTGCCGGCCGCGATCGGCTGGTCGGACATCGGCTCCTGGGCGGCGCTGTGGGAGATCAGCGCGAGGGACGCCGCGGGCAACGCCGCGACCGGCCCGGTCGAGATCCTCGACAGCCGCAACTGCTACGTCCGCAGCGAGGGGATCCTGACCGGCGTGGTCGGCCTCGAGGACGCGGTGGTGGTCGTCACCGACGACGCCGTGCTCGCGATGCACCGCGACCGCGCGCAGGACGTGAAGAAGCTCGTGGACGCGCTGAAGGCCAGGGGCCGCAAGGAAGCGACCGAGCATCGCCGCGCCTATCGCCCCTGGGGCCACTACGAGGGCCTGATCATGGGCGACCGCTTCCAGGTGAAGAAGATCCAGGTGCGCCCCGGCGCGAAGCTCTCGCTGCAGAAGCACTTCCATCGCGCGGAGCACTGGGTCGTGGTCTCCGGCACCGCCATCGTGCGCCGCGACGAGGAGGAGATCCTCCTGCGCGAGAACGAGAGCGTCTACCTGCCGCTCGGCTGCGTCCACCGGATGGAGAATCCCGGGATGATCCCGCTGGTGCTGATCGAGGTGCAGTCGGGCTCCTACCTCGGCGAGGACGACATCGTCCGCTTCGAGGACACCTACGGCCGCGCCTGAGACGGCCGGCCGCGCGGCGCGCCGTCTTGCACCGCGTCCTTGATCCGGCGCAATGCGCCGCGCCGGAAAGCGCGGAAGATGTGCGATGCAAGGACAACCGCCAAGAAGGGCCGGCCCATGAATCATCGCCACCGCAAGATCCTCCACGCGCTTTTCGCGCATCCCGTCAGCGCGAACATCGACCCGAAGCTGGTCCATGCCGTCTTCGAGGAACTGGGCGCCGAGGTCTCGCACAACGGCTCGGGCCGCGTTGCCGTCAGGCTGAACGGCAAGGCGCATGCCTTCCACGATTCGCACCACAGCCTTTCGAAGGAGGAGGTCGTCTCGATCCGCAACTTCCTCGCCGAGGCCGGCGTCGATCCCGCGGCCTATCCGGACTGACGCGCCGCGCGGAGCCGGAGGCTCCGTCACAACCCCTGCGTGCAGACCGAGGCCGCAGCCTGCCCGCCGCCGCGCCAGCCCTGCCCCCGGCGGCGTCCGGAACAGGCAATGCGGGCGCGCGGCGCCCATTCCCGTGGCCTCACCCCCCTTGCGCCGGCCGGCAACAGGCGCCGAAGATGCCGCAGGCAAGAAACCTAAGCAGGGGGCTCACTGCATGACCATCTCCCGACGCCACGCACTCCTCGCAACCGGGGGCGGCCTGGCCGCTGCCGCGATCGGCGGAGCGCCGGCGCAGGCACAGACCCGCTGGCAGTGCGCGACCGCCTACGCGGACGGCAACTTCCACACCCGGAACCTGCGCGAGTTCGCCGAGGCGGTGCAGTCCGCGACCGGCGGCAAGCTGCAGATCCAGGTCCATTCCAACGCCTCGCTGCTGACCATGCCGCAGATCAAGCGCGGCGTGCAGACCGGCCAGGCGCAGATGGGCGAGATCCTGATGTCGGCCTACGGCAACGAGGATCCCTTCTTCGAGGTGGACGGCATCCCGATGCTGGTCACCACCTGGGACCAGTCGAAGAAGCTCGCGGAGCTGCAGAAGCCCTACATCGAATCCCGCTTCCAGCGCACCGGGCTGACCCTGCTCTACATGGTGCAGTGGCCGCAGTCGGGCATCTACAGCAACGTGCCGGTCGAGAGCGTGGAGACGCTGCGCGGCACGAAGATGCGCACCTACAACCCGCTGACCAACCGCTTCGCGCAGCTCTGCGGCGCGACGCCGACGCTCGTGCAGTCGGCCGAGGTGCCGCAGGCCTTCGCGACCGGCGTGGTCAACACGATGGTCACCAGCGCCGCGACCGGCGTCGACACCCAGGCATGGGATTTCGTGAAGTACTTCACGCCGGTCGGCTTCACCCGCACGAAGAACGCGGTCTTCTGCAACACCCGGCAGTTCAGCGCGCTGCCGGCCGAGGTGCAGGCCGCCGTCCGCACCGCCGCCGCCGCCGCGCAGGAGCGCGGCCTGCGCATGGCGATGGAGGACGAAGCCTCCAAGCAGAACACGCTGGGGAGCCACGGCATGACCATCGGCACGCCCTCGCCGGCGCTGATGGAAGGCCTGGTCCGCATCGGCCGGACGATCACCGACGAGTGGGTGGCCAAGGCGGGCGACGACGGCAAGCGCCTGATCGAAGCCTATCGCGCGGCCATCGCCTGACCCCGCAGCGGTCCGCGGCCCTCGTGCCGCGGACCGCCCCCGGCTTTTCCCCGAACCCAACGGAGGCGCATCCGATGGGCTGCACCCGCAACCACGGGACCTTCGGCGCTTGAGCATCCTTCGCCGCGCACTCGACGCGCTCTATCTCCTTGGCGGCATCCTCGGCGCGCTGGCGCTCGCCGCCATCGCCGGCATCATCGCGACCCAGGTCATCGGGCGGCAGTTCGGGCAGACGGTCCCCGGCGCCGACGACCTCACCGCCTTCTCGGTCGCGGCCTCGGCGACGCTGCCGCTCGCCTATACCTTCCGGCACGGCGCGCATATCCGCGTCGACCTCATCGTCGGGCACACCAGCGGCGTGCCGCGCTTCGTCCTCGAGACGGTCGCGCTCGCCATCGCCGCAGGCCTGGCCTGGTTCTTCGCCTATGCGGTGCTCGACCTCGCGAGCGACAGCTATGCGTTCAACGACGTGGCGCAGGGCTCGGTGCCCTGGCTGCTCTGGATCCCGCAGGTGCTTTGCGGCTTCGGCGTCTCGCTCTTCGCGCTCTCGCTGACCGACGACCTCGTGGTGCACCTCACGGGCGGCACGCCCTCCTACCGCCGCGCCGCGGAGATGAGCGCGCTCGAGCGCGCGGGGGAAGAAATATGATGGAACTCGCACAGGGCGAGGCCGGGCTGCTGCTGCTCGGCCTGCTCTTCCTCTTCCTCGGCCTTGGCGTCTGGATCGGCGTCGCGCTGATGGCGGTGGGGCTGGCGGGCGTGGTCGTGCTGCCGATCCTGATCCCCGCCATGCCGACCATGCCGCCCGAGAAGGTGATGGGAACGGCGATCTGGCAGTCGCTCGCCTCCTGGACGCTCGCCGCGCTGCCGCTGTTCATCTGGATGGGCGAGATCCTGTTCCGCACGAAGCTCAGCGAGGACATGTTCCGCGGCCTCGCCCCCTGGGTGCAGCGGCTGCCGGGGCGGCTGATGCACGTCAACGTCATCGGCTGCGGCATCTTCGCCGCCGTGTCGGGGTCCTCGGCGGCGACGGCGGCGACGATCGGCAAGATGTCGCTGCCGGCGCTGACGCAGCGCGGCTACCACCAGCCCATGGCGATCGGCTCGCTCGCCGGGGCGGGCACGCTCGGGCTGCTGATCCCGCCCTCGATCGTCATGATCGTCTATGGCGTCGCCGCCGAGGTCTCGATCGTCCGGCTGTTCATCGCCGGGGTGCTGCCGGGCATCATGCTCATCGTGCTGTTCAGCGGCTACATCGCCATCTGGTCGATGCTCAACCCGACGCTGACGCCGCCCAAGGACCCGCCGATGTCCTTCGGCGAGCGGCTGCAGGCAAGCGCCAGCCTCATTCCGGTGATCGGGCTGATCCTCTTCGTCATGGGCAGCATCTACTTCGGCTTCGCCACGGCGACCGAGGCGGCGGTCTTCGGCGTGGTCGGCGCGCTCGCGCTCTCGGCCTGGGGCGGGACGCTCACCTGGTCGTCCTTCTCGGGCAGCCTGATGGGCGCGGTGCGCCTCGCCTGCATGATCAACCTGATCCTGGCGGGTGCCGCCTTCCTCACGCAGGCGATGGCCTATTCGGGCATTCCCGCGGCGATGGCCCAATGGGTCGGCAGCCAGGGCTTCAGCCCCTATGTCATCATCGCCTTCCTGACGGTGATCTACCTGATCCTCGGCTGCTTCATCGACGGCATCAGCATGATCGTGCTCACCGCCTCGGTGGTGCTGCCGATCATCCAGGCGACCGGCTTCGACCTGCTGTGGTTCGGCATCTTCATCGTGCTCGTGGTGGAGATGGCGCAGATCACGCCGCCTGTCGGCTTCAACCTCTTCGTGCTCCAGGGCCTCACCGGCAGGAGCATCTTCGAGGTGGCCCGCTACACCATGCCGTTCTTCCTGCTGATGGTGACGGCGGTGGCGATCGTCACGGTGTTCCCGGCCATCGTCACCTGGCTGCCGCAGACCATGCTCTCGCGCTGAACCGGAGAGGCCGCGTCCCTGCCGAGGGCGGCCCCATGGGCCGCCCTTCCCCGTTCAGCCAATCGCCCCGTCGCCCGCAGGGCGGGCGCCGGCGCCGCGGCAGCGCGAGCGCTGCCAGACATGGCGGATGACGAAGCCGGCCAGCGCCAGGGCGGCGATGGCGCAGATGGTCCAGAACAGCCGCTCGACCCCGAGCCAGGCGCCGAGGAACCAGCCGGCGGCGACGAAGGAGGCTGACCAGACGCCCGCCGCGATGAAGTTCAGCGCCGCGAAGCGCAGGCGGTCGTAGCCGGTCAGGCCGCAGACCAGCGAGGCGACGTTGCGGATGCCATAGAGGAAGCGAAACGTCAGGATGAACAGCGTGCCGTAGCGTTCCAGCAGCGCCTCGGCCTTGCCGATGCGCGCGCGGCATTTCGGGAAGCGTTCGAGGATGGAGGGGCCATAGCGTCGCCCGAGGTAGAACCAGGTCTGGTCCCCCAGGTAGGAGCCGAGCCAGACCGATCCCATCAGGAACCATGGATCGACGAGCCCCATCGTCGCGCCGACAGCCGCCGCCGCGAGCACGAAGGTTTCTCCCTCGAAGAACGCCCAGGCAGCGGCTACGAGATACGCGAGCCCTCCCCAGTCGGCCCAGAATTCGGCCAAGCGAAGTCCCCTGTTGTTGAATGCAGATAACCCGCTCAGGCGCGGGAGGGGAATGCAGAAAGCGCGTCAGCCATCGGGTGCCGGCCAGTCCGGACGGTCGAATCGCTGGACCTCCAGGGTGTAGCCGGCCGGATCGCGGAAGAAGAACGAGGTCACGCGGTAGGCCTCGGAAAATTGCGGCGGCGCAGCGATGTCGACGCCCAGCGCCCGCAGCCGTGCGTGCCAGCCTTCGACATCGGGATGGACGAGGGTGATCACGGCCCCGCCCTGCACGCGGGGGTTGTCCGTCACGCGCCCACCACGCGCGCGGCAGACGCCGAGGAAGGCCCGGCCGCCCGGCGCGGCGGCATAGATGCGGCAGCTTCCCTGGTCCTGCACCAGCGCGAAGCCCAGGATCTGTTCGTAGAACCGCCAGGACGGACCGGGATCCTCGGCGTAGAGGAAAGTGACCTGCTGTTCGAAGGGTCCGATCATCCTTCGAAGCATCGCCCGTGCCATGCCGCATTGCCAAGCGGTGGACGTTGCAGGCCAGGGGCCGCATCGTTTCCGTCATGAAGCATCCGATCGCCTGGCTCGCCCGCCACTGGGCGCTCGCCGCCGCCGTCCTGCTGGTCGCCTGCGGCGCGCTCGGCTACTCGCTCGCCGCGCCGGCGCCGCCGCGCGTGATACGCATCGCCGTCGGCAACGACCCGGATTCCGCCTATACCCGCGCCGCCACGGCCTATGCGCAGCGGCTGGAGGCGACCGGCTTTCGCGTGCGGCGCATCCCGACCCGCGGCTCGGTCGAGAACCTCGAGCTGCTGCGCACCCGGCAGGTCGATGTCGCCATCGTCCAGGGCGGCATCGCGGACCCCGGGCGCAACCCCGGGCTGGAATCCCTCGGCGCCGTCTTTCCCGAGCCGGTCTGGGCCTTCGTCACCGGCGGGCACGGCATCACGCGCCTCACGGACCTGCGGGGCCGGCGCGTGGCGATCGGGCCCGAGGGCAGCGGCACGCGGGCGCTGGCCCTCGCGCTGCTCGCCGCCAACGGGATCGGCCCGGGCGACGTCGAGGCCCTGCCGCTCGGCGGCATGGCGGCCGCCGAGGCGCTGCTTGCGGGCGAGGCGGACGGAGCGATCCTGGTTTCGGCGCGCGTGACCGGGGCGATCGGGCGCCTCATGGCGGAGACGCCCGGCGTCTCCCTGATCGACTTCGCGGGCCTCTCCGAAGCCTATGCCGTGCGCCTGCCCTTCCTCACCACCGCGCAGTTGCCCCGCGGCGCCCTGTCCATCGCCGAGGACCGTCCCGATGCGCCGGTGACGCTGCTCGCCCCGGTCGCCTCGGTCGTGACGAACGAGGATATCCACCCGCAGGTGGTCAGCCTGCTCGTCTCCATCATGCAGGACGTCCACAGGCCGCGGACCCTGTTCGCGGCCGAGGGCGCCTACCCGCACACCCGCGCGCAGGACCTGCCGGTGAATTCGGATGCCGGGCGGTACTATGCGCGCGGCCGCACCTTCCTGCAGTCCTGGCTGCCCTTCTGGGTCGCGGTGATGGTCGAGCGGGTGATCTTCATCCTGCTGCCGGTCATCGGCATCGCCTTGCCGCTCATCCGGTTCGGCCCGATGCTCTACGCTTGGCAGATGGAGGCCCGGGTTTGGCGCCACTACGATACGCTGCGGCGCATCGAGGCCGATGCCGCCCGGGCGGCGGCGCCGGAGGACCGCGAGGCGCTGGGCCGGCGGCTCGAGGAACTGGAGGAGCGCGTGGCGCACCTCCATCTGCCGGCCACCTATCGTCGGCATGTCTTCGCGCTGCGGCGCGACATCGCCTATGTGCGGGGCCAGTTCGCGCCGCACCCGCCAGGGGGCGCCGAGCCTAGCCGCCCCGGCGGCGCGGCCCTGTGAAGGACCGGACTCCGCGCCCGCGCTGGCCAGAGCCGGGCCGGTCATGGATGATCGTTCCCGCCACCAAGGACAAGGGAGACCCGACGGGATGAGCGACCTCACGAACAGGATCACCGGCCAGATCCCGATCAAGGAGCCAGCCTGGCTGAAGGAATTCAAGGCCTTCATCATGCGCGGCAACGTCATCGACCTTGCGGTCGGCGTGGTGATCGGCGCCGCCTTCACGGCGATCGTGACGTCCCTGGTCCAGGACCTCATCAATCCGATCATCGGCATCCTGATGGGCGGGATCGACTTCTCCAACCTGTTCATCGTGCTGTTCGGGGAACGCAAGGCGACGCTCGAGGCGACGCGGGAGGGCGGTGCCTCGGTGCTGGCGATCGGCTCCTTCCTCAACGCGGTGATCAAGTTCGTGATCGTCGGCTTCGCGGTGTTCTGGCTCGTGAAGATCATCAACAAGCTGCACGGCGCGAAGGAGGAGCCCAAGCCGAAGGAACCGCCGCCGCCGACGCCGACCGAGACCCTGCTGACGGAGATCCGCGACGAGCTGAAGGCGCAGCGGGACGGAACGGCTCCGTCCGGGGGCTGACGGCAGCCGGTGCCGGGCCGCGGCGCCGGCCGCCATCCCGAGGGTCGGCATCCGGCATCGGGAGCCGCTCCCGTCCCGGTGGCTCGGCGGCACGCGTCCGGTGCCCTCATGCTGGCCGCCCGCCATGCGCATCGCCCGAGCGAGGTGACGATGATCGTCCTCGCGCCCTGACGCGGATACGGCGCGGAGCGCGAGGACCGTCGCTCGCTTCTCGCGCGAAACATTTCCGCCTAAGGTGCGTCGGAGGCAAGCAGGGTCGTGTCCGGCGATCGAGGGGAATTGCATGAGCGCCACCGTCTTCGACCAGGCCGAGCGTTACCTCGCCATGCGTTCCGATACCCTTGGCCCCCGACTCGCGGTCCTCACGGAACTCGACGGCGAGGACACGCTGTCGAAGCCTTTCTCCTATCGCATCCGCTTCACCACCGAGGAACCGGCCGCCGATGTCAGGGGCCTGCTCGGCACCGCCGTCTCGCTGGAGTTCGGCGTGCCGAACGCGGAGGACGAGGCCCAGGCGCGCCGCCCGCTGCACGGCATGATCCGCCGCCTCTCGCGCGTCGGCCGCGTGCCGCTGAGCGTGCAGGGCATGATCTGGGAAGCCGAGGTGGTGCCGCGCCTGTGGTTCCTCTCGCTGACCTCGGACTTCCGGATCTTCCAGGACATGACGATCCCCGACATCGTCACGGCCGTGCTCAACGACCATGGCCTCGGGGGGCACTTCGTGCTGCGGCCGGCCGCCATGGCCGCGGGCCACGGCACGCTCGAGTACTGCGTGCAGTACAACGAGACGGCGCTCGACTTCGTCTCCCGCCTGATGGAGCAGGCCGGCCTGTTCTACTGGCATGAGCACGGCGCGAACGAGCACATGCTCGTCATCAGCGACGACAACCACTACGCGCGCGTGCCCTCGCCCTCCTTCGGGACGCTCGCGATCCACGGGCCGGGATGGCTGACCCGCTTCGACGAGCATCATACCCTCCGGTCCGGGACGTGGACCGTGCGGGACTTCAACCTGCTCGACCCGGAGAACCCGATCGACCGCAGCGCCGAATGGCGCGACGACGCCGGCGCGCCGGGCAGCGTCGCGGCGCTGATGAGGGGCCGCGAGCGCTACGGTTATCCCGGCCGGTACATGGCGCGCATGCACGCCTCCTCGGTGGATTTCGGCGACACGCAGTCCCTGGTCGGCAGCACCGACGCCACCACGATGAGCAACCTGCTGATCGAATCCGAGGAGGCGAACTGGCACCGCTGGAACGGCGAGGGCCTGGCGACCGGCCTCGACGCGGGCACCAGGGTGAGCATCGACACCGACATGGGCAGCGAGAAGGACGAGATGGACTTCCTCGTCACCTCGGTGGCCCACAGGGTCGCCGACTACAGCCACTGGACCGAGGAGATGTGGGAAGGCCGCCAGCCGGTCCCGCGGTCCTGCACCACCCGCTTCGAATGCCTGGACGTCGCGGTGCCCTTCCGGCCGGTCCGCGCCACGCCCCGGCCCAGCGTGCACGGGCCGCAGACCGCGATCGTCACCGGCCCCGCGGGCGAGGAGATCTACACCGACAAGTATGGCCGCGTGCAGCTGAAGTTCCCCTGGGACCGCGCCGCGGCGCCCAACGGCACCGCCTGCTGGGTGCGCGTCTCCGAAGGGTGGGCCGGCAACGGCTGGGGCCAGGTCCACCTGCCGCGCGTGGGCGACGAGGTGGTGGTGGACTTCCTCAACGGCGACCCGGACCGGCCGATCGTCACCGGCCGCGTCTACAACGTCGAGCGCATGCCGCCCTACGCCCTGCCCGCCGAGAAGACCAAGTCCGGGATCCGCACCCGGTCCTCGCCCGGCGGCACCAGCGACAATGCCAGCGAGCTCACCTTCGACGACGCCATCGGCAGCGAGCTCGTCCTGCTGCATGCCGAGAAGGACTACACGGTCGAGGTCGAGAACAACGAGACGCGGACGGTCGGCATCGGATCGAAGACCGGCAACCGCACCACCACGATCAAGAACGACGAGAGCGTCACGATCGGCGGCGACAAGTCGGTCAGCCTGACCGGCAACTTCACCGAGACGATCGGCGGCACCGAGACCCGCACCGTCACCGGCGACGTGACCGAGACCGCCAGGGGCAACGTCACCATCAAGGTGAACGGCACGCTCGACATCAGTTCGGACGCGTCGATCAACCTCACGGCGCCGAACGTCAACTCGAACAGCGAGAACGATTCCGACTTCAGCCGGACCTACGACTGGAGCATGGGCGTCGGATGCGGCAGCTGCTTCCTCACGGCGAACTACACCGGCGTGCTGAACACCAACAGCTTCGCGGTCGCGCTCAACACGATCGGGCTCAGCGTCACGGTGGGCCTGCTGGCGGTCAACCTGGTTCCCGTCACCGTCAGCGTCGGCGCGGTGAACTGGTCGAATTCGAGCATCAGCGGGGAAAAGCGCCTCGTCCGCATGGAAAGCGACATCGCCTCCCTGCGCGATGCGAGCATCGACATCATCGACGCCACCCTGATGCTGATGAAGTGACGCCGGTGCACCAGGGCCATACCAGCAGCCGGCCGCCGGCGGCCGGCCAGGCGCGCCGCGCATGAGGGTCGAGAAGCCCCTCGCGCTCGGGCTGCTGACGCGGCCCGCCGAGTTCCGCCGCCGCTACTACCTGAGCCTCGCCGCGTTGAGCTTCTGCCCGATGGGCGATGACCCCGGCCTGCTCGGCGAGGTCGCGATGTGGAAGTTCCTGCCGGACGCATTGCCGGCGGGCCAGCCTCTCGACCTCTGCATCCCGAAGCCGGCGGCCGAGTTCCTCGTCGCCGGCAGCGCCTTCGCGCCGGGCGGGCAGCCGGTCTCCTCGCTCACCGTCTCGGTGCGCCTGGGGGAGGTGACGCGGCGGATCGGCGTCGTGGGCGACCACTATGTCGAGGACGGCCTGCCGAGCGAGCCGCAGCCCTTCACCGAGAAGCCGCTCGGCTGGGACCGCGCCTATGGCGGGCCGGGATTTCCCGAGAACCCGCTCGGCCGCGGCATCGCGGAGGTGCCGATCCCGGGTGTCGGCTACCGCGTCGCGCTGCCCAATGTCGTGCAGCCGCACGGCACGGCCGCGGGCGGCCGCCCCGACCCGGTGAACCTCGGCCCCGTGGACATCTCATGGCCGCAGCGCGCGCGCCTCGCCGGCACGCACGACCAGCTCTGGCTCGAGGAGGATTTCCCCGGCTTCGCCCGCGACACCGACTTCCGCATGGCGATGGCCGCGCAGCCCGGGCAGCGCTTCCCGGGCTTCCTCGCCGGCGACGAGGACTACGCCATCGGCCACATGCACCCGGAGGAACCCGAGATCACCGGCCGGCTGCCCGGCATCCAGCCGCGCATCCTGGTGCAGCGGAGGGATTCCGCAGCCTTCGAGGACGTGCCGCTGCTGCTGACCACCGTCTGGTTCTTCCCCGCGCGGAAGCGGCTCGTCATGGTCCATCACGGCCGCGTCCAGACCGCCGAGGAGGATGCGCGCGACATCGCGGCGCTGGTGCTCGGCGCCGACCGGCTCGGCGCGCCGCGGCCCGCCGCGGCGTTCGAG
>JAFADX010000308.1 GCA_023424475.1 Pseudomonadota bacterium
GATCAGGTCCATCCGCGCCGCCGGGAAGGCACCGGTGCCGGCGGCCATCGCCGCGTTCAGGCGCAACGCCAGCGCCCGCCGCGCCGCCGCCGCGGCTACGGCATGCCGCGCCATCGCGTCCTCGAGCCCCGCCAGCCAGCGCGCATCCCCACGGCCTTCGGCGAGAAGCCGGTTGCGCTGGGCCATGGCGTTGTCGTGGGCGGCGACCTCGCGCGCATGGGACGGCTCCAACGCCCAGGCCAGGCGATCCAGGAACCGCCGCCGGCCAGAGGCGCCCTCCTGGAACAGGCGGTCCATCTGGGGCGTCAGCCAGACGGCGGCGACGCGCTCGGCCAGGTCCGCCTGGGTGCGGACGGGTTGGCCGTCGAGGCGGAAGAGGCGGCGTTCGGACGCGCCTTCGGGGTCGGCGCCGGTGCCGAGGTCGAATTCCCCTTGCGGTGTCCGGAAGCGGCCTGCCGCGGCCCAGGGGCGCGCGGCGCCGCCCGCGCGGCGGCCGAGTTCGCCCATGCGGGCACCGCGCAGGCCGCGGCCGGGGCTGAGCAGGGAAATCGCCTCCAGGAGGTTGGTCTTGCCGGCGCCGTTCTCTCCGGAGATGGCCACGATGGGCGCGGCGAAACGGGCCTCGAGCGCGGCCCAGGAGCGGAAGTCGGTGAGGCGGAGGCGTCGGCAGATCAGGCTTGGTGCCATGGTGCCATTCATCGGGGTGGTGCGGGGAAGTGCGACGGGAACTGCGCCTCCGGCATGCGGCTAGTTATGCGACGTCAGCAGGCGCGCCAGCACGGCTTGCATCGCGCGCGCATTCGTCAGCGCCTGGAGGCATGCCGGGTCGGGATGAGCGTCCGCCATCGCCGCGCGCTGCTCGCACATGGTGGTTCGGCCAGTCTCCGCGTCGATCAGCATCGTGAAGTCGTAGTATGGCCGCAATCGCGCTTCCTGTTCCGAGGCGCAGCGCATCTGAGCGCAATAGGCACCCTCGGACAGGATGTTCAGGAGAACTTCGGGCAGTTGCCATGTCGGCAGCTTCCCTATGCGCAGAAGGTGATCGCCGTCGAAGATGAGCAGTGGCGTCTCGTAAAGCGCTTCGTCGCGCATATTCGGCGCTGACCCGCTTTCCGCGATGCGGCCACCCGCCCTGTAGCCCGAAAGGTTTGCCCCCAGGACCGGAGCATGGTCGCCCAGGATCACGATAAGGGCGTTGGGATCCTGTTGGCGAATGTCATTGACGTGCTGTTCCACGGCCATGGCGTTGTAGTGAGCGCCGTTCGCCCATGCATGCACGATCCGATCGTACGGGTGCATGGCTACGACATCGGGTCTGAGCGATTCATTCCGCTCATAGGGATGATGACCCGCCGTGACAAAAACGTAAGAAAAAAGAGGCCGGCTGGGCTCTCGTTCGATCATGTCCCTACGAAGGCGTGCCGCTTGGTTCAGGGTGGAGGATGCGGATAGCCAGATGCCATCCCTGTCTGTCATGTCGAGGTCTGGAGAAAAGACTAATCTGCTAAACCCAAGCACAGAGCGAGCGACAGAGCCGTTTAGGAAGCCCGGCTCTTCAGCGATCACCGATAAGGTCCGGAATCCATATTCTGAAAGTATTCTTGGCATACATCTGAGGTTATGGTGTTGGCGTAAGTATAAAAATATGACCGATGATGAATCAACGGCTGATGGTATTCCACAGAGAATTTCAAATTCGACGTTTGTGGATCGACCTCCGAAAGTCGGAGATATAGATGTTGTATTTGAATTTTCTCGCCAAAAAGAAAAAAGCGGAGAGAGGGGATCGTTTGACCAGGTAAAATTAGGAAGCCATTTCGGATCCATAAAACTCTCTACTGCAATTATGTGAATATTTCTATGATTGATACGAATATCAGGGCGGATTTCAGAAATTAAATTAAAACTTGGCTTCGCGGTCGTCGTAGCGATCATCCGCTGGAAGGAGGTTCTTTCCAGGAACTCGAGCCACGCATTCATGAAATGACCGTGGACCGGGAAGGCGGCGATACGAGGAGGAATCCAAGAAGCCAGCCAGCGTGATGCTGCTTCATTCGATGCGGCAAGACCCGGCACGCCGATCACCACGACGAGAAAGCCGACGCTGAGGAAGTGCGGCCGCGACCAGGTCAGATTCAGCGCAAGCAACAGGAGAAGACCAAGCAGGCCAACATAGCCCGCGATGCGCAGTTCACCCGAGACGGCTCTCAGAAGGTCTTGGATGAGGAATACGTCCCGGACGCTTGCCGCCTGGCCGAGCAGTGCGAGCTTCAGGCTGGAGGCCAGTAAGAGACTCACTGGAACTGCTATGCTGATTCCAACAGCGAGCATGTTGCGGCGCTGCACGCTCAGCAGGAAGAGGACCGTCGCATAGCCGATCAGCAGATCGTCGATGACGAACGGCAGCCATCGGACTGAGAAATGCTGCCATGCGCCGATCAGATGCAGGCCAGCGACGATGCCCAATGCCAAAAGGAACAAGGCCAGCAGGGAAGCAGGGCTTGCCAGTCGTCGGCTGGACCAGTTGCTTGTCCGTCCCACCTCCTTGCTGTTCGTAAGGTTACACGCGCATCGGCATGAGGACGTACAGGGCCTCCGGCTTCGCCTCGTCCTTCACGATGGTCGGCGCCGCGCCGTCGGCGAACAGGAACTCCACCTTCTCCCCGATCTGCGCCGTGATGTCGGTCAGGTAGCGCGCCTGGAAGCCGATCTCGAGCGGGCTGCTCTCGTAGGACACGGTATCGCCCTCAAGCTCCTCCTGCGCCTGGCCCTGCTCGGGGCTCGCGGCGGAGAGCAGCAGGTTGTTGCGCGAGATCGACAGCTTCACCGGCCGGGAACGCTCGCTGCTGATGGCCGCGACGCGCGCGACCGCGTCCTCGAACTCCTTCTTCGGCACCGTCAGCTTCTTGTCGTTCCCGCGCGGGATGACGCGATCGTATTCGGGGAAGGTGCCGTCGATCAGCTTGGACGTCAGCGAGACCGTCCCGAGCCCGAAGCGGATCTTGGTGTCCGACAGGCGGATCTCGATCTCGTCCTGCGTCTCCTCGGCAAGCTTGCGGACCTCGTTCACCGTCTTGCGCGGCACGATCACGCCCGGCATGCCCTTGGCACCTTCCGGCAACGGCTCCTCGACGCGCGCGAGGCGATGGCCGTCGGTCGCCACCGCGCGCAGCACCGGCGCGCCCTCGGCCTCGGCGGCATGGAGGTAGATGCCGTTGAGGTAGTAGCGCGTCTCCTCGGTGCTGATGGCGAAGCGCGTGCGGTCGATCAGGTCGCGCAGCACGCCGGCCTTGACCGCGAACTTCGTCGGCAGCTTGCCCTCGGTCATGGAGGGGAAGTCGTCCACCGGCAGCACGGCGAGAGTGGTGTTGAACCGGCCCGCGCGCAGCGCCAGCGGCCCGTCGCCGCCGCCGTGGTCGAGCTCGACCCGCGCGCCTTCGGGCAGCTTGCGCACGATCTCGTAGAGCGTCGCCGCGGGCGCCGTGGTGCGGCCGCCGCGCGTGACGGTCACGCCCGCGACCTCCTCGACCACCGCGATCTCCATGTCGGTCGCGGTGAGGGTCAGGCTGCCGTCGGTCTTCGCGTCGATCAGCACATTGGCGAGGATCGGAATGGTGTTGCGACGCTCGACCACGCTCTGCACGTGCGCGAGAGCCTTCAGCAGCACCGCCCTGTCCACCGTGAACTTCATCGCAGCCCGACGCCTCGATTCTGGGCGGCCCGGCCAGGCCCGGCGCGGGCCCGGCGGGACCGCATGTGTCCCCCAGGTCCCCCCGGCAGCCGGGGCCGAATCGGCCCGTGCGGCGGCCCGCCGAGGGGGCCGCACCATATCAGCCGGATTCGGGGCGGGAAAGCGGGGAACGCGGCCGCGACGGCCGGAAAGTCAGGTGAATCGGGACTTACGGCGCTGCGGCCGCGGAACGGCTCAGGTCTCGAGCATCCGGCGCAGCAGTTCGACATCCTCGGCGAAGGCGGCGTCGGCCTGCATCAGCTCGGCGATGCGGGAGACGGCGTGCATGACCGTGGTGTGGTCGCGGTTGCCGAACCGCCGTCCGATCTCGGGCAGGGAGCGCGAGGTGAGCTGCTTGGCGAGGTACATCGCCACCTGGCGCGGCCGCGCGACGGCGCGTGCGCGCCGCGCGCTGCTCATGTCGGTCAGGCGGATGTTGTAGTGCTCGGCGACCTTGCGCTGGATCTCCTCGATCGTCACGCGGCGGTCGTGGGCGCGCAGGATGTCGTGCAGCACCTCCTGCGCGCCGTCGAGCGTCACCGCGCGGCCGAACAGGTTGGCGTGCGCGATCAGCCGGTTCAGCGCGCCTTCCAGCTCCCGCACGTTGGACGTGATCTTGTGGGCGAGGAATTCGAGCACGCTCTTGGGCACGCTGACCGCCGCCGCGGTCGCCTTGGCCTCCAGGATGGACAGGCGGAGCTCGTAGGTCGTCGCGTGGATGTCGGCGACCATGCCGCAGCCGAGGCGCGTGCGCAGCCGGTCCTCGAGGCCCGAAAGGTCGGAGGGCGACTTGTCGGCGCTGACGATGATCTGCTTGCCGGCATCGACCAGCGCGTTGAAGGTGTGGAAGAACTCCTCCTGCGTGTTGTCCTTGCCGATCAGGAACTGCAGGTCGTCGACCATCAGCACGTCGACGGAGCGCAGGCTCTCCTTGAACTCCATCGTCGACTGGCTGCGCAGCGCGGCGATGAAGCGGTACATGAACTTCTCGGCGGACATGTAGGCGACGTTGCGCCCGTTCTCGCCGCCGCGGATCGCCCAGGCGACCGCGTGCATCAGGTGCGTCTTGCCGAGGCCGACGCCGCCGTAGAGGAACAGCGGGTTGAAGCCCGGGCTCGCCGGCTTCTCGGAGACGCGGCGCGCGCAGGCGTGCGCGAACTCGTTGGGCTTGCCGACGACGAAGGTGTCGAAGGTGAAGCGCGGGTCGAGCGGGGCGGACCAGTCGCCGCGCGGATCGGCCGCGCGGGCCGGCGCGGCCCTGGTGGCGGCAAGGGGTTCGGCGAGGCCGCCGTCGCGGCGCGCCTCGGTCTCGGTGGGGGCGTCGCTCGCGGAGCGGTCGGGGCCGACGCGCACGTCGACGCGGCGGATGGCGCCGTTCTCCTGCTGCCACAGCGCCCGCAGGCGATCGCCGTAGTGGCTGCGCACCCAGTCGCGGAGGAAGCGCGTAGGCAGCACGACGATCGCCTCGTCGCCCTCGACGCCGGCGAGCGTCATCTGGCGAAGCCAGGTGCGGTACTCGACCTCGCCGACTTCCTCGCGCAGGCGTCCGCGGATGCGGGCCCAGGCTTCACCCATGGCGGCGGCGGAGAGCACAGACACGGAACCGGCTTGCTTCTCCATGGATCCCCCTGACATCTCGCCCCGACCGGTCAAGCTCCGGTCACACGCACCTGTCCTTCGTCCTGCGCTCGGAATGTCGTTCAAGCCCCCAAGGCGTCGCAGACTAGCCGTCCGCAACGTCGCTGCAAGGTCAAAAGAATATCAGACGTCATCGGCCCGGACGTCCGTGAACGCGCGCATGCGACAGACCAGCCGCAACACAAGCGCGGCTGTTCCTGCCGTGTTCGATAGGAATACTTTGCATTCAGCCGCCCCGCTCGGGGCGGCTACTTACGCCTGCGTGGCGCCCAGGGCCTTCACGCTGGCCGACAGGCGGGAGATCTTCCGCGCCACCGTATTGGCATGGAGAGTGCCCTTGGTCGCGGCGCGCTGCAACTCCGGCTGGGCGGAGCGGAAGGCTTCCTGCGCCGCGGCCTTGTCGCCGGCCGCAACGGCTTCCTCGACCTTCCGCACGAAGGTGCGCACGCGCGACTTGCGCGCCTTGTTGCGCGCCGTGCGCTTCTCGGTCTGGCGGATGCGCTTCTGCGCGGACGCGGTGTTCGCCATGGGATTCCGGCTCAGTTCAACATCGGGTGAAACGAAGTCGCGCCCGGCAGCCCGGGCGCGGCGAAGGCCGGGGTTCTAGAGCGGCCCGCCACGGCACGTCAAGCCAAAGCGGGCCGCGAAATCCATGAACCCGGGCTCAGCGGTTGCGGAAGGCCGGCTTGCGCTTCTCGGCGAAGGCCGCCATGCCCTCCTTCTGGTCCTCGGTTGCGAAGAGGCTGAGGAAGAGCCGACGCTCGGTCCGCACGCCCTCGTTCAGCGTGGTCTCGTAGGCGGCGTTCACCGCCTCCTTGGCCATGGCGACCGAGG
This sequence comes from Pseudomonadota bacterium, assembly GCA_023424475.1. Classification (GTDB taxonomy): domain Bacteria; phylum Pseudomonadota; class Alphaproteobacteria; order Acetobacterales; family Acetobacteraceae; genus Neoroseomonas. Next base: position 6,203 of record JAFADX010000308.1, read on the forward strand.
GGCCGGAGAGCGCGGCGATCTTCCCGCCGATCTTCACCGCCTCGGCGAGCAGGTCCGCGGCCGGCACCACGCGGCAGACCAGGTTGGACCGCTCGGCCTCGGCGGCATCCATCATCCGTCCGGTCAGCACCATCTCCATCGCCTTGGACTTGCCGACGGCGCGGGTGAGGCGCTGCGTGCCGCCGGCGCCCGGAATGATCCCGAGGTTGATCTCCGGCTGGCCGAACCTGGCGGTATCGGCGGCGATGATCAGGTCGCACATCATCGCCAGCTCGCAGCCGCCGCCCAGCGCATAGCCCGCCACGGCCGCGATCACCGGCTTGCGGATCTCGAGCACCGTCTCCCAGGACGCGCCGATGAAGTCGTTGAGGTAGACGGCGGGGAAGGTGCGGTCCTTCATCTCCTTGATGTCGGCGCCGGCGGCGAAGGCCTTCTCGCTGCCGGTGATCACGATGGCCGCGATGGCCGGGTCGGCGTCGTAGCCGCGCAGCGCCTGGCCGAGCTCGCCCATCAGCTGGTCGCAGAGCGCGTTCAGCGCCTGCGGGCGGTTCAGCCGGATGACGGCGACCTTCTCCTGGGTCTCCGTCAGGATCATTTCGTAGGGCATGCGCCTTCGTCCTCAGCCATGTGTCGCGGGAGAGTGGGTAGCGCAGGGGCGGCCCGGCCTCAACGCTGCCGCCGCGGGCAGAAGAAGGTCGACCGCCCGGCCTGCACGATCCGCTGGATGCCCTGGCAGGGCGGCACGCCGGGGCAGGCGGGGCAGGGCTCGTCCTCCCGCCCGTAGACGGCGAAGCGTTCCTGGAAGCGCCCGACCTCGCCATCGGCGCGGACATAGTCGCGGAGGGAGGAGCCGCCGGCGCCGATGCTCTCGGCGAGCACCGCCCTGATCGCGGGGACCAGCCGCTCGGCCCGGGCGCCTGCGCAGGTCTGCGCAAGGCGGCGGGGCGAGATCCCCGCCCGGTAGAGCGCCTCGCAGACATAGATGTTCCCGAGCCCCGCCACGACCGCCTGGTCGAGCAGCGCGGCCTTGATCGGCGTGCGCTTGCCGGCCAGGGCGACCGAGAGCACCGCCGGGGTGAACGCATCGTCCAGCGGCTCGGGCCCGAGGCCGGAGAGCAGCCGATGCGCCTCCTCCTGGTCCGTCGGCACCAGGTCGACGCAGCCGAAGCGGCGGGGATCGACGAAGCCGACCCGCCAGCCATGGTCGGTGACGAGCACCATGTGCTCATGCGCCTCCGGCGGCGCGTTGTGGCCCCGGGCGTCGGAGGCCGCGCCCTGCGGTCCGATGCGCGGCGGCGCATCCCCGCCCACCTGCCGCGCCACCATGCGCCCGGACATGCCGAGATGGATCAGCAGGCTCTCCCCGCCTTCGATCCGCATCAGCATGTATTTGGCGCGGCGGCGGAACGACAGCACCCGATGCCCTTCGACCCGGCGGGCGAGGCCGGGAGGGAAGGGGAAGCGCAGGCCGTCGCGGCGCAGCACCACCTCGACGATGCGGTGGCCCTGCAGGACGGCGGCCAGGCCGCGCATCACCGTCTCCACCTCCGGCAGCTCGGGCATGAAGCCTCCCCATTTCGCGCCGCCACGCTATGGTGCGCGCACGATGAACGACAGCCCCCAGGACGAGGCCGATTTCGGCTACCGCACCGTGCCCCGCGCCGAGAAGGCCGGCCTGGTGCGCGAGGTCTTCGAAAGCGTGGCCCCGCGCTACGACGTCATGAACGACCTGATGTCGCTCGGCATCCATCGGTTGTGGAAGCGCATCTTCGTCAACGCGATCGGCTGTTCCCCGCGGGAGACGCTGCTCGATCTCGCCGGCGGGACCGGGGACATCTCCTTCCTCGCGCTCGAACGGGGTGCCGGCCGGGTGATCCTGACCGACATCAACCCCGCCATGCTCGCGGTGGCGGAACGGCGGGCGCTCGACCGCGGCCTCGCCGCCGGCCTCTCCTTCATGTGCGTCGATGCCGAGCACATTCCGCTGCCGGACCGGAGCGTGGAGAAGGTCTCGATCGCCTTCGGCCTGCGCAACTGCACCGACAAGGACGCGGTGCTGCGGGAGGCGCGGCGCGTCCTGCGCCCCGGCGGCCGCTTCCACTGCCTCGAGTTCTCGCGGCTGGAGATCCCGGCCCTGGTGCCGCTCTACGATGCCTGGTCCTTCAAGGCACTGCCGGAAATCGGCGCGCGCGTGGCCGGGGACCGCGACTCATACGAATACCTGGCCGAGAGCATCCGCATGTTCCCCGACCAGGAAACGCTCGCCGGCATGATGCGCGAGGCTGGGATGGAGCGGGTCGAGGTCCGGAACCTGTCCGGCGGCATCGTCGCCATTCACACGGGCTGGCGGCTCTAGAGCCGTTCCGTTCGCCCTGGCTCACGGTAACGTCTCCAGCCTGTTGTTTCTGCGAGCATCTTCACCCGATCAGGTGATGCCACCTGATCGGGATCTGCTCTGGGGGTCCCGTTCGGGATCGCCGGCAACGGCCGGCGTCACCATCCGGCACGCATCCAGGATGCCGTCGTCGGGGGTGCGCAGGCCGGCGCCGGGCATGGGACGGCACCGCATGATGCATGTCGGGACGGCTTCCGGGCGCGGGACGGCTTCCGCCCGGCCCCGGGGCGGTGCAACATGACATCCGGGTAAACAACGCAAGGGGCTTGCGACCGTGATTGGGCGGACCGGCGCACTGGAGGGAGGACTGGCGGCGGCAGCCGCCGGCTCGCGGTCCGGGACGTGAGCCAGGTCACTCGTGCATGCGAAGGGATACGGGCAGGGTTGCACTGGCCGGGCCGCGTCTGCGGCACCGGCACGGAGGCGTTCCATGCACCCTGTCACGGACCCGGTCTTCCCGCATCTCGTCTGGCTGCGCCCGTCCATGACTGACGCCGCCCGCCCGCCGGCGCTGTCGGACCTCGCCTTCTTCCGGGATGCGAGCCCCGACGTCGTCGCCAGGCTGTCGGCAGCCGCCCGCTGGCGCACCGTCGAGCCCGGACAGGTCGTGGTGGACGAGGACGAGCCCTCCACCGATATCGTCTTCGTCGTGTCCGGCGCGGTGCGCGTGCAGCTGCGGGCCGCCTCGGGCCGCGAAGTCCTGCTCAACGAGTTCGGCGCGGGGGAATTCTTCGGGGAGCTGTCCGCGATCGACGGTGCGCCGCGCTCGGCCAATGTCAGCGCCATCACGCGCGCGCGTCTCTGCATCATCCCGGCGCAGGCCTTCCTCGACTTCATCTTCGCGACGCCGGTCGCGTGCCATGCGCTGCTGCGCACGCTGAGCGCGAAGCTGCGCCTGCAGACCGAGCGCACGCTCGAACGCGAGGCGCTGCCGGTCCGCCTGCGCCTCTTCTCGGAGCTGCTGCGCCTGTCGCGCCCGCGCTCCGGCGCGCCGACCGAGCGCGTGGTCTCCCCGCCGCCGCCGCATCATGAACTCGCCGCCCGCATCGGCGCGCGACGCGAGGTCGTGTCGCGGGAGCTCTCGGAGATGACGCGGGAGGGCTGGCTCGCGCGCGACCGCCGCGCCATCCGCATCCTGCGCGTGGCCGAGATGCAGCAGCTCGTCGCGGCGGAGCTGCGCGCCCCCGCCGCCTGACCTGGACGACCTGCCGCCGCTGCCGCAGCATCGCGGCAGGACGGAGGAATTCCATGACCAAGCCGCTCGTGTTGCTGTGGACGGACGGGGCCGAGCCCTATGCGCGCGCGATCGCCGCCGCGGGGCTCGCGGACCGGCTGCGCGTCGAGACCGTGCCGCGCGCCGCGACGCCCGACGATGCCCTGCTGGCCGAGGCCGAGGTGCTGTTCTCCTGGGGGCCGCCCCCCGGCACGCTCGCGCGGATGCCGAAGCTGCGCCTGGTGCAGGCGCTGACGGCGGGGGTCGAGCATTGGCTCTCGCGGCCCGACCTGCGCGAGGGGATCGCGCTGTCCTGCGCGCGCGGCACGCATCGGGTGCAGATGCCGGAGAATATCCTCGGCGCGCTGTTCCATCTGACCAAGCCCTATGCTGCCATCGTCGCCGACAACGCGGCGGGGAAGTGGACGCGGCGCGTCTCCTCGACCCTCGCGGGACGCACGCTCGGCATCCTCGGCCTCGGGGCGATCGGCGCCGAGCTGGCGCGCAAGGCCGCGGCGCTCGAGATGCGGGTGATCGGCACCAGGCGGGGTGCGGTGGCGATGCCGCATGTGGACCAGGTCCATGGCCCCGACGGCACCGACGCGGTGCTGGCCGAGAGCGACTTCGTCGTCCTGCTGCTGCCCGCGACGCCGGAGACCGAGGATTTCGTCGATGCCGGCCGCCTCGCGCGCATGAAGAAGGACGCCTGGCTGCTCAACTTCGGCCGCGGGGCGCTGATCAAGGACGACGACCTGATCGCCGCGGTGCGGGCGGGGACCATCGCCGGCGCGGTGCTCGACGTCTTCCGCACCGAGCCGCTGCCGTCCGGGCACCCGTTCTGGGCCGAGGAGAAGATCCTGGTGCTGCCGCACATCGGCGGCCTGCATCCGCAGCGGGACCAGATGGTCGCCGCCCTGCTGACCGAGAACCTGGCCCGCTTCCTCGACGGCAGGCCGGCGGCGCAACTGGTCGATCGCAAGGCGGGCTACTGATGGCCTATCGTCCCTTCGACCTCGTCGGGAAGGTCGCGCTCGTCACCGGCGGCAATTCCGGCATCGGCCTCGGCATGGCGCAGGCGTTGGCCGAGGCCGGCGCCGACGTCGCCATCTGGGGCACCAATGCGGCGAAGAATGCCGAGGCGGTGGCCACCCTCGCCGCGACCGGCGTGCGCGTGCATGCCGAGACCTGCGACGTCGGCGACGAGGCTGCCGTGGACCGCGCCTTCGCGGCGACGCTCGCCGCGCTCGGGCGCGTGGATGCCTGCTTCGCCAATGCCGGCACCTATGGACGCAAGATGAAGTTCACCGAGCTCGACAGCGCGGAATGGCATCGCGTCGCGCGGGTCAACCTCGATGGCGCCTTCTACACGCTGCGCGCGGCCGCACGGCACATGGTCGAGCGCGGCGGCGGCGGCTCGCTGGTCGGCACCGCCTCCCTCGCGGCGATCGAGGGCGCGGCGCGCAACACGCAATACGCCGCGACCAAGGGCGCGATGGTCGCGGTGATCCGCGCCCTGGCGGTAGAACTCGCCCGCCATGGCATCCGCGCGAATGCGGTGCTGCCCGGCTGGATCGAGACGGCGATGACCGCGCGCAGCGTGGGCGACGAGACATTCGCCGGCGCCGTCCTGCCGCGCATCCCGGCCCGGCGCTGGGGCAGCGGCGCGGATTTCGGCGGCCTTGCGGTCTATCTCGCGAGCGACGCCTCCACCTACCACACCGGCGACTGCCTGGTGGTGGATGGAGGCTATTCGCTGTTCTGAATGGCGCGGGCGGGTCCCGGCTGATCGAAAAGAGATCTAAAGCAGATCCTGCCCGGATGAACCCATCCGGACAGGTGAAGATGCTCGCAAAAAGCAAATACCTGGAGCTTTGGCAGTGAACACAAGTTCGCCGGGAATGCTCTAGAGCCGTTGCCGTTCGCCCTGGCTCACAGCAACGTCTCCAGCCCTTTGTTTCTGCGAGCATCTTCACCCGTTCAGGTGATTCCACCTGATCGGGATCTGCTTTAGAAGGACCCCCCGGTGCGGAAGCCGCCGCCGGTGTCCTTGCCGCCGGTGGAGAAGCCGCCGGGATCGCTGCCGCCCCAGCCCGGATCCTTGCCGCCGTCACCGCCGGGCCACGGCTTGGTCCAGCCACCGCCCTTGCCGGTTCCCTGGTCGGTCCACCAGCCGTCGCCGGGATCGCCCGCCCAGGGCCCGGGCGCAGGCCGCCCCCAGGGGCCCGGCGGCGCCTTGTCCCAGGGGCCGGGCCGGCTGGTGCCCCGCATCGTCCCCGGCATGCGCTGGCGCTCCATCCGGTCCCAGAAGCCGTCGCGGCTCATCGTGCCGCGCAGCACCTCGGCGATCAGCGCGCCGACCAGCGCGCCGCTGGTGAAGCCCCACTCGTGCCGTTCCACGCCACGGCTGCCCATGTCCTGGCGGAGCGCCCGAAGGTCGTCGAGCCGCCGGCGCGCACCTTCGGCCTGCGCCTGGGCATCGGCGAGGGCCGATTCCAGCCGGCCGCGCTCGGCCGCCGTGACCTCGAGCCGCGCGACGATCGAATCGTCGTCGCGCGTCGGCGTGCGCGATGCCTCCTCGCGCAGGTCGCGCAGGGAGCGCGCGCCGATCGCCGCCTCCAGGGCGCGCACCGCCTCCTGGGAGGCGGCGTCCTCCCCGTTGGCCAGGGCGCTGCGCCGGCCTTCGGCGGTCGCCAGCGCGGCGCGGGCGGCCTCGACCTTGTCCTCGGCGGCCTGCAGCGCGGCGCCGGAGGGCTTCGCCTCGGCATCGAGGCCGGCGATCGCCCGCCGGCGGTCCACCATGGCGCGCACGGCCTCGTCGGCCGCCGCGCGCATGCGCTTCGCGTGATCGGCCATGCGCCCGGGCAGGTCCGAGAGCAGCGCATAGGACCGGCGCGCCGGCTCGAACTCGATCAGCCGCGCCACCCAGCCGTCGATCGCGCGCACCAGGGGGGATGCCCGGTAGCGCGCGGTGCCGTAGCCGCGGTCCCAGAGATAGGCGAAGAGCGGGTCGGCGCGGTAGGGCGCGCCCTTCTCCTCGAAGTCGCGCCCGGCGAAGGACGCCTTCTGCTCGGCGTGCTGCGCGACGCGCTCGGCGTCCTCGGCGGCCGCCGAAAGGCGCTGGAAGTCGGCATCCGCCGCGGCCTTGGCG
>JAFADX010000411.1 GCA_023424475.1 Pseudomonadota bacterium
CGGCACTTCCGGCACCCGGTCGCCCGCCCAGGCGAGCACCGCCAGCAGCGCGAGGCCCACCAGCACGGGCCAGAGCGCCTTGAGCAGCGCCGCCGCGGTCAGGACGGCGGCGAGCGAGCCGCCCGCGGCGTCGAACAGGCTCCAGGGCAGCAGCACCGCGGCCGCGGCCAGGCCGAGCCAGGGCAGCAGCAATTCCGGCGCCGGGCGCGCCGCCGCGTCCTTCGCGAAGCCCGTCGCAAGGCGCCGCGTGAAGTGCAGCATGAGAAGCGTCGAGCCGGCGGCCGAGGCCGCCGAGAGCAGGCCGACCAATCCGGTGCCGAGCTCGGGCTTCACCGCCTCCTTCGCCAGCCATCCGCCGGTCAGCGGCATGCCGCCGAAGCCGAGTGCGAGCAGCATGGCGGGCAGCAGCACCCAGGCGCGCGCGGCCCCGCCGCTTTTCGCCGCCACGCCCACGGCGAGGAACAGCGCGCCCTTCGCCAGCACGTGGTGCAGCGCGTAGTAGGCGGCCGAGAGCGGCATCGCCGCCACCCCCCCCGCGAGACCCATGCCGATCGCCGCCGCGACCACGCCCATCTGGCTCATGCTGGAATAGGCGAGCACGGTCTTCGGATGGCGCTGGGTGATCCCGATGGCCACGCCCCAGAAGGCGGTGACGAAGCCGATGACGGCGAGCGCCTCGCCCCAGCCCGCGGGCGTGACCCCGAGGGGCAGGAAGCGGATCAGGCCGACGATGCCGGCCTTGATGATGGCGCCGCTCAGCACCGCGGATGCCGGCATGGGGGCGGCGGGATGTGCGAGCGGCAGCCAGACGTGCAGCGGCGCGAGCCCCGCCTTGATCCCGAAGCCGAGCACCAGCAGCCCGATCGTCACCTCGCGCAGCGGCGCGCCGGGCAGGTGGCGCAGCACGTCGGCGATCGCCAGCGTCGAACCGGGCGAGAAGGCCGCCAGCAGGGCGAAGGCGGCGAGCAGCGCCGCCTCGCCGATCACCGTCAGCAGGATATAGGTTGCGCCCGCGCTCCAGGCCCGCGCGCTGCGGTCGTGGATGACGAGGCCCCAGGCCGGCAGGCTCGCCAGCGCATAATAGAAGTAGAAGCCGGCCAGGTCGCCGGCGACGAAGACGCCGAGGCTGCCCGCCATGGTCGCGAGCCACCAGGCGGCGAAGCGCGCCAGCCCGTCGCGCGCCATGTAGGATTGCGCGTAGACCGAGGCCGCGCACCAGAGGACCGAGGCGGCGCCGAGCAGCAGCGCCGAGGGCCCATCGAGCGCGAGCATCAGGCGCACGCGGGCATAGACGACGAAGGGCTCCGCGCCATAGGCGGTGAGCGCGCAGGCGAGCCCCGGAAGGGGCGCGAGCCAGAGCAGCCGCAGCACGGCGGGGCGCAGGCCGCGGACGGCCAGCGCCGCCAGCATCAGCAACGGGACGAGCGGCGTCAGCACGAGCAGGAGGTTCGTCATGGCATGGCGTCCAGCCGGCCGATCTGCACCAGGCCGAAGGCGCCGAGCGGCAGGAAGCCGAGCAGCACCGAGGCGATGGCGAGGGCAAGCGCGATCTTGGCGCCGCCGCCCATCGGCCGGGCGGCAGGGGCCTCGCCGCTGCGCAGCCCGGCGGAGAGCACGCGATAGACATAGCCCCCGGTCAGCAGCCCGCCGCCGAGGATGACCAGCGCCCACCACCACTGCCCGGCCTCGATGGCCGCGGCGAGCAGCAGCCACTTCGCCGCGAAGCCGCCCGAGGGCGGCACGCCCATCAGCGTCAGCCCCGCGAGCCCGAAGGTGATGAGCGGCAGGGGCAGCGCCCGCCCCGCACCCGCGAGGCCGTCGATCCGGTCATGCCCGAGCCGCTTGGCCATCAGCCCGACGGCGAGGAACATCGCCGCCTTGGCGAAGGCGTGCGAGACCGCCTGCACCACGCCGCCGGTCCAGGCCTTGGCCGCCGTCTCCGTGCCGGGCATCGCCGCGATCAGCGGGAACATCAGGAACAGGTAGCCGATCTGCGCGACGGTCGAGTAGGCGACGAGCAGCTTCAGCCTCGTCTGCGCCAGCGCCGCGACCGAGCCGAGCAGGATCGCCGCGGCGCCGAGCCCGGCCAGGACCTGCGCGGCGAGCGGCCCCGGGATGCCCGGCAGCACGCCGAACCAGAGCCGCACCAGCAGGATGAAGGAGCCCTTCACCACCAGCGCCGAGAGCACCGCGCTCGCCGCCGCCGGCGCCCCCGCATGGGCCGGCGGCAGCCAGAGATGCAGCGGCAGCAGCGCGGTCTTGGCGAGCAGGCCCGCCGTCATCAGCGCCGCGGCGAGAAGCACGGGGAAGGTGCCGCCGAGGCGCCCCTTCAGCACCACGACGTCGAGCGTCCCGGCGGCCCCGTAGACCAGCGCGACCCCGAGGAGGTAGAGCACCGAGCCGAGCAGGGCGAACATCAGGTAGCGGAGGGCGGCTTCCAGCGTCTCCCGCTTGCCGTCGAGGGCGACCATCGGCATCGCGGCGAAGGTCAGCAGTTCCAGCGCCACGTAGAAGGTGAAGAGGTCGTTCGCCGCCAGCGCCAGGTTCGTCGCGCCCCAGATGCCGAGCAGCAGCGGCCAGAAGGCGAAGGCGGCGCGCGCTTCCGCCGCGGCGGGCGCGGTGCCGAACTGCCCGCGGGCGAAGAACGCCGTCGCGCCGATGACCAGCGCGGCCGTCATCATCATCGCCGCGGAAAGCCCGTCCAGGCGGAAGGCGAGGCCGAGCGGCGGCCGCCAATGCCCGAGCGCGTGCCACAGCGGCGCCCGGTCGGCATAGACGGCAAGCGCGATGGCGATCGACAGTCCGATGCCGACGGGCACCAGCGCCAGCGTCAGCCGTTCCGCGCCCCTCGCGCCGAGCGGCAGGGCGAGCACCATGCCCAGCACCGGCAGCATGACCGCGAATATGCCGAGGACGCCCCAGGGCGTCGCGCCGTCGGGCGGCATCAGGGCTTGTCCCGGGCGGCCGCCAGGCGCAGCACCAGGCCGACGGCGAGCGTGGTCGCGGCGAAGGCGACGACGATGCCGGTCAGGATGATCGCCTGCGGCACCGGGTCCGCGGCGATCCCGGCCCCGGCGGCGCGGCGCGCCACCGCGCCGAACACCAGGAAGACGCCGCCGCCGAGCAGGTTGAAGGCAAGGATGCGCAGCAGCGCATCGCCGCGCACCAGCAGCCCGAACAGGCCGATCCCGACCAGGGCGGCGCCGAGCAGGCCATAGAGGGTCGCGCTCATTCCCGCCTTTCCTCCGCCGGCGATCCGAGCACGAGCAGCGCGAGGGCGACGGCGATGGAGCCGGTCAGCACGATCTCCACCGCGAGGATGACGGCCTTCGCGTAGCCGGGGGGATAGGCGAGGAAGGCGCCTTCCAGCGCCAGCCCCGCGAAGGCCGCGAGGATGAAGGCGACGGGCCCGACGGCGACCGCGAGGCGGAGGCGCCGGCACGAGATGGGCGGCGGCCGCACCAGCCCGGCCATCCAGGGCAGCAGCCACATCGCGGCGAGGATCGCCGCCGCCTGGAACTTGCCGCCGGGCGCGTCGGCGCCAGCCCAGAGGATATGCGTCGCGACGACGATGCCGATCGGCGGCAGCAGCCGTGCGAGCAGCGCCAGCGGTCCCGTCTCGGCGCGCGGCTGCCGCCAGCCCGGGGCCGCCCCCCAGGCGCCATCGGGCGCCAGCGCCCAGAGCGCGATCACGGCGAGGACGAGGACCGCTGCTTCGAGCAGGGTGTCGAGCGCGCGGAAGCCCATCAGGACACCGGTCACCGGATTGCCGACCTCGAGTGCTGCCAGGTTCGCCATGACCGGTTCGGCAAGGCTCGGCGCCGGTTCCGGCAGGCAGAGGATTGCCGCCCCGATCGCGGCCGCGACCCCGGCGCAGCCGAGGCCGATGAGCAGCGTCG
>JAFADX010000267.1 GCA_023424475.1 Pseudomonadota bacterium
AGCCCGCGCGGCCCAGGCCGAACTCGTCGCCGCCCGCGCCGCGGCCGACACGCCGCAGGCCGCCGGTACCATCGCCGGGCTGATGCCGCCCGAGCCGATGAACGGCCAGACCGCGACGGGCGATGCCTTGCGCTCGGACCTGCCGGGCATCGCCTTCCGCGTCCCGAACACCGACACGCAGGTGCGGCTGTATGGCTTCCTGAAGCTGACCGGCTATTACGATTTCGGGCCGCGCAACCAGACCGACGCGCCCCCGCCCCAGACCATCCCGCTCACCGGCAGCCCGGCCGACATGCAGGGCGGCGACTTCAGCATGACCGCCCGCTTCAGCCGCTTCGGCATCGACACCCGCACGCTGACCGAGTGGGGCACGCTGGAGACGCGCCTCGAAGGCGATTTCGGCGGCGGCGCGCCGACGTCGTCGAATGCGGTGTTCCGCCTGCGCCAGGCCTGGGCGGAACTCGGCGACGAACGCCTGCGCGTGCTGATCGGCCAGGCCAACAGCCTCTGGAACGAGGGCATCTTCGAGACGCTGATCGACGCCACCAACCTGAACCAGTCCTTCATCCGCCAGGCGCAGCTGCGCGTCACCGGCCGCCTCGCCGAAGGGCTCACGGGCCAGGTGTCGATCGAGGCGCCGGAGACCTCCTACACCTCCGTCGCCGGCGTCTTCACGCCGGGATCGAGCCTCGACGGCGGCGCCAGCCCGGCCTTCAACTCGGTGCCGGACCTGCTCGGCCGGCTCACCTACCGGGACGGCGGCTTCGAGCTCGGCCTGCGCGGGCTGCTGCGGCAGATCGAGATCCGCTCCTCGGGCACCGCCGCGGCGCCGCCCGGCGTCTCCGACACCGCGACGGCCTGGGGCTTCGCGGGGCATGTCCGGGTGCCGATGTCCGTGGTCTCCGAGGCCTTCGGGCAGGACGAGCTGCTCGGCATGGCGTTCTACGGCGACGGCATCGGGCGATACTTCGCGGGACAGACCTTCGGGCAGGACGCGCTGACCAATCTCGGCCTGCCGGGCGTGCTCTCGCCCTCGCTGGATACCGTCGCCTCCTATGGCGGGCTCGTCGGATACCGCCGGTTCTGGACGACGACGCTGCGCAGCAACATCTCCTATGCCTATGCGCGCAACGACTACCCGTCCTATGCCCTCGGCTTCGCGCCGGGCTCGCTCCCGGCGACCTCGCTGAACCGGGAGACGCAGCAGGCCTTCGCCAACCTGGTCTGGAGCCCCTTCGCCCGGGTGAACAACGGGGTCTTCGGCAGCGGCTGGCTCGATCTCGGGATCGAGTATGTCTTCACGCGGCGCGACATCTACGGCGGCGCCATGGCGACCGGCCCGGCCGGCGTGGGGCACGGCATCGCCAGCCGCATCCTCTTCGCGGCCATTGCCCGCTTCTGATGGCGGGCCTGGGCAAGTCGCCCTAGCATGCCCGGCACCCGCCGGGCGCCGTCCGGGGCAGGGGATGGCAGCAGGTCCGGGGGCGACGCGCGGATGACGAGGTGGTGGCGAACGGCCTTGCGCAGGGGCGCGGTCCTGGCGGCGGTGCTGGCGATGGCCGCCTGCGCCAACATCCATCGCGCGGACCCGCCGCCGGTCGAGACGGTCGACAACCTGCCCATCCTCGGCGTTTCCAACGCCCGCTTCTGGTTCGACGCGGACCCCGGGGCCTTCGCGCGCGAAGCGCAGGAGATGCAGCGGCGCCAGATGGCGAACCTGCCCGCCGGCGCACGCGGGCGGCTTCCGCCGGCGAACCACCTCGCGCTCTCCGGCGGCGGCGACAATGGCGCCTTCGGGGCGGGGCTGCTGGTGGGATGGACGGAATCCGGCACCCGGCCCTCCTTCGATCTGGTGACCGGCATCTCGGCCGGCGCCCTGATCGCGCCCTTCGCCTTTCTCGGCCCGGACTACGATGCGCAGCTGCGCGAGGTCTTCACCGAGGTCGCCCCGCGCGACGTGCTGCTGATGCGCGGCCGCCTGCGCGCCGTCCTGTTCGGGGAGGCGCTGGCCGACACCTCCCCGCTCTACCGCCTGATCGAGCGGCACGTGAATGCGGAGATGCTCGCCGCCATCGCGCGCGAATACGCCAAGGGCCGGCTGCTGCTGATCGGGACCACCAACCTCGACCTCGGCCGCCCGGTGTTCTGGAACATCGGCGCCATCGCGGCGAGCGGCCATCCGGAGGCGCTCGAGTTGTTCCGTGGCATCCTGCTCGCCTCGGCCTCCATCCCCGGCGCCTTTCCCCCCGTGCTGATCGACGTCGAGTACCGGGGCCGCACCTACCAGGAGATGCATGTCGACGGCGGCGCCTCCCTGCAGATGTTCCTCTATCCCACGATGCTGAACGGGAACGGGGCGCGGATCGCCCGGCGGCAGCGCACGGCCTGGGTGGTGCGGAACGGGCGGCTCGACGTCGAATGGGCCTCGACCAACCGCTCCATCCTCTCGATCACCGGCAGGGCGGCCTCGACCCTGCTGCACTTCAGCGCGGCGAACGACATCGTGCGGATCTACCTCACGTCCCAGCGCGACGGGGTTGCCTTCCGCCTCGCCTATATCGGCCCGGACTTCCGCGAGACGCGCGACGAGCCCTTCGACAACGCCTTCATGCGGGCGCTCTTCGCCTATGGGCGGGAACATGGCCGGCGGGGCGACCGCTGGCGGGACAGCCTGCGGCCGATCGGCTCGATCGACCCGACGACGCCCGCGCGCTGAGGCGCGTCGGGACGGCGGGCCAAGCGGCGGAACCGCTCGTCAAGGCGCCGCGCGGGAAAGGTGTCTAGTCTCGTCCAGGGCCCGTTACGAAGGCGGGCCGGGGGCGCGGGGCGCGCACCGGCGGGAGGAAGCGGCGGACCGGACCGCGATGCGGCAGGGCTCGCGGCCTGCGCGGGTGCCGCGCCGGGGTCTCCGGCCTGGTGTGGAGCAGGTCCGCCGCCTGCCCGAGAGGACTCCATGGACAAGCTCGACGCCGTTCTCGCCCGTATCGACGCCAATGCCGACGCGACTCTCGAGCGGCTCTTTGCCGTGCTGCGCATCAGGTCGATCTCGACCGACCCTGCCTATGCGGCGGAATGCAAGGCCTGCGCCGAGTGGCACGCGGCCGACCTCGCTTCCATCGGCTTCGAGGCGCAGGCGCGCCCGACGCCGGGGCATCCCATCGTGGTCGCCCATGACCGCCATGCGCCCGGACCCTCGGCGCTGTTCTACGGGCACTACGACGTGCAGCCGGTGGACCCGCTGGACCTCTGGGACCACGACCCCTTCGAGCCGCGGCTCGAGACGCGGGCCGATGGGACCAAGGTGATCCGCGCCCGCGGCGCGGCCGACGACAAGGGCCAGCTCATGGCCTTCGTCGAGGCCTGTCGCGCCTGGAAGGAGGCGACGGGCACGCTGCCCATCCCGGTGAGTATCCTGCTGGAGGGCGAGGAGGAATCCGGCGGCCCGAGCCTGCCCGGCTTCCTTGAGGCCAATGCGGCCGAGTTGAAGGCCGATATCGGCCTGATCTGCGACACCAACATGTGGGACGCGGCCACGCCCGCCATCCAGACCATGCTGCGCGGCCTGGTGGGCGAGGAGTTCATCGTCACCGCCGCCGACCGCGACCTCCATTCGGGCTTCTACGGTTCGGCCGCGGCAAACCCCAACCACATCGTCGCGCGCATCCTCGCCGATCTGCGCGACGCCGACGGGCGCGTCACCCTGCCGGGCTTCTACGACGGCGTCCCGGAACTGCCCGCGGCGCTGAAGGAGCAATGGGCGGCGCTGCCCTTCGACCCCCGGGCCTTCCTCGGCGCCATCGGCCTTTCGGTCCCGGCGGGGGAGAAGGGGCGGTCGGTGCTGGAGATGACCTGGTCGCGCCCGACCTGCGAGGTGAACGGCATGGGCGGCGGCTACCAGGGCGACGGGTTCAAGACCGTGATCCCGTCCAAGGCCTCTGCGAAGGTGTCCTTCCGGCTGGTCTTCGACCAGGACCCCCACCGGATCCGCGAGGCCTTCCGCGCCTTCGTCCGCGCCCGCGTGCCGGCGGACTGCGGGGTCGAGTTCATCGAGCACGGCGCGGGGCGGGCCATCCGCTTCCCGATCGAGGCTGCGGCCTTCGGCAAGGCCCGCCAGGCGCTGACCGACGAATGGGGGAAGGAGGCCTTCTTCATCGGGGGCGGCGGATCCATCCCGGTGACGCACCAGCTCAAGACCTCGCTCGGCATGGACGTGATCCTCGCCGGCTTCGGGCTGGAGGACGACCGCATCCACAGCCCCAACGAGAAGTACGACCTGACGTCCTTCCAGAAGGGCACGCGGTCCTGGGCGCGCATCCTGCACGCGCTGTCGAAGTGAGGGTGGGGCCATGACCGTTCTCGCCGAACCGTCCAAGACGCCGATGCAGAAGCTTCTCGATGCGGTGGAGCGCGTCGGCAACCGCGTCCCGCATCCGGTGATGATCTTCGTCTACCTGATCGGCATCGTGATCGTGCTGTCGGCGATCCTCGGCGCGATGGGGCTGCAGGTCTCCTTCCAGGCCTACAACCCCGCCACCCACGACATCGAGCCCGCCACCGTCCGGGCCCGCAGCCTGCTGACCGCCGACGGCATCCGCTTCATGTTCACCGGCGTCGTCCAGAACTTCATGAACTTCAATGCGGTCGGGGTGATCATCGTTGCGATGGTCGGCGTCGGCGTCGCGGAGGAGGCGGGCCTCGTCAAGGCGCTGATCCGCAAGCTGGTGGTGGTGGCACCCCCCAAGGCGCTGACCTGGATCCTGGTCTTCGTCGGCATCCTCTCCTCCATCGCCGCGGATGCCGGCTACCTCGTGCTGATCCCGCTGGCCGCGGCGGCCTTCATCTCGGTCGGGCGGCATCCGCTGGCGGGGCTGGCGGCGGCCTTCGCGGCGGTGGCCTCGGCCTTCCTGGTCAATGTCCTGATCGTGCCGGTGGATGGCATCCTCACCGAGATCACCAACGATGCGATCCGCCTGGTGAACCCGACGCGCACCATCGATCTCGCGGCCAATGTCTGGTTCTCGATCGGCTCGGTCGTGATGCTCACCGTGCTGATCACGCTCATCACCGAGAAGGTGATCGAACCGCGCCTCGGTCCCTATACCGGCGACTACGTCGTGCCTGGCGACACCGCGCTGTCCGATGACGAACAGCGCGGGCTGCGCTTCGCGCTCTGGGGCATGGTCGCCTCCTTCGTCTTCATCGGGCTGCTGGTGCTGCCGCCGGGCGCGCCGCTGCGGCATCCGGAAACCGGCGCGATCATCGGCAATTCGCCCTTCATGACCAGCCTGATCGTGTCGATCGCGCTGATCTTCCTGGTCTGTGGCGCCGCCTACGGCTTCGGCGCCCGCACGATGAAGCAGACCAACGACGTGATCGCGGCGATGCAGAAGGCGATCGTCGGCCTCGCCGGGCTGATCCTGCTTCTGCTGGTGATCAGCCAGTTCATCGCCTTCTTCAACTACACGAACATGGCGACGCTCGCGGCCGTCTCGATGGGCCGCGCGCTCGAACACATGAACCTCGATGCGTTGTGGCTGCTGGTCGGCTTCGTGATCGTGGTCTTCATCCTCGACCTGATCATCACCGCGGCGATCGCGAAATGGGCGATCTTCGCCCCGATCTTCGTGCCCCTGCTGATGCAGCTCGGCGTGGAGCCCGAGGCGGTGCTCGCCGCCTATCGCGTCGGCGACAGCCCGATGAACGCCATCACGCCGCTCAACGCCTATTTCGCGATGATCGTGACCTTCGCCATCAAGTACCAGAAGGATGCGGGTGTCGGCACGGTGATCGCGCTGATGCTGCCCTACGTCATCTGGATCTCGGTGATCTGGACGGTGTTCCTGGCGGGCTGGCACCTGCTCGGCCTGCCATGGGGCCTGTGAGGGTGCCGGCCGGCCATCGCGGCGCAGCGCCGCCATGCCGGCCGAGGGGCGACGCGCCGCGCGCGATGGGGCATAAGGGGCGGGCATCCCCCCGGCCGGGCCGCCCGGCCGGGGTGCGGCGCACGGATGCCATGACAAGGGAGTCACGGCTTGACGCCTCGCCGTATCGTCCTGGCCTGCCCGGCTCTGCTCGCCGCGATGGCGCGGGCGGCGCATGCCCAGCGCAACCGCCCCGATCCCAATCCGGACGCCACGGTCGAGATCGAGCAGGTCCGGGTCGGCGTGCTGGCCGTCGGCGCCTCGGTCGGGGGGGGGCGCCTGCGCTTCCGCGGCGAGGAATATCGCTTCACGGTCCGCGGCATCGAGTTCGGCTCGGTCGGCGTCTCCTCGCTCTCCGCGCGGGGGGAGGTGTTCGGCCTGCGCCGCCTGGAGGACTTTCCCGGCCGCTATGCCGAGGAGGTCACGCCCCGCTACCGCGGCGACGGGGCGCCGTCGGGCCCCGAGACGCGCTGGCTGCGCAACGCCGCGGGTGTGGAGCTGCGCCTGCGCACGGAGCGGGTCGGCGGGCAGCTCCGCTTCAACGAGGCGGGGGTCACGATCGAGCTGCGCTGAGGGCGGCCGGGCCATGATCGACGGCTTCCTGGTCGCCAAGCTGCTGAGCTCCTGGCTGTTCGGATTCTCGACGCTGATCAGCATCATCAATCCCTTCGGGATCGCCTTCGTCTTCCACGACATGACGCGCTGGCTGACGGCGCGCGAGCGCGCCCGGCTGGCGCGGCAGATCGGGATCAATTCCTTCATCGTCATCGTCGCCGCGATGTTCCTCGGCTCCCGCGTGCTGTCCTTCTTCGGCATCTCGCTCGAGGCGCTGCGGATCGGCGGCGGGCTGGCCGTCGCCGCCTCCGGCTGGACCATGCTGCGCGCCGAGCCGGAGGCGAAGGAAGCGCCCAAGGCCATGGACACCGCACCCATCGAGCGCATGGCCTTCTTCCCGCTGACCCTGCCGCTGACGACCGGGCCCGGGACCATCGCGGCCTCCATCGCGCTCGGCGCCGAGCGCAGCGCGGCTTCGCAGGGCGTGCTGCTGGTCAGCGCGCTCTCGGCCCTGCTGGTCGCCGCCTCGGTCGGTGCCTGCATCTGGCTCGCCTATGCCTATGCCGAGGCGATCGCGCGGCGGATCGGGCCGCAGGGCACCCTGGTCGCGACCAAGCTCACCGCCTTCCTCCTCCTCTGCATCGGCGTGCAGATCATGCTGATCGGCGTGAGCGACGCCCTGCGCCCGCTGCTCGCCGCCCGCGGCTGAAGGGAGAGCCATGAACCACGATCTCCTCCTCGTCCTTGCCCTGCTCGGCGCGGCCATCGTGATGTTCATCGCCAACCGGCCGCGCATGGATGCGGTCGGGCTGCTCATGATCGTGCTGCTGCCCTTCACGGGCGTGCTCACCGTGAACGAGGCGCTGGCCGGCTTCGCGGACCCCTCCATCGTCCTGCTCGCCGCGCTCTTCGTGATCGGGGAGGCGCTGGTGCGCACCGGCACGGCCCAGCGCATCGGGGACCTGCTGAACGCCCGGGCCGGCAACAGCGAGACACGGCTGCTGGTGCTGGTGATGGTCGCCGGCACCGGGCTCGGCGCCTTCATGAGCTCGACGGCGGTGGTCGCGATCTTCATCCCGATCGTGCTGCGCATCTGCCGCAACACCGGCGCGGCACCGAGCCGGCTGATGATGCCGCTGTCGGTCGCCGCGCTGATCAGCGGCATGATGACGCTGGTCGCCACGGCGCCGAACCTCGTGGTCAGCGCCGAGCTGGTCCGCCAGGGCCATGCCGGCTTCTCCTTCTTCGCCTTCACGCCCTTCGGCCTGCCGATCCTGGTGCTTGGCGTCCTCTACATGCTGTTCGCGCGGCGGCTGCTGCCCGACCGCCGCCCGCCCGGCAGCGATGCCCGCCGCGCGCCGAGCCTGCGCGACTGGGTGGCGCGCTACGACCTGGCCGGGCGCGCCTTCCGCGTCCGCATCGCGCCCGGCTCGCCGCTCATCGGCAAGCGGCTGGAGCAGCTCGAGCTGCGCAAGGAGGGCGTGAACGTGCTCGCCATTGAGCGCCCGGGCCGCTTCGCGGCCGAGGTGATCCGGCCCGATGCGGCCACCGAGCTCGGGTTCGGCGAGGTGCTGCTGCTCGACATCCGCGCCTCCTCCGGGCGCATCGCGACGTTGCGCGAGGAATACGGGGTCGAGGTCCTGCCGCTCGAGGATGGCGGGTATTTCCTCGACCGTTCGCAGGACATCGGCATGGTCGAGGCGATCATCCCGCCGGAATCCCCCCTGGTCGGCCACACGGTGCTCGAGGCGCGCATCCGCGCCGAGCACCGCCTGACCGTCATCGGCCTGCGCCACGGCCGCAAGGTGGTCGGCGCCGAGCTGCTGGAGGAGCGGCTGAATGCCGGCGATACGCTGCTGCTGACGGGCTTCTGGTCGGATATCGCGAGGCTGCAGTCCGACGGGCGCGAAGTGCTCGTCATCGGCCTGCCCGCCGAGCACCAGGAGATCCTGCCGGCGGCGGGCCGGGCGGTGCAGGCTGTGGCGATCCTGGCGCTGACGGTCGGGCTGATGATCAGCGGCGTGGTGCCGAACGTCCATGCCGCCCTGATCGGCTGCCTGCTGATGGGCCTGTTCCGCTGCATCGACCTCAACGCGGCCTACCGCTCCATCTCCTGGAAGAGCCTGGTCCTGATCGTCGGCATGCTGCCCTTCTCGGTCGCGCTGCAGCGCACGGGCGGCGTCGATCTCGCCGCGGATGCGGTGGTGGCGATGGCGGGGGAGGCCTCTCCGCGTATCATCCTTGCCGTGATCTTCGCCATCACCGCGCTGCTCGGGCTTTTCATCTCGAACACGGCGACCGCGGTGCTGATGGCGCCGGTGGCGCTCGGCGTGGCGCAGGAGATCGGGGCCTCCCCCTATCCCTTCGCCATGACGGTGGCGCTCGCGGCCTCGGCCGCCTTCA
This sequence comes from Pseudomonadota bacterium, assembly GCA_023424475.1. GTDB lineage: Bacteria > Pseudomonadota > Alphaproteobacteria > Acetobacterales > Acetobacteraceae > Neoroseomonas. Next base: position 8,880 of record JAFADX010000267.1, read on the forward strand.
TGACGCCCGTCTCCTCCCCAGTGAACACCCTGGTGGTCGGGCCGGGCAACTATGCCTTCGGGGATTTCGTGAAGGTGGGCGTGCCCTTCACCATCGTCGTCATGCTGGTCTGCGTGCTGCTGGTGCCGATGATCCTGCCGCCCTGACCGCGCAGGCCCCGCATGGCGGCGCACGGGTCCGGCATGCCTTCCTCGCCGCGCGGCCCGCCCGCCGCCGGCGAACGAGACCACACAGGACGGAGGAGCAGCCGTTATGGCCATGAACATCACCGCCGAGCGCCGCATCCTGGGGGACGCCTTCGATGTCGTCGCGCCCAGCCATTACCCCGCGCTCGCCGACCTGCCGGCGGAGGAGGTGCTGGACCTGGCGCGGGCATTGCGCGGGCACCGTGACCGCCTGCGCGGCATGCTGCACGCCAACCGGCGGGCCCGCCGCGGCAAGGGAGAGCCGCGCGGCGGCGGCAGCGATGCCGCCCTGGCGCGCCGCAAGCAGGTCTTTGCGGCGGCCCTCAAGCGGGTGAACCATCGCCTCGACATCCTGCACGGTGAGGCGCGTCGCGCCTGGCATGCCGCGGCGCTGCGCGAGGCCCTGGCGCGCCGGCGGGCGGCCGCGCCGCATCATCCCGGCGC
>JAFADX010000226.1 GCA_023424475.1 Pseudomonadota bacterium
GGGCACGGTCGCGGGGCGGGCCCTCGCGGCGGCTGCCCTCGCGGCGGCCACCCTCACGGCGATCCCCGCCGCGGCCCTTCGAGGAGGAGGACGCGGCGCTGCGGCCCCGGCCCCGGCCCTTCGGCGCGTTGCGGGCTTCCTCGATTTCCTCCTCCGGCACGATGTCGAGGCCCTCGACCGCCATGCGGGGGATGGGCTTGCCGGTCAGCTTCTCGATCGCCGCGACGTTCTTCGCGTCATCGGCGGTCGCGATGGTGTAGGCGTGGCCTTCGCGCCCCGCGCGGCCGGTGCGGCCGATGCGATGCACGTAGTCCTCGTCGCGGAAGGGCACGTCGAAGTTGAAGACGTGCGACAGCCCGCCGATGTCGATGCCGCGCGCCGCGACGTCCGAGCAGACCAGCAGCTGCAGATCGCCGGCCTTGAAGGCGTTGAGCGTGGCGAAGCGGGAGGACTGGTCCATGTCGCCGTGCAGGGCGCCGACGCTGAAGCGGTGCTTCCTCAGCGACTTGTAGAGGATGTCGACCTCGATCTTCCTGTTGCAGAAGATCAGCGCGTTCTGGACCTTCTCGGATCGGATCAGGCGGCGCAGCGCCTCGCGCTTGTCGTGCGGCTGCACGAAGACGATCCCGGCGGTGATCGTCGTCGCGACGGAAGCCGGCGGCGCGACGGTGATCTCCTTCGGGTTCGACAGGAAGGCGTCGGCGAGCTTGCGGATCTCCGGCGCCATGGTGGCGCTGAAGAACAGCGTCTGGCGCATCTGCGGCAGCAGGGAGACGATGCGCTCGACATCGGGGATGAACCCCATGTCGAGCATCCGGTCCGCCTCGTCGATCACCAGCAGCTTCACGTCGGCCATCAGCACGCGGCCGCGGTCGAACAGGTCGAGCAGCCGGCCCGGCGTCGCGATCAGCACGTCCACGCCCTTCTCGAGCACGTCGCGCTGGTCGTTCATGCTCTCGCCGCCGATCAGCAGGGCGTGGTTGAGCTTGAGGTACTTGCCGTATTTCTCGAAATTCTCGGCGACCTGGAGGGCCAGTTCGCGCGTCGGCTCCAGGATCAGGGAGCGCGGCATGCGCGCCTTGGCCCGGCTGCCGGTCAGGATGTCGAGCATCGGCAGCACGAAGGAAGCGGTCTTGCCGGTGCCGGTCTGGGCGCAGCCGAGCACGTCGCGGCCCATCAGCACCCAGGGGATCGCGTTCTCCTGGATCGGCGTCGGGTGGACGTAGCCGGATTCGGAGACGGCGCGCAGCAGCTCCTCGGACAGGCCGAGGTCGGCGAAGGTCGCGCGCGGCGGCTCCGGCTCGTCCTCCTCGGTGTATTCCGGGACCTCCTCCTCGACCATGTCGTCGGCAGGGGCGTCGTCCTCCATGGCCGGGGCCGTGGCGACCGGCGCGGCATCTTCGACGGTCGACGGCGCGTCTTCGGCGGGCGGGAGGGTCTCGCCGCCGGCCGGGGTCGCCTCATCCGCGGCACGCGCCGCGTCCAGGTCCAGGATGGCCTGCTCCGCCTGAGCGGCGGGGCCCGGCTGAGCCGGGACATCGGCCGCTTCGGCGGCCGCGATCTGCATGTCTTTCAAAGTCGCTCTTTTCCATGGGCCCGCCGCGGCGGGCAACTGGATGGGGTGTGCGGTGGGTGGCCGAGCCCCGGAAGGGCGCGCAATCCGGGGCCGGCGATCCGGCCCGCCAGTCCACGAGCGCGCCGGATATGCGCCGGTTTGGCCAGAAGATCAAGGTTTTCCGCGATTCCCGGCCTGCGTGCCGCGCATGGACGGGCCGAGCCTGGCGGGATAGAGGCGGAGCCATGCAGCCCGGCACCCTTCTCCTCCTCCCCGGCCTCCTCTGCGACGCGCGGCTTTGGCGCGATCAGGCGGCCGCGCTGGCGCCCCTCGCGCGGCCGGTGGTCGCGGACCTGACGCTGGACGACCGGGTGGAGGCCATGGCGGCCCGGGCGCTCGGGATGGCCGAGGGGCCCGTTGCCCTGGCGGGCCTGTCCATGGGGGGCTACGTGGCGCTCGAGGTGATGCGCCAGGCGCCGGAACGGGTCACCCGCCTTTGCCTGCTCGACACCTCCGCCCGCGCGGATACCGAGGAACAGAAGCGCCGCCGGCGGGGGCTGATCTCGCTCTCGCGGAAGGGACAGTTCCGCGGCCTGACGCCGCGGCTGCTGCCGCAGCTGATCCATCCCTCCCGCCTCGGCGGCCCGCTCGCGGCCGAGGTGATGGAGATGGCCGAGCGCATCGGCAAGGAGGCCTTCCTGCGCCAGCAGGAGGCGATCATGCACCGGCCGGATTCACGGCCGGACCTCGCGCGCATCGCCGTGCCGACGCTGGTCGGGGTGGGCGCGGACGATGTGCTGACCCCGCCGCACCTGGCGGCGGAGATGGCGGCGATGATCCCGGGCGCCCGGCTGCGCCATTTCGCCGGCTCCGGCCACCTGCCGAGCATGGAGACGCCCGAGGCGGTGAACGCGGCGCTGGCCGCCTGGCTCGCCGCATGACGACAGGGGCCTCGCCCCTCCGGATCTCCCCGCCGCAGGCGGCCGATCGTCACGCCGCCTTTGCCGCGCGCGGCAGCAGCGCGAGGAGATGCCGCGCCAGCGCGTCGGTCGCCGAGATGCCGGCGCGGCGCTCGGCCTCGGCATTGTAGTTGGTGTTGGTGTTGACGTCGTAGGCGAAGGTCCCGCCCGCGGCGTCGGTGATGAACTCGATGGCGCCGACGCCGATGCCGTTGGCGGCGAGGAAGGCTTCCATGCGCGGGACCAGCGGATGGGCGAAGCCTTCGACGATGCGGAACTTCTCGCCCGGCGCCACGGCGGGGCAGGCGGCGCCCTCGGGGATGGAGCAGGCATCGGCGGGGCAGAGCTCGAAGCCCTCCGAGGTGTCGACGCGCACGGCGTAGAGGAGCCTGCCGCCGATGAATTCGGCCCGGGTGATGAAGGGCTCGGGGGCCGCGACGTAGCGCTGTACCAGCCAGATGCCGTCGCGGGGCAGGGCGTAGGGATCCTCGCTCGCAGCGATGCGGGCGATGGCTTCCTCGAGGGCGGCGGCGCTCTTCACCAGCTGCACGCCGAGGCCCTTGCCGGCGCGGTTGTGCTTGAGGATCAGCGGAAGGCCGATGCGCCCGGCGGCTTCGCGCAGGTTCCCCTCGCCCACCACGGCGAGCGTCGCCGGCGTCGGGATGCCCCAGGCGGCGAGCGCCTCGTATTGCGCGACCTTCGAGACCTCGAGCTGCAGCGCGCGGCGGCCGTTCACCACGGTACGGCCATGCCGTTCCAGCCATTCGATGACCGCCGCGGCATATTCCGGCGCGTAGTGATGCCCGCGGGTGTGCGAGGAGGCGGACATGCGATTGTAGAAGACGCCCTCGGGCGGCGGGCGCGTCAGGTCGAGGATGCCGCGGTCGAGGAACCATTCCTCGAACGGCGCATCCAGCCGCGCGAAGGAGGCGCGCAGCGGGGCGAGCCAGGCGTCGTTCTCGTGGATGACATGGATCTTCGGCATTGGGGCGTCCTGGGCGGCGTTTCGAACGAAATAGAAAATACTTTCCTGCGACCCGCGCAATGCACGCATAAAAGAAAGATTTTTCTTCTCGTCGGCGTGCTCATCGAGAGGGCGGGCTTTCCGCCGCGGCGGCCGCGGGCACAGGTTCTTCCCCGTTGCCCGTCCGCCCGGATGCCGCGAGCCTTCCCGGACGCACCGCATGACCGGCATCGGCGGCGTCGCCATCGGGCCGATGACGGGCCCGTCGGAGGCGACCCAGGTGCTGCGCGGCATCGCCGGCCCGATCGGCGCCGGCGAGAGGATCCGCGCCCCCGGGGCACCGGACCGCGCGTCGGGGATGTCCGGCGACGACGCCGGGCCGGCGTCCGCCGGCCGATTTTCCGCCACGACGCGCCGTGATGCTCGGTGCCGCATGACCCGATCCGATGACAGCGCCGCGCGCGCTTGGCCCCCGCTCGCACGCTTCATCGCCGCGGAACGTCGGCTCGGCGCGCGGGCCGTCCTGTCCGGGCCGGCCGCCGCGGGCTGCTACGAATTCCTCCGCTTCGGGGTGAAGCAGGGCTGGGCCTGCCTGTTCGGCGGGCTGCTGCTGGCGCTGCTGGTCGCGACGCATCTCTTCTATCCGCGGGGGGCCTGGCTGCCGCGCTACGACGCCCTGCTGCTCGCCTGCCTCGCCATCCAGGGCGCGCTGCTCGCGACGCGGATGGAGACCTTCGAGGAAGCGAAGGTCATCCTCGTCTTCCACCTCGTCGGCACGGCGATGGAGGTATTCAAGACCGCGCAGGGCTCCTGGACCTATCCGGAGCCCTCCTTCATCCGCATCGGCGGCGTGCCGCTCTTCACCGGCTTCATGTATGTGGCCGTCGGGTCCTACATCGCGCGCGCCTGGCGGCTGTTCGACTTCCGCTTCACGCATCACCCGCCGGCCTGGGCGGTGCTGGGGCTGGGGGCGGCGATCTACGCCAATTTCTTCGCCCACCACTTCGCCCGGGATGCGCGCTGGCTGCTCTTCGCCGCCACGGGGCTGATGTTCGGCCGCTGCCGCATCTGGTTCCGGCCCTGGCGGCGCTGGCGCCGGATGCCGCTGCTGCTCGGCTTCCTGCTCGTCGCGCTGTTCATCTGGATCGCGGAGAACCTCGGCACCTTCGCCGGCGCCTGGCTCTATCCGCACCAGCGCGGGGGCTGGTCGCCGGTGCCGCTTTCCAAGCTCGGCGCCTGGTTCCTGCTGATGATCATCTCCTATGCCCTGGTCTTCGCCCTGCACGCCGGGAACGGAAGCGTGCGCCGGCCCTCGGGCTGAAGCGCGTTCTTTGCTTTCCCGGACCGCCGGGCTCTGGCAGTGGGAAGCCATGCCCGCCGCCTTCGCGCCATTCCGCCATTCCGCCTTCCGCCTGCTGTGGTGGGCGAACCTCGCCGCCAATATCGGCCTGTGGGTCCAGAACACCGGGGCGGGGTGGATGATGACCTCGCTCGACCCCTCGCCGGTGATGGTCAGCGCCGTGCAGGCGGCCTCGATGCTGCCGGTCTTCCTGCTCGCCCTGCCCGCGGGGGCGGCGGCCGACATCATCGACCGGCGGGTCTACCTGATCGGCGCCCAGGCCTGGGTCTTCTCCGTCGCCACCATGCTCGCGCTGATGACCTGGGCTGGCATGATCGGACCCTGGGGGCTGCTCTTCTTCACCTTCTGCATCGGCACCGGCAATGCGCTGAACTTCCCGGCCTGGGCCGCGACGACGCCGGAACTGGTCCCGCGCGAGGACCTGGTGCAGGCGATCGCGCTGAACGGCATCGGCTTCAACCTTTCCCGCGCCGTCGGCCCGGCGATCGGCGGCTTCGTCATCGCGGCGGCCGGCACGCAGGCCGCCTTCGCGCTGAACGCCTTCTGCTTCCTGACGCTGCTGCTCTCGCTGCTGTTCTGGAGGCGGCAGCGCCCCGAGAACCCGCTGCCGCCCGAACACTTCCTCGGCGCCATGCGGGCCGGGGTGCGTTTCGTCTTCGCCAGCCCGGCGATGCGCGCGACCATCCTGCGCGCCTGCGTGTTCTTCTTCTTCACCGCGGCGGTGTGGGGGATGCTGCCGCTGGTGGTGCGCCAGCGCCTCGGCCTCGGCCCCGAGGCCTACGGCATGATGCTCGGGCTGATGGGGATCGGCGCGGTGGCGACGGGCTTCGCCCTGCCGGCGCTGCGCCTGCGGCTGCCGACGCGCGGGGCGATGGTCACCGCCTTTTCCTTGGTCTCGGCCGCGGCGCTGGCGCTGCTTGGCCTTTCGAACCACTGGCTGCCGGCCGGCGTCTCGATGCTGTTGTTCGGCGCCGGGTGGCTCGCGGCGGCGAGCACGCTGCAGGCCGCCGCGCAGTTCGCCACCCCGGCCTGGGTGCGGGCGCGGGCGCTCGGCATCTACCAGCTCTGCTTCTTCGGGGCGATGACGGCGGGTGCGGTGCTCTGGGGCATGGCGGGCTCGACCTTCGGCGTGGCGCCGGCGCTGCTGCTGGCGGCCGGCTGCGCCACCGTCTCCGCCTTCGCGGTGCGCCGGTGGCGGCTCGATGCGGCGCCTTCGGCCGAGTCCCCCGCGGTGCAGCTGCCCGACCCGGAAGCGCCGGCGGCGGAACTGCGCAGCGTGCTGGCCGAGGACAGCGGCCGCGTGATCGAGCAGGTCCGCTACAGCATCGACCCCAAGGACCGCGCCGCCTTCCTCGAGGCGATGCGGGAAGCGCGGCGGGTGCGGCTGCGCAGCGGCGCGGTCGCCTGGCGGCTGCTCGAGGACGTCGCCCACCCCGAGCGCTGGGTCGAGATCTGGGCCGTCGAATCCTGGACCGAGCATCTGCGCGAGTCGGGCCGGCTCGATACGGCCGACCGCTCGGCCCTGGCGCGTGCGGCCTCGTTCCATCGCGGCGCTGCCCCGCCCGTCGTGAGCCGCTATCTGGCGGTCGCGCCATGAGCCGCGGGGTGACGCGGCGCGCTCCCTGCGCCATATGATGCAGCGTCGGAACCAGGAGAGCAGCATGGCGAAATCGGCTCCTTCCAGGCTTGGCGCCACCCGCAACGACCTCGGCGCCAATGCGCGCGAGGCCTCCGTCAGCCTGCTGAACGCGACGCTGGCCGACACGATCGACCTGACCAATGCGGTGCGGATGGCGCACTGGACCGTGCGGGGTCCGCAGTTCGCCGCGCTGCACGAACTCTTCGGCGGCTTCTACGAGCAACTCGGCGCGGTCGCCGACGATATCGCGGAGCGCGCGGTGCAGCTTGGCGGGACGCCCAGCGGCACCACGCAGCTGGTCGGCGAGAAGTCGCGCCTCGAGCCCTATCCGGCCGGTCTGCGGGCCGGGCTCGACCATGTGAAGGCGCTGACCGACCGCTATGCCGCCCTGGCGAAGACCGTGCGGGCCGGCATCGATTCGACGGCCGAGGCCGGGGATGCCGACAGCGCGGACCTGCTGACCGGCTTCTCCCGCACGCTCGACAAGGCCCTCTGGATGCTCGAGGCCCATCTTGAGGGAGGCTGACCGCCGGGAGCCCGGGACGGCGGCGCGGCCGCTTCGCGTCGCCGGCGCTTCGGGGGTGTTCCTCGGGCTGGCGCTGGCCGCCGGCTGCGCCGGGCCGGGGGGCCTCGCCGATGCCGGCGATGCATGCCGGTCCCAGCGGGGCGGCTTCGTCGGCGCCGGCAACCCCTTCGTGGCGGAGGGCGGCGGCAACTGGCCGCGGGCGAGCAACAGCCGCAACTTCGCCCGCCCCGCCGCCACCACCGAGTTGTTGGAAGCCGGCCTGCGGCAGGAGAACTCGGACCTCGACGCGCTGCAGATCGCCTTCGACGCGCTGCTCTATTGCCGCTGGATCGAGGCCCGCACCATCCGTGCCGAACTCGCCGCCGGCCGCACCTCCCGCACCGTGGCCGAGCGGCGCATGGCGGCGCTGCGCGCTCGCCTGCAGAGCGACCTGGCCCGCGCGCAGGAGGTGCTCGACAGCCTGCAGCGCCGCGCCGCGGCGCGCGAGGCGGAACTCGAGGCCGCGGTGCCGGGG
>JAFADX010000261.1 GCA_023424475.1 Pseudomonadota bacterium
GGCTTCGTCGCGGCGGCGGCTCCACCGGCCGCGATCGACCCGAGCACGGCGCCGGGCGCGACCTCGGCGCCCTCGGCCGCGGCGATGGCCTCGAGCACGCCGGCGGCCGGGGCGTTGACCTCCACCGTCACCTTGTCGGTCTCGAGTTCCACCAGCGGCTCGTCGGCGGCGACGGCCTCGCCCGCCTGCTTGAGCCAGCGGGCGACGGTGGCGGAGGAGACGCTCTCGCCGAGGGTGGGAACCAGGATGTCGGTCATGTCTGCCGTCCGTTGATGGCCGTGGCGCGCCTCAGAGCCCGAGGGCCGCGCGCACCAGGGCGTCCTGCTGCTGCTGGTGGATCCTGGCGAGGCCCGTGGCCGGGCTCGCCGCCTCTTCGCGCCCGACGTAGTCCGGGCGCTTCGCCTTGATGTCGAGGACCTTCAGGACCTTCTCGATGCGCCGGTCCATGAAGGTCCAGGCGCCCATGTTCTCGGGTTCCTCCTGGCACCACACCACTTCCGCGTTGCGGTAGGGCGCGAGCGCCTTGGCCAGGCTGTTGGCGGGGAAGGGGTGCATCTGCTCGATGCGCACGATGGCGACGTCGTCGATGCCCTTGTCCCGCCGCTCCTGCAGCAGGTCGTAGTAGACCTTGCCGGTGCAGAGCACGACGCGCTTCACCTTCTCCTCGGGCGCGATCGCGTCGATCTCGGGGATCACGTAGCGGAAGGCGCTGCCGGGGCCGAATTCGGCCAGGCTCGACACCGCGAGCTTGTGGCGCAGCAGCGACTTCGGCGTCATCAGCACCAGCGGCTTGCGGTAGTTCGCCTTGATCTGGCGGCGCAGCGCATGGAAGTAGTTCGCCGGCGTGGTGAAGTTGCACACGCGCATGTTGCGCTCGGCGCAGAGCTGGAGGTAGCGCTCGAGCCGCGCGGAGGAATGCTCCGGCCCCTGGCCCTCGTAGCCGTGCGGCAGCAGCATCACCAGGCCCGACATGCGCAGCCACTTGGTCTCGCCCGAGGCGATGAACTGGTCGATGATGACCTGCGCGCCGTTGGCGAAGTCGCCGAACTGGCCTTCCCACAGCACCAGCGTGTGCGGGTCCGCGAGCGAATAGCCGTAGTCGTAGCCGAGCACGCCGAACTCGGCGAGCAGCGAGTTGAATGCCTCGAACTTCGGCTGCGTCCCGCGGATGTTGTTGAGCGGGACGTATTCCGCCTGGGTCTTCTGGTCGATCAGGTAGGCATGGCGGTGGCTGAAGGTGCCGCGCTGCACGTCCTCGCCGGACAGGCGCACGCGATGGCCCTCGAGCAGCAGCGTGCCGAAGGCCAGCGCCTCGCCGGTCGCCCAGTCGATGCCCTCGCCGCTGTCGATCGCCTGCTTCTTGGCTTCGAGCTGGCGGGCGATCTTCGGATTGACGTTGAAGTCTGCGGGCACGCGGCAGAGCGCGGCGCCGACCTCGCGCAGGGTGTCCAGCGCGACCGCCGTCTCGTGCAGCAGCTCGACATTGTCGCCGGCGCCGGCGGACTTCAGGCCCGACCAATGGCCTTCCAGCCAGTCGGCCTTGTTCGGCTTGAAGGATTGCGCGGCCTGGAAGGCGTCCTCGAGGCTGGCGTTGAAGGCGTCGAGCATCGCCTTCGACTCCTCGGCCGGGAGGCTGCCTTCCTTCGCGAGCCGTTCCGCATAGAGGGTGCGCGTCGTGCGCATCTCCTTGACGCGGTTGTACATGATCGGCTGCGTGAAGGCCGGCTCGTCGCCCTCGTTGTGGCCATGGCGGCGGTAGCAGACGATGTCGAGGACGATGTCCGCGCCGAACTGCATGCGGTATTCGGCCGCCATGCGGGCGCAGAAGACCACGGCTTCGGGATCGTCCCCGTTCACGTGCAGGATCGGCGCCTGGATGCTCTTGGCGATGTCGGTGCAGTAGAGGCCGGAATAGGCGTGCGCCGCGACCGTCGTGAAGCCGATCTGGTTGTTGGTGATGATGTGGATGGTGCCGCCGGTGCGGTAGCCGATGAGCTGGCTCATCGCCAGCGTCTCGTAGACCACGCCCTGGCCGGCGAAGGCCGCGTCGCCGTGCAGCAGGATGCCCATGACCGAGCGGCGGGTCCTGGTGTCGCCGGCCATGTCCTGGCGCGCGCGCACCTTGCCCACCACGACCGGGTCCACGGCCTCGAGGTGCGAGGGGTTGGGCTGCAGCGAGAGGTGGACCATGCGGCCGCCGATCTCGACATCGACCGAGGTGCCGAGGTGGTACTTCACGTCGCCCGAGCCCTGCACGTCGTCAGGGTTGGCGCCGACGCCCTTGAACTCCGAGAAGACCTGCACGAAGGGCTTCTTCACGACGTTGACGAGCACGTTGAGGCGGCCGCGGTGGGCCATGCCGATCGCGATCTCGTTCACGCCGCCCCTGGCCGCGGTCTCGATCACGGCTTCCAGCGCCGGGATGGTGGATTCGCCGCCTTCGAGGCCGAAGCGCTTGGTGCCGACGAACTTGCGGGCGCAGAAGGATTCGAAGCCCTCGGCCTCGGTCAGCTCCTGCAGGATCTGCTTCCTGGCCGCGGCGTCGAAGCCCGTGAGCCAGGGCGCGCCTTCCACGCGGCGCTGGATCCAGGACTTCTGCTCCGGGTCCTGGATGTGCATGAACTCGACGCCGATCGAGCCGCAATAGGAGGCGCGGCAGATCGTGATGATCTCGCGCAGCGTCGCGGTGTCCTTCCCGAGCACCATGTCGAGGAAGATCGGCCGGTCGAGGTCGGCTTCCGTGAAGCCGTAGGTCTTGGGGTCGAGCTCGGGGTGCGGCTTCGGCTGGGTCAGGCCGAGCGGGTCGAGCTGCGCCTCGAGATGCCCGCGCACGCGGTAGGAGCGGATGAGCATCAGCGCGCGGATGGAATCGAGGACGGCGCGCCGCGTCGCCTCGGGGTCGGCGGCGGCCGGGGCGCCCTTCGCCGGCGCGGGCCTCTCGGGCTCGGGGCCGAAGGCGCCGCGGATGCGCGGGGCCCAGGAAGCGCCGGTCGCGTCGGTCAGCACCGCGCGCGCCTCGTCGTTCAGGGCGGCGAAGAGCTCGGCCATGGAGGGATCGACGCTGTCGGGCTTCTCCGCCCAGCGGGCATAGAGGTCCGCGAGATAGGCGGCGTTCGCGCCGGTCATCGCGGTTGCGAGGATGTCCACTCCGGCCATCGGTTCTCTCCGTGCCGGCGGGCGGCGCCGCCGGGGTCACGTCAGGTTGGTATCAGATGCGGTTCGCCGCCGTCCCCTGCCTTAAGGGAATGGCGGCGCCGCTTAACATAGGGCGCATGGCCCGATTGTGGCAGGGCTTTCGCCCTGCCGGCATTTTCAGCCCTTGAGGGCCTTCACCATGGTCGAGCCCAGCGCCGAGGGGCTGTCGGCAACATGGATGCCGGCCGCGGCCATGGCTTCCATCTTCGCCGCCGCGGTGTCCTTGCCGCCGGAGATGACCGCGCCGGCATGACCCATGCGGCGGCCCGGCGGGGCGGTCGCGCCGGCGATGAAGCCCACCACCGGCTTGTTCGGCTTGCCCGGGCCGAAATTCTCGGCCCTCAGGTATTCGGCCGCGAGGATCTCGGACTGCCCGCCGATCTCGCCGATCATGACGATCGACTTGGTCTCGTCGTCCTTGAGGAAGAGTTCGAGGACGTCGATGAAGTCCATCCCCTTCACCGGGTCGCCGCCGATGCCGACACAGGTGGACTGGCCCAGCCCCGCGGCCGTGGTCTGCGCCACCGCCTCATAGGTCAGGGTGCCGGAGCGGGAGACCACGCCGACCGAGCCGCGCTTGTGGATATGGCCCGGCATGATGCCGATCTTGCAGGCTTCCGGCGTGATCACGCCCGGGCAGTTCGGCCCGACCAGGATGGACTTCGACCCCGACAGCGCGCGCTTCACCTTCACCATGTCGAGGACGGGAATGCCCTCGGTGATGCAGATGATCAGCGGCAGCTCGGCGTCGATCGCTTCCAGGATCGCATCCGCCGCGAAGGGGGCGGGGACGTAAATCACGGACGCATTCGCCTGCGTCTTCGCGACGCATTCGGCCACGGTGTCGAAGACCGGCAGGTTCAGCTCCGGGTGCATCGTGCCGCCCTTGCCGGGCGTGGTGCCGCCGACATAGGTCGAGCCGTAGGCGATGCCCTGGCTGGCGTGGAAGGTGCCCTGGGCCCCGGTGAAGCCCTGGGTCATGACGCGGGTGTTCTTGTCGACCAGAACGGCCATGGCTCAGGCTCCCTTGACCGCGGCGACCACCTTCTGCGCGGCGTCGGCCAGGTTGTCGGCGGGGATGATGGCGAGGCCGGACTCGGCCAGGATCTTCTTGCCGAGGTCCACATTCGTGCCCTCGAGCCGGACCACCAGCGGCACCTTCAGCGAGAGGTTCTTGCTCGCCGCCACGATGCCCTCGGCGATCATGTCGCACTTGGCGATGCCGCCGAAGATGTTGACCAGGATGGCCTTCACGTTCGGGTCGGAGGTGATGATGCGGAACGCCTCGGTCACGCGCGCGGCATTCGCCGTGCCGCCGACGTCGAGGAAGTTCGCCGGCGAGGAGCCGTAGAGCTTGATGATGTCCATGGTGGCCATCGCCAGCCCGGCGCCGTTCACCATGCAGCCGATCTCGCCGTCGAGCGCGACGTAGTTCAGGTCGTTCTTGACCGCGTCGAGCTCCTTCGGGTCCATCTCGCTGTCGTCGCGGAGTTCCTCGAGGTCCTTGTGGCGGAACAGCGCGCTGTCGTCGAAGGACACCTTGGCGTCCAGCGCGACGATGTCGCCCGCGCCGGTGACAACCAGCGGGTTGATCTCGACGATCATGCAGTCGAGCTCGAGGAAGGCGCCGTAGAGCGCCGTGACGAACTTCGTGAAGGAGCCGACCTGCTTGCCTGTCAGCCCGAGCCCGAAAGCGAGCTTGCGGCAATGGAAGCCCGAGATGCCCGAGGCCGGGTCCACCGCGACCTTGAGGATCTTCTCGGGCTGGTGCTCGGCGACTTCCTCGATCTCCATGCCGCCTTCGGTGGAGGCCATGATGGTCACGCGCGAGGTCGCGCGATCGACCAGCAGGCCGAGATAGAGCTCGCGCTTGATGTCGCAGCCATCCTCGACATAGACGCGGGAGACGACCTTGCCCTGCTCGCCGGTCTGCTTGGTGACCAGCGTCCTGCCGATCATCGCATCGGCGGCGGCCTTCACGTCGTCGATCGACTTGACGACGCGCACGCCGCCCTTGCCGTTCGGGTCTTCCTGAAAGCGCCCCGCGCCGCGGCCGCCGGCATGGATCTGCGATTTGACGACATAGACCGGCCCCGGCAACTGCTTCGCCGCGGCCACGGCCTCGTCTGCGGTCCAGGCCACATGGCCGTCGAGCACGGCGACGCCGTAGCGGCGCAGCAATTCCTTCGCCTGGTATTCGTGGATGTTCATGCCGGTGTCGTCCCTTGCTGGCGGGCGGAGGGCAAAGAAAAGGCCCGGCGTCGCCGCCGGGCCCCGGTGGGTCAGCCCACCAGCTTCTTCGAGGCGTCGATCAGTTCGCGGACCGCGCCGCAGGACTTGTCGAAGGCCGCCTTCTCGGTCGCGTTGAGCTCGATTTCGACGATGCGCTCCACGCCGCCCGCGCCGAGCACCACCGGAACGCCGACATAGAGGTCCTTGATGCCGTACTGGCCGGTGAGCCAGGCGGCGCAGGGCAGGACGCGCTTCTTGTCCTTCAGGTAGGCTTCCGCCATCGCGATGGCCGAGGCCGCCGGGGCGTAGAAGGCCGAGCCCTTCTCGAGCAGCTTCACGATCTCGCCGCCGCCATTGGCGGTGCGGGTCACGATCGCGTCGATCTTTTCCTGCGACGTCCAGCCCATCTTGATCAGGTCGGGGACGGGGATGCCGGCAACGGTCGAATAGCGGGTCAGCGGCACCATGGTGTCGCCATGGCCGCCGAGCACGAAGGCGGTCACGTCCTCGACCGAGACGTTGAACTCCTGCGCCAGGAACAGGCGGAAGCGGCTGCTGTCCAGCACGCCGGCCATGCCGACCACCTTGTTCGCGGGCAGGCCCGACTTCTCGCGGAACACCCAGACCATGGCGTCGAGCGGGTTGGTGATGACGATGACGAAGGCGTTCGGGCAGTGGGTCTTCACGCCCTCGGCGACCTGGGCGATGACGCCGGCGTTCTTGGAGACGAGGTCGTCGCGGCTCATGCCCGGCATGCGCGGGAAGCCGGCGGTGATGATGACGACGTCCGCGCCGGCGATGGCGCTGTAGTCGCCCGAGCCGGCCATGGCGGAATCGAAGCCGTCCACCGGGCCGGACTGCATGATGTCGAGCGCCTTGCCCGCGGCGACGCCCGGGAAGACGTCGAACATCACGACGTCGCCGAGCTCCTTGAGCCCGATGAGGTGGGCGAGCGTGCCGCCGATGTTACCGGCGCCGATCAGCGCAATCTTCTTGCGGGCCATGGTGCTCCCTCGGGAATTAGGTGCAGTGCGGAAAAGCGCCGCTACCTACTCCGTGGCCCGCGGCGCGGCAAGGTTGCCCCCCTGCGTCAGAGCGGCAGGCAGCGCACCACGTCGGTATGGCCGCGCGCCAGCGTCGCCATGGTGCCGACCGGGCAGGAGCGCGCCTGGACGTTGGTGGCCGGGGCCAGGCCGTGCTGCCAGCTCACCGCGCGCGGGGCGCAGCGCGTGCCACGGCAGCTCGAGGTCTGCCGGCC
>JAFADX010000282.1 GCA_023424475.1 Pseudomonadota bacterium
CTGCAGACCATCCTGCAGCCGGCCGAAGGCGAGCGCGCCCTCCGCGCCCTCGGTCGCCGCCGTGCCGGCGGCCAGGGCGGCGAGGCGCCGCGCCTCGAGCACCACCAGCGCCATCGCCGGCCCGAGCACCGCGCCCGCCACCGGAGTGGCGGGCCGCGCCAGGTTCGGGTTGGCCGAGCCGCCCGCGGCGTAGCGCAGCGATCCCGCCTGGTCGATCTCCGTCCGCTCCCGCGCGCCGAGATGGTCCATCGTCTGCGACGCCACCTGGTCCGCCGCCGCCGCCAGCGCCGCATGGCGTGCGGCCGGCGTCGGCGGGGAGGCGAAGGGCACGGCGGTGCAGGCCGGCAGCGGCAGGGCAGCGAGCATGAGCAGGAAGGATCGACGCATCGGCGGTCTCCGCAGTGACGGCGCAGCCCAGGACGGGCCCGCATCGCGCAGGGCTGCGCGGTGCGGCGGGGTCGCCCTGGCGCCTCTCACGCCACGCGCGCGGACCGGCGGACGTCGCGCTGGAGTTCGGTGCGCAGCCTCCGACGGTCGCGAGGCACCAGGATGCCGGCCGGGATACCCATCGCAAGTGGCAGATCTGTGGTGCGCGGGCCGACGCCGCGCACCGGAACCGCCCGCATGGCGCGGTTCCGGACAGTCTCTCAGCCGCCGTCCCCGGGCTCCCGCCCGGCCCAGAACAGCCAGGCGATCCAGCCGATCGGCCAGACCACGATTGCGTGCGCACCGATCACGACCAGCACCGTCTCCCACTGCCAGCCGGACAGGCGCATGGTCGCGAAGCCCATCGGCACCGAGAACCACAGCATGGCGCAGAGCATGGCCGCGATCAGCACCGCGGGCACCGGCCGGCGCGGGATCGGCGGCAGGCCGGGCGGGCGCGCCACGGCTCAGCCCGACTTGGCGAGCGTGTCGAAGGCCTTGAGCCGCGCGATCAGCGCCGGCATCTCGCGCAGCGGGATCATGTTCGGCCCGTCCGAGGGCGCATGGTCGGGGTCGGGATGCGTCTCGATGAATACCGCCGCAACGCCGACGGCGACGGCGGCGCGGGCCAGCACCGGGGCGAATTCCCGCTGGCCGCCGCTGCTGGTGCCCTGCCCGCCCGGCTGCTGCACCGCGTGGGTGGCGTCCATCACCACCGGGTATCCGGTCTGCGCCATGATCGGCAGCGAGCGCATGTCGGCGACGAGGGTGTTGTAGCCGAAGGAGGCGCCGCGCTCGCAAAGCAGGATGTTCCGGTTCCCGGTCGAGGCGATCTTCGCCGCGACATTCGCCATGTCCCACGGCGCGAGGAACTGCCCCTTCTTCACGTTGACCGCCCTGCCCGTCTCCCCCGCCGCGAGCAGCAGGTCGGTCTGGCGGCAGAGAAAGGCCGGGATCTGCAGCACGTCCACGGCCTCGGCCGCGGGGGCGCATTGTTCGGGTGCGTGAACGTCGGTCAGGACGGGCAGGCCGGTCACCTCGCGCACCTCGGCCAGGATGGCGAGCCCCTCCCGCATGCCGATGCCGCGCGCGGCCTTCACGCTGGTCCGGTTGGCCTTGTCGAAGGAGGATTTGTAGATCAGCGGCACGCCGGCTGCCTCGGACATCTCCTTCAGCGCCGCCGCGGTTTCCAGCGCGTGGGCCCGGCTTTCGATCTGGCAGGGGCCGGAGAGGAAGACGAGGGGCAGGTCGTTGCCGATGGCGATGCGGCCGACGGTGACGTGGTGCATGGGGGTCTTTGGCGTCCTGGAGGGTTCTCGAGACGTGGGGTGCCGCCGGCCGGAAGGCCATGACGAAGGCCCGTGACGTCCCTCACCTAGTCCAGCGGCCGGCCGGAAGGCAAACGGGGGAGCGCGCCGCCGCCGGGTGCTACAGGTCGAGCTCCGGATAGTGCCGGAAGATCCCGTGCCGGTTGAACGGGACGCGGCGGTCGCTCGCGAGATAGGCGGCGATCCGCGGCCGCGCCGCGACGGCCCCGGCGAGCGCCGCCACCTTCGGCGCCTCCCCCAGTGCCAGGCCCGCCGCCTTCGGGAAGGCGTAGCGGAGACCGGCGACGAGCTGGAACAGCGACAGGTCGGCATAGGTCACCCGCGCGCCGACCAGATGCCCGGCCCCCTTGGGGTTTCGCCCGAGCACCGTTTCGAACCAGCCGAGGAACTTCGGCATCCGGTAGCGGCAGAAATCCTCGGCCCGCCGCTTCGCCTCGGGCTTCTGGTCCTCGTAGTAGAGGCGCGAGGCGACCGGGTGGTGGGTATCGTGCGCCTCGGCCACCGCATCGGCGATGGTCAACTGCAGCTGGTGCGTCCACAGCCGGCCCGCCTCGCCCTTCGGCGCGAGGCCGTGCCGGTCCCCGAGGTAGAGCAGGATCGCGGCGGTCTGGCCGATGACCCGCCTGCCATGCTTCAGCACCGGCGGCGCGAAGGAGGGGGTGACGAGCCCCGGATCCTCGAGGTCGGCGCCGCCCCCCTCCCGCGCGACGTCGCGGTAGGGGACGCCGGCTTCCTCCAGCGCCAGCCGGACGAATTCGCCCCGGCCCTGCAGGCCCGGCCAGTAGTGCAGTTCATATGCAGCCATCGGTCGCCTCATCCGCTCGGGGAGGTCCCGCGGCGGATGCTACACCAGACGCGCCTGTTTCACCGCCGCCCCGATGAACCCGGAGAAGAGCGGATGCGGGTCGAAGGGCTTGGACTTCAGTTCCGGGTGGTACTGCACCCCGATGAACCAGGGATGGTCGGGATACTCCACGATCTCGGGCAGCACGCCGTCGGGCGAAAGGCCGGAGAAGCGCAGCCCCGCCTCCTCCAGCCGGTCCTTGTAGGCGATGTTGACCTCGTAGCGGTGGCGGTGCCGTTCCTGGATCTCGGCGGCGCCGTGATAGACCTCGCGCACCAGGGAGCCCTCGGCGAGCCTCGCCGGATAGGCGCCGAGGCGCATGGTGCCGCCGAGATCGCCGCTCGCGCTGCGGGTCTCGAGCTCGTTGCCGCGCAGCCATTCCGTCAGCAGCCCGACCACCGGCTCGGCGCATGGGCCGAACTCGGTCGAGGAGGCGCCCTTGATGCCGAGCAGGCTCCGCGCCGCCTCGATCACCGCCATCTGCATGCCGAAGCAGATGCCGAAGAAAGGCACCTTGCGCTCGCGCGCGAACTTCACCGCCTCGATCTTGCCCTCGGCGCCGCGTTCGCCGAAGCCGCCGGGCACCAGGATGCCGTTGACCTTCTCGAGCCGCGCGACCGCCTCGGCGTCGTTCTCGAAGATCTGGCTGTCGACCCAGTCGAGCTTGACCTTCACGTTGTGGGCGATGCCGCCATGCGCCAGCGCCTCGGCGAGCGACTTATAGGCGTCGAGCAGGTTGGTGTACTTGCCCACCACTGCGATGGTGACCTCGCCTTCCGGCTGCTTCACCGCGTGGACGATGTCCTTCCAGCGCTGCATGCCGGGCTCGCCATAGGCCGAGAGGCCGAAATGCCGCAGCACTTCCTCGTCCAGGCCTTCCTGGTGGTACTTCAGCGGCACCTCGTAGATGGTGCTCGCATCCAGCGCCGGGATCACGCTTTCGGGGCGCACGTTGCAGAACAGGGCGATCTTGCGCCGCTCGTTCTCCGGGATCGGCCGGTCGCAGCGGCAGAGCAGGATCTGCGGCTGGATGCCGAGGCCGAGCAGCTCCTTCACCGAATGCTGCGTCGGCTTGGTCTTCAGCTCGCCGGCCGAGGGGATGTAGGGCACCAGGGTCAGGTGCATGAAGAGGCTGCGCTGCGGCCCGAGCTCGTTCGCCAACTGGCGAATGGCTTCCAGGAAGGGCAGCGATTCGATGTCGCCGACCGTGCCGCCGATCTCGACCAGGACGAAGTCGTAGGGATCGGTCTCGGCCTGGATGACCTCCTTGATCTTGTCGGTGATGTGCGGAATGACCTGGACGGTGCCGCCCAGGTAGTCGCCGCGGCGCTCGGCCGCGATCACGTCGAGATAGAGCCGCCCCGTCGTCCAGTTGTCCGCCTTGCGGGCGGCGACGCCGGTGAAGCGTTCGTAGTGGCCGAGGTCGAGGTCGGCCTCGGCCCCGTCGTCGGTGACATAGACCTCCCCGTGCTGATACGGGGACATCGTGCCCGGATCGACATTGAGATAGGGGTCCAGCTTGCGCAGCCGGACCTTGTAGCCGCGTGCCTGGAGCAACGCGCCGAGGGAGGCGGAAGCGATGCCCTTGCCGAGGGAGGAGACCACGCCGCCGGTGATGAAGACGAACCGCGCCATGGGCGCCCTCCATAACAAGCCGCGCGCGTGGAAGCCACCCACGCCTGAGGCGGGGCAGCCACGCGCCGGGAAGTGCCGCGGAAAACCTGGTTAGTTGGTGGGCACCGCCGGCAGGGCGGGCGCCGCGGGGGCGCTCGCCGGCGGCGGCGAATCGAGGATCGACCGGCCCTGCTGCGAGGCGCCGCGGTTCAGCAGCGCCAGCGAGATCGCCAGGACGAAGAACAGCGTCCCGAGGATCGCGGTGCTGCGCGTGAGCAGGTTGGCCGTGCCCCGCCCGCCCATGAAGGACCCCATGCCCCCCGAGGAGCCGATGCCGAGGCCGCCGCCCTCGCTGCGCTGCAGCAGGACGAGGCCGATCAGGGCCAGGGTGACGAAGAGGTGGATGACGAGCAGGACGGTGGTCATGGCGCCGCGTATCTAGCGAAGCGGAAGCCCGGGGGCTACCCCGCCGCGCGCGCGATGGCCAGGAAATCCTCCGCGATCAGGCTCGCGCCCCCCACCAGTGCCCCGTCCACATTGGGCAGGGCCAGGATGGCGGCCGCGTTGCCCGGCTTCACCGAGCCCCCGTAGAGCAGCCGGGTGGTCCCGCCCACCGCCTCGCGCAGCGTGGCATGGATGGCCGCGATATCGGCCTCGGTCGGCGTCCTGCCGGTGCCGATGGCCCAGACCGGCTCATAGGCCACCACCCCGCCGGCGGCGGCGAAGCCCTCCGGCAGGCTGCCGGCGGCCTGGGCGCGGACCACCGCCTCGGCCTGACCGGCCTCCCGCTGGGCCAGCGTCTCTCCGACGCAGACGATGGGGGTCAGCCCGTGCGCCATGGCCGTCAGGGCCTTGCCCTTCACCACGGCATCCGTCTCGCCATGGTCGGCCCGGCGCTCGGAATGGCCGAGGATCACCTGGGTCGCGCCGCAATCGCGCAGCATGGCGGCCGAGACATCCCCGGTATGGGCGCCCTTGACCGCCAGGTGGCAGTCCTGCCCGCCCACCGCGACGGCCTGGCCGAGCATGGCGACGGCGACGGCATGGATGTAGGGAAAAGGCGGGCAGACCAGCAGGTCCGCCTTCAGCCCGGCGGCGCCGGCGCGCACCGCCTCGGCCAGCGCGACGGCCTCCCGCAGGGTGCCATGCATCTTCCAGTTGCCGGCGATGAGCGGGCGCACTCCGGGGGTCATCGGCCTCTCCTCGAAATCTTGCCGGGGGCGAGGTAACGGAAATGCGCCCCGCCTCCAACCCGGGAGGGCCGCGGCCCCTTTCGCCGCCCGCCACCGCCGGGTAAGGACGCGCCCATGCTCACCGCGCTCCGCCGCCTCGCCGGCACCTGGGTCGCCAGGATCCTCTTCATCCTGCTCGTCTTCTCCTTCGCCGTCTGGGGAATCGGGGACGTGGTGCGGAACTTCGGCCAGGAAACCGCCGTCGCGACCGTCGGCGGCGAGAAGATCGAGCTGCCCGAGGCGCAATCCGCCGCACGGCGGGAGATGGCCCGCATCGCCCGCCAGCTCGGCAATCGCTTCGAACCGACCGACAACATCCGCCGCGCCGTCGCCGCCTCGGCGCTCGAGCAGCTGATCTCCGAGCGCGCATTGCGGGTCGAGGCCCGGCGCCTCGGCCTGGTCGCCCCGCCGGAGACCGTGCGCGAGGCGGTCTTCGCGATCCCCGGCCTGCGCGGCCCCGACGGGTCCTTCTCCCGCGCCAGCCTCGACACGCTGCTGCGCCAGAACGAGCTCAACGAGCAGCAGTTCCTCCAGGTCGTCGGCGACGACGTGCTGCGCCAGCAGCTTGCGGGTGCCGTGCGGGCCGGCGCCTACGGCCCGGACGCGATGACCGGCCCGCTGCTCGCCTGGCTGATGGAGCGCCGGATCGCCTCCATGGTCACGATCCCCTTCGCCTCGGTGCCCGAGCCGGATGCCCCGACCGAGGCCCAGCTCCGCCGCTTCCAGGAGAACAACCCGTCGCGCTTCTCCTCCCCCGAATACCGGGAGGTGACGATCGCGGTGGTCTCCCCCGACAGCCTGGCGCGGGAGATCGAGGTCTCCGACGCCGACCTCGAACAGGCCTACGAGCAGCGGCGCAACCAATTCGAGACGCCCGAGCGCCGCGAGCTGCGCCAGGCCGTGCTGCCGACCGAGGAGGCCGCCCGCACCCTCGCGGCCACCTGGCG
>JAFADX010000283.1 GCA_023424475.1 Pseudomonadota bacterium
CGTCGCCGCGCTCGAGCGCGACGAGGCGGCCGCGCGCAGGGCCTACCTGGCCGCCGCCGGCGCGCTGACCGAAGCCCGGCGCGAGGCGGCCGCGCGGCTCGAGAAGGCCGTCGCGAAGGAACTCCCGCCCCTCAAGCTGGACCGCGCCCGCCTCGCCATCGAGGTCGCGGCCAGGGAGGAGAATGCCTGGGGCCCGGACGGACAGGACCGCGTCACCTTCCTTGTCGCCACCAACCCCGGCCAGGCGCCGGGGCAACTGGCGAAGATCGCCTCGGGCGGCGAACTCTCGCGCCTGATGCTCGCGCTCAAGGTCGTGCTGGCGCGCGGCTCGCCCGTGCCGACGCTGGTCTTCGACGAGGTGGATTCCGGCATCGGTGGCGCCACCGCCGCCGCGGTCGGCGAACGCCTCGCCCGCGTCGCCGAACGGCTGCAGGTTCTCGTCGTCACGCATTCCCCGCAGGTCGCGGCGCGGGGCGCGGCGCATCTGCGCGTCGCCAAGCAGGTGAAGGGCGGCCGCGCGGAGACGCGCGTCGAAAGCCTGCCCGACGGCGAAAGGCGCGAGGAACTCGCGCGCATGCTGGCCGGGGAGCGCGTGACCGACGCGGCGCGCGCGGCGGCCGAGAGCCTGCTGGCGGATGCGCGGTAGGCCGAAGGTCGGGGGAGGAGAACCTTCCCCGAGCCCCCTCCCTTCTCTGCGGGTCCGTCCCCGCAGGCGGACCGCGCCATGAGGGTGCGCCGGGCGGAAGCGCATGATGCCGGCGCGCTGCACGCGCTGATGGTCGAACTCAATCGCGACCAGGGGGATCCGACCGGCCTTCTGACCGAGGCACAGGTCGGGCGTGATCTCATCGAAGGCGACGCCGCGATCGTGGTCGTCGCCGAAGGCGATGACGGCGCGCTGCTCGGCTATGCGACCGGGCACCACACCTACGAGACCGGGCATGCGGAACGCGGCATCTATGTCGGCGACCTCTATGTCGTGCCGGCGCGGCGGCGGCAGGGCGTCGCGCGGATGCTGCTCGCCGCTCTTGCCCGCGCGGGGCACGCACGCGGCGCCCGGCATCTCTGGCTCACGGCCAGGGAAGGCAATGCCGGCGCGCACGCGCTCTACCGCCGCCTGGGCGCGCGCGGGGAGCGCGTCATGGCCTTCGCCGTCGCCGAGCAGGACTTCCTGAACCTCGCCGCCGAACCGCCGCCATGAGGCGCCCCATCATCCGGCCGGCACGCGACGAGGAAACGGAGGCGTTCGCGGCTCTCTCCGTCGCCAATGGCCTCGATGCCGGCGGGCCGGCCGTGACGATGACCGGCGCGCATGTGCGCGCCCACCCGCCGGGACCCCGGCCGCTCTCGATCCTGCGCATGGCCGAAGGCGATGGCTGCCTCGCGGGCTTCTTCATCACCGCCAGGCTGGTCCATGGTTCCCTGCGCGCCGCCTGCCTCCGGCGGGGTGTCGATGAGGGCGACGAGGCGGCCGCGGCGTTCTACATCTCCCTCGGCGCCGCCTCCGAGGGAGCCTTCGAGGGCCGGATCCTCGCCGGCGCCGCCTGCGAGACCCTTGCTGCGGAAGCCGAAGCATGACCGCCGACACCGCCCTGCGCGCCCGCGATCCCGCCACGCTCACCGAAACCGAGGCCGCACGCGAACTGGCGGCGCTTGCGCAGGAGATCGCGCATCACGACACGCTCTACCACGGCCGGGACGCGCCCGAGATCAGCGACGCCGCCTACGACGCGCTGGTGCTGCGCAACCGCGCCATCGAGGCCCGCTTCCCGGCCCTGATCCGGGAGGACAGCCCCTCCCGCCGCATCGGCGCGGCCATCGCCGAGGGCTTCGCCAAGTCGCGCCACGGCGAGCCGATGCTCTCGCTGAACAACGTCTTCGCCCCCGAGGAGTTCGCCGATTTCTGCGCCTCCATCCGCCGCTTCCTGGGCCTGAAGGCGGAGGAGGCGCTTGCCTTCGTGGGCGAGCCGAAGATCGACGGCCTCTCGATCAACCTGCTCTACGAGGACGGCCGCTTCGTGAAGGGCGCGACGCGCGGCAACGGCACCGAGGGCGAGGACGTCACCCGCAACCTCCTCACCCTGCCGGAGGCGGTGCTGCCGCGGCGGCTGCACGCCCCCTATCCCGCCCGCATCGAGATCCGCGGCGAGGTCTTCATGGAGAAGGAGGCCTTCCTCGCCTTCCGCGACGCGCAGCAGAAGGCGGCGGAGGAACGCGAGGCCCGCCGCGCCCGCGGCGAGCGGCTCGGCGAGGCCATCGTCGTCCCCGCCAATCCGCGCAATGCCGCCGCCGGCTCGGTGCGCCAGCTCGACCCGAAGGTGACCGCCTCGCGCCCGCTGAAGATCTTCGCCTATGCCATGGGCGCGGCGAGCGAGGCGCCGGCCGACACCCATCACGGCTTCCTCGAACGCCTGGAGCACTGGGGCTTCAGCGTGAACCCGCTCTCCCGCCGCCTCGGCAGCGAGCAGGATGCCGCCGCCTTCCAGGCCAGCATGGGCGAGCAGCGCGCCGCGCTGCCCTATGACATCGACGGCGTCGTCTACAAGATCGACCGCATCGACTGGCAGCGGCGCCTCGGCTTCGTCGGCCGCGCGCCGCGCTGGGCCACCGCCTGGAAGTTCCCCGCCGAGCAGGCGACGACGAAGCTCCTCGACATCGAGATCCAGGTCGGCCGCACCGGCGCGCTGACGCCGCGCGCGGTGATGCAGCCCGTGACCGTCGGCGGCGTCGTCGTCCGCCACGCGACGCTGCACAACGAGGACGAGATCGCCCGCAAGGACGTGCGGATCGGCGACACCGTCATCCTGCAGCGCGCCGGCGACGTCATTCCCCAGATCCTCGGCGTGGTGCTGGAGAAACGCCCGAGGGACGCGCAGCCCTTCGTCTTCCCGGCCACCTGCCCCGTCTGCGGCAGCCACGCCATCCGCGACGGCGAGGACGTGGTCCGCCGCTGCACCGGCGGCCTGACCTGCGCGGCGCAGACGGTCGAGCGCCTCAAGCACTTCGTCTCGCGCCGCGCGATGGACATCGAGGGGCTGGGCGAGGAGAACATCCAGAAGCTCTTCGACGAGGGCCTGGTGCGCAGCCCCGCCGACATCTTCCGCCTGGCGCGGCATGCCGATCGGATGCGCCGGTGGGAGGGCTGGGGCGCCCGCGCGAAGAAGGCCGACGACGCCCGCAAGGTCGCGAAGCTGCTCGATGCCATCGAGGCGCGCCGCCACGTTCCGCTCGAACGCTTCATCTTCGCCCTCGGCATCCGCCGCATCGGGGAGCAGAACGCGAAGCTGCTCGCGCGCCACTACCACACGCTCAGGGAATGGCGGCGGAAGATGATCGACGCCCATGTCATCGGCTCCGAGGCGCGCGAGGAGCTCGGCTCCATCCAGGGCATCGGCCCCGCGATTGCCGAGGAACTGATCGAGTTCTTCGCCGAACCACGCATGCTCGCCGCCCTCGACGACCTCGCCCGCGAAGCCCCGCCGCTCGAAGCCGAAGCGCCGGCCGCCGCCGACAGCCCCTTCGCAGGCAGGACGCTGGTCTTCACCGGCACGCTCGGGACTCTGACGCGCGACGAGGCCGAGGCACAGGCCGAACGGCTCGGCGCCAAGGTGACGAAGTCGGTATCCAGGAAGACCGACTTCGTGATCGTCGGGGCGGATGCGGGGTCGAAGGCCGCGAAGGCCGCGGAATTCGGGATCCGCACGCTGACGGAGGCGGAATTCCGGGACCTGGCGGGGATGTGATCGAAGGGGCGCTGCCTCCCGCCGCGCCTTGCCCCCGCCGCCCGCCCCCCCACCTCTTCCCTGCGCCCACATCGCAGGAGGCCCCCATGGACCGGATCGACCCGAAGTTCACCGCCACCGCCAGCGCCACCGGCGGCCGCAACGGCCACACCGCCGCCGACGACGGCACGGTCTCCGTCGATCTCTCGGTGCCCAAGGCGATGGGGGGTCCCGGCAAGCCGGGCACCGCGACGCCGGAGCATCTCTTCGCCGCCGGCTATGCCGCGTGCTTCGGCGGCGCGGTGGATTTCGTCGGCCGCCAGCAGAAGCGGAACGCCGCCGGCGCCAAGGTGACGGCCGCCGTCTCGATCGGCCCGCGCGAGGGCGGCGGCTTCGGCCTCGCCGTCGAACTGACCGTCGAGGATCCCTCCATCCCCCAGGCCGAGCTCGAGGCCCTGGCGCGGGAGGCGCACGAGAAGATCTGCCCCTATTCCCACGCCACGCGCGGCAACGTGGATGTCAGGCTCACCGTCCGCGGCGGCTGATCCTGCATCAACGTGCCTGATGCCGGGCATCAGGCCAATGCGTTGGACGAATGGCGTCCCGGCGCGGCATGACGCCGCTCATGATGCCCGTCGATCCCAACCTGCTTGCCGGCTACCTCCTCGCCTGCCTGGTCCTGGTGGTGACGCCGGGGCCGGACATGGCCTTCGTGCTCGGCCAGACGCTGGCCGGCGGCGCGCGCCGCGGCTGGGCGGCGACGGCGGGCGTCTATTCGGGGGTCTGCATGCATATCGGCCTCGCGGCGGCCGGCGTCGCGGCGCTGGTCGCGGCGAACCCGGCGCTGTTCACCGCGCTGAGGATCGCCGGGGCCGCCTATCTGGTCTGGCTCGGCACACAGGCCATCCGCGCCGCCATCCGCGGGGGCGGCGGCGAGGAGGCCCGGTGCATGGCGCCGAGCCTCGCCGCGGCGTTTCGCCAGGGCTTCGTGACCAACCTGCTGAACCCGAAGGTCGGCCTGTTCTTCCTCGCCTTCGTGCCGCTCTTCGTCGATCCCGGCCGCAGCCCGGCCTGGCTGCAGATGCTCATCCTCGGTCCGCTGCTGCCGGCGACCGCGCTGCCCTTCTATGCGCTGCTGATCCCCGGCGCGGCGCGGATCGCGGGGCGGATGCGCGCCTCCTCCGCCGGGCGCTGGCTGGACGGCGCGGCGGGCACGCTCTTCCTCGGCCTCGGCCTCAGGCTGCTGGCCGGGTCTGCGCGCTGAACAGGGCCTCGAGCCCGGCCCGCATCAAGGCCACGGGGTCGCGCCCGGGCCCGCGGCTGACCGTCGCGATATGGCTGCCCGGCAGGACCAGGTGGCGCGCGCCGGGAATCAGGGCGCTGTCCACCGGCACCAGCCCGTCATTCGGCCCGCAGCCCCGCCTTTCCATCCATTGCGCGGCGGCGAGGTGCAGCCGCTCCCGCCCCCGCGCCTGCCCTTCCTGCAACCGGGTCGCCAGGCAGGCCACCGGCACCGTCGCGATCAACCGGGCGATGGGTTCCCTCGCCGCCGCCATCCACAGGCAGCGCGCCGTGGTGGTGAGGTCCTTCACGCCCTCCCCCGAGCCGACCCGCAACAGCCGCGCGAGGCCGCCGGTCGCGGCTTCCATCGGCTTCGCGGCCAGCACCGCATCGGCCACCGGGCTGCCGAAGAAGGGGGACTGCATGGCAAGGAAGCCCATGCAGCGTGCCTGGGCCGCCGGGTCGAGCAGCGCCGCCAGGGCCTCCAGCCCGCCCTTGCTGTGCGCGACGATCAGCGCCGGGCGCGGATCCGCCAGCAGCACCGCCCGCAGCTTCGCGGCATTGGCCGAGACGGCTTCGGCGGTCTGCAGCCGTACCACCGTCGCATCCGCGCCCTGCGCCGCGAACCACGCCCGCAGCGGCTGCATGTAGTCGAGCCCGAAGGGGCGCAGCGCGGCGACGATCTCGCCGAGCAACCCGTAGACGAGCAGCACGCGCTGCCCGTCCAGGGACGGGATGTCACTCCCGCTCGGCATCGAGGCGATAGGCGAGGCCGCCCTGCTCCGAGACCAGCCTCGCGGTGGCACGGCCGTCGCCGCTGCGTTCCAGCACCAGCAGGAAGGGGTCGTCCGGATCGGCGGAAACCCGCAGCAGCACCGCGAGGGCGCCGGGCCCGGCCGCCGCGGCCACGCCGCGGCCGGCCGCCCCCACCCATTCGCAGGGCGGCGCGTTCGGATCCTCGCAAAGGGCGCGGTCCCCGGCCCATTCCAGCGCGACGGTCCCGGCGGCGTCGTGGACGACATGCAGCCGCAATGCGGTCGCCCCGGCGCGGGTGCGGATGCGCGGGTCGTCGCGCAGCAGCACCCAATTGCCCTGCCAGGGGCCCGGGGCCGCCTCCGCCGCCCGCTCGCGGGCCGACTGCATGGTCCCTGGCCGCTCGGCCGCCTGGGCCGGCACGGCCAGGGCCACGAGCATCGCGGCGCCGAGGCGCAGCCGCGTCATCGCGGCGCGACCTCGAGGCCGGCGAGACCCTGCTGCGACCAGCGCGCCTCGCCGCAGCGACGCACGCAGGTCGTCCTGACCACGCGCAGCCGGACCTGCCCGCAGGGCGCGCCGGTCGCGGCCAGGGTGGTCCATTCCTTGGTCTCGCCCGGCTGCACGCCGACGAAGCCGACCGTCGCCAGCGGAACCCGCAGCGTGGCACCGCTGCGCGCGTCCACCGCCTCGACCTCTGCCGAGAAGGTGCTGATGCGCGCCGTGCCCGTATTGGTCAGCCGGACCGGCATCATGCAGGTCGGCGCCGCGCCGCCGCCGTCGGTACGCGCCGCGATCCGCAGTTCGGCCTGGCCCTGCGCCCGCGCGGCAGGCACCAGCGCAAGCGTCATCGCGGCGGCGAGGACCGCCTTGCCCATTCCACCCATGCGTCCCGGTCTCCTTGTGATTCTCCGGCCGAGCCGGAGCCGGGATCATCGGCGAGCGGCCGCGCCACGTCACCGATCCATTTCAGCGCATGGACCGGGAGCGGCCTCAGAGACCGTTTGAGAATGCGCCGTTCGGCGCATTCTGCAGTCCGGCACCGGCCCGCACCCCCGCCCGGCCACCCATCCAGAATACTGCCATTGGATGGCCGGGTGGGGGTGCGGGCCGGTGCCGGCATTCTCAAACGGTCTCTCAGAATGGCGCGCAGGCCGCTTCGAGCCACGCCCGCGTCCCCGCTTCCACTTCCGGCCCGACCCGCGCCAGCACGCGCGCATGATAGGCGTTCAGCCAGTCGCGCTCCGCCGCCGTCAGCAGCGCGGGCTCGATCAGCGCGCGGTCGAAGGGGGCGAGGGTCAGCGTCTCGAAGGCAAGGAAGGGCTTGCTCGCCTGCGGCAGGTCCGCCGGCACCACGAGCAGCAGGTTCTCGAGCCGGATGCCGTATTCCCTGGCCGCGTAGAAGCCCGGCTCGTCCGACAGGATCATGCCCTCGCGCAGCGGCACGTTGCGCGCCGCGCGGCTGAAGGCGACGGGCCCCTCATGCACCGAGAGGAAGGAGCCGACCCCATGGCCGGTGCCGTGGTCGTAGTCGAGCCCCGCATCCCAGAGCGGCCGCCGCGCCAGCGCATCGAGGTGCGGCCCGGCGACGCCGGCGGGAAACCTCGCCGTCGCCAGCGCGACATGCCCCTTGAGCACCCGCGTCGCGCGGTCCTTCAGCTTCGCCGGCGCGGCACCCGGCCCGGTCCAGATGGTGCGGGTGATGTCCGTCGTGCCGTCGAGGAACTGCCCGCCGGAATCGATCAGGTAGACCTCGTCCGCCCCGATCCGGCGGTCGGTCCCGGGGGTGACGCGGTAATGCACGATGGCGCCGTGCTCGCCGGCGCCGGAGATCGCCGGGAAGCTCTCGGCGCGGAACAGCGGCAGGGCCCGGCGGAAGGCGAGCAGCTTCTCCGCCGCCGAGATCTCGGTCAGGTGGCCCTTCGGCGCCTCGGCGGCGAACCAGGCGAGGAAGCGCGCCATCGCCGCGCCGTCGCGCCGGTGCGCGGCGCGCGCGCCCTCGCGCTCGGCGGGGTTCTTGCAGGCGCGCGGCAGGCGGCAGGGATCCTCGCCGGCGGTGACCTCGGCGCCCGCCTGGCGCAGCCAGTCCCCGAACCAGGCCGGGGTCGCCTCGGCGTCGATCCGCACGCGCCTGCCGCGGAGCGCATCGAGCGCATGCGGCAGTTCCTCCCGCGGCCGCACCGCCACCTCGTTGCCGAGATGCGCAAGCGTCGCCGGGGGCACCTTCCGCGGCGCCATGAAGAGATCCACGCGCGCATCGGCATGCAGCAGCGCGCAACCGAGCGCGAGCGGCGTGTGGTCGAGGTCGCCGCCGCGGATGTTGAGCAGCCAGGCGAGGGAATGCGGGTCGGCGAGCACCACCGCGTCCTCGCCCGCCTCGCGCAGCGCGGCGGCGGCCTCGGCCCGCTTCTCGGCGGCGGTCTTGCCGGTGAAGGCGATCGGGTGGGGCACCGCCTTCGCCGAGGGCGGCGCGGGGCGGTCGCGCCAGACCGCGTCGAGCGGATTGCTCGCCAGCGGCACGAGATGGACGCCCGGCGCCTTCAGCCGCTCGATCGCGGGGGCCGGGTGCAGCCAGGGATCGTAGCCGATGGTCAGGTCCTGGGCGTGGGCCTTGAGCCACTCGCTCGCGGGTTCGTCCGTGATGTGGCGGCATTCCCAGTGGGCGGGATCGGTCTGGTCGCGCACCTGCAGCGTGTAGCGGCCATCGGTGAAGACCGCGGCGCGGTCCGGCAGGACGATCGCCATGCCCGCGGACCCGGTGAAGCCCGTCAGCCAGGCCAGGCGCTCGCCCGCAGGCGGGACGTATTCGCCGAGATGCTCGTCCGAGCGGGGGACGACGAAGCCCTGGACGCCGGCTTCGGCGAGGCGGGCGCGAAGGGCGGCGAGACGTTCGGAAGGGGTCAGGGTCGTGATCCTTGCTGCCAGCTCACTGCATGTATCCACAGGAAACAATGCGCATTACGCATGGCTCTACCGTGACCTTGGCGCATCACCTGTGGCCTCGATGCACCTAGATTGCGCTCCCGTAAGGTTGGCGCCAGGGAAAGACAGGCCGCCAGCCACACCGAGGACACTTATCATGAACGCCCGCATCACCAAGGCCGAGGCCGCGCTCCTCATGCCGGCCGTGACCCCTTCCTCCCCCCGCATGAGCGAGGTCGAGGCCCTGCGCCTCGCCGCCATCGCGGCCCGCAACGAGGCCATTGCCGACGGCCTGCGCACCGGGGCCCGCGCCCTCGGCCGCGCCGCCGCCGCCCTCGTCCGCTCGATCGCGGCCTTTCCCGCCCGCCTCGCGACCTACAACGCGCTGCGCCGGCTGTCGGACCGCGAACTGCGCGACATCGGCATGACGCGCTACGATATCGGCCGGGTCTTTGAGCCCGGCTTCAACCCGCGCCCGGCGAACGACGCCGGCGAGCGGCCGACCCCCCGGGCCGCCTGACGCGCCGGGGCCGCGGCCTCCCCCAAGGCCGCGGCCCCCTGCGCCGCCGGATTGAACCCGCGGCGCGCCGCTCCAGAGCCCTTTTCGGTCGGCGGCACCGGCCCGCACCCCACCCGGCCAAGCGATTCCACCTGACCGGGATCTGCTCTAGCCTCCCGCCAGCCATTCGCGGGAACCTGCCCATGCGCCGTCTGCTGCTCGTCCTCGCCTGCTGGCTCGCGGGCGCCGCGGCCGCATCCGCCCAATCGCGCTGCCCCGCCAACTTCGAGGGCGCCACCGAGGCCGTGGCCTGCACCTGCGGCCCCGAGGATGCCCGCGAGGGCCATGTCTGGGGCAGCGGCCCCTACACCACCGACAGCCGCGTCTGCCGTGCCGCCGTCCATGCCGGGGTGATCCCGCCGACCGGCGGCCTGATCCATGTCTTCCCCGCGGCCGGCGCGCCGTCCTATCGCGGCAGCGCCGCGAACGGCGTCACCTCCATGGACTATGGCCCCTGGGGAGGCTCCTTCACCGTCGCGGCGCCCGGCGGCACCGGCGCGAGGCCGCTCGCCGCCTGCCCGGCCAGCCTGCCGCAGGATGCCATCGACCCGATCTCCTGCGTCTGCACGCCGGAGGCCGCCGGGTCCGGTGCGGTATGGGGCACCGGCACCTATACCTCGGACAGCCGCATCTGCCGCGCCGCGGTGCATGCCGGCGCCATTCCCGCGACCGGCGGGTCCGTCCTCGTCACCCCCGCTCCCGGCCGCGCGGGCTACGAGCCCAGCACCGCCCATGGCGTGGCCAGCAGCCGCTATGGCGCCTGGAGCGCCTCCTTCACCGTCGCGCCGGTGGAAACGCCGCCGCAGCGCGCCGCGGCCGATGCGCCACCGGCCTGCCCGGCCTCCTTCCAGGGCCGGACGGCGCCGCTCTCCTGCACCTGCACGGCCGAGGCCACCGCCGCCGGCCAGGTCTGGGGCACCGGCGTCTACACCACCGATACCAGCATCTGCCGCGCCGCGCTGCATTCGGGGGCCGTCACCGCGAAGGGCGGCGTGGTGCAGGTCGCGCCCGTGCCGGGCCTGCCCTCCTACTTCGGCAGCGAGCGGAACGGCGTGACCTCGGCGAACTACGGCCCCTGGGGCGCCTCCTTCACCTTCCGCCGCTGAAGCCATAGCCTCGGGCCTCCAGGGAAAAGGGGCCCGCCCGCATGCATCTCGGCCTGTTCATGATGCCGTTGCACCCGCCGCAGCGGCCGATGCACGAGACCCTCGCCGAGGACACGGAGAAATCCCTCCTCGCCGACCGGCTGGGTTTCCAGGAACTCTGGGTCGGCGAGCACTTCTCGGCCAATTCCGAGCCCATCGCCTCGCCGCTGATGTTCATGGCGGGGCTGATCCACCGCACGAGCCTCACCTTCGGCACCGGCGTGATCAACCTGCCCAACCACCACCCCGCCATCGTCGCGGCCGAGGTCGCGCAGTTCGACCACATGTCCGGCGGGCGGCTCCTCCTCGGCATCGGCGCGGGCGGGCTCGCCTCGGACTTCGAGCTGTTCGGCGACATCGCCCCGGTCGAGCGCGGCAAGCGCATGCTGGAATCGATCGCCACCATCCAGGCGATCTGGAGCCAGGACCCGCCCTATAGCCTCGGCGGCCCGACCTGGCCGATCGGCCTGACCCGCACCGTCCTGCCCGAATACGGCGTCGGCTTCATGCCGAAGCCCTTCCGCCCGGGCGGGCCGTCCGTGCACATCTCGGCACGCCAGCCGGAGTCCTACGGCGTCACCGTCGCCGCGGCGCGCGGCTGGGGCGTCATCAGCGCCAATTTCGTCGCTCACCGGGTCCTCGCCGGCCACTGGCGCGGCATGTCCAAGGGCCTCGCCGAGGCCGGCCGGCCCGTAGACGGGTCGAACTGGCGCGTCGCGCGCAACCTCGTCATCGCCGCGACCGACGCCGAGGCCGCTGCCCGCGCCACCGCCCCCGAAGGCGCGACGCACTACTACTTCGACTACCTCGGCAGCCTGGCCAAGCGCGCCAACCTGGCCGGCACCATGACGCCGCGCGAGGACATGGACCCGATGAACGCCACCACCGAGGACATGATCGAGGCCTGCGTCATCAGCGGCAGCCCGAAGACCGTGCTCGACCGCCTGGTCGCGCTGCGCGACGAGACCGGGCCCTTCGGGCACCTTCTGATGCCGGGTCTCGACTGGTCGGGCGTCAACGCGGCCTGGGAAGCGGAGACGATGAAGCGGCTGGCGGAAGAGGTGATGCCGAAGCTGCGGCAGCATGCGGAGGCGACGGCAAAGGCCGCGGAATGAAGGTCGGGGGACGGAGGGACCTCCGCCCCGAATCTCCGCCTCCTTTGGAAATCATACCAAGCGCCGGTCGGGCCGCATCCGCGGCCCTCGGCTTCGCTGCATTCGCGGTGGCGCCCGTTCAGGTGCTCGGCCCTCCGGGCCACAGGGCGGCACTTCATTCGCTTGGTGTTGCTTGCGCCGCCGCTACGGCAGCGGCGTTCACGGACGATCAACGAATGCGTCGCAGGATGGGACGATGCAGATCGCCCTCAACGCCTCGGTCCTGGGGATGCAGCGCGCGTCGGAACGGCTCGCGGACGCGGCGACCATCATCGCCGATCCAACCCCGGGCAGCGCCCGCGGCGCCGATCCTTCGCCGGCACCGCCCAGCGGCAACCAGGCGCTGACCGCGGCGCAGGCCAGCGGCGACCTCGAGCGCGCGATGGCGGGCACCATCCTCGCGCGCCGCGCCTACGAGGCGAACGCGAAAGCCCTCGAACGCAACGCCGAGCTGGTCAGCCGCGGCGCCTGACCACCAGTGTCGTCCACGGCCCCACGTCGATCCGCCGTTCCAGCACCAGCCCCGCCCGGCGGTGCGCCGCCAGCACCATCCGCGCCTGCGTCCCGAGCAACCCCGCCAGGATCGCCGTCCCGCCCGGCGCGAGGTGCAGGGCGAGGTCCCGCGCCATGGCGCAGAGCGGCCGCGCCAGGATATTCGCGAAGATCAGGTCGTAGCGGCGGCCCTTCATGAGCCGCGGCTTCCAGCCATCGGCCAGGATCGACCGCATCCGACGCGGCCCGAGCCCGTTCATCCGCCCATTCTGGTCGCACACGCGAACCGACCATGGCTCGATGTCGGTCGCCAAGACCCGGCAGGGCACCGTCTTCGCCGCCGCCATCGCAAGGATGCCGGACCCGCTGCCGAGGTCGCAGACGCTTCGCGGCCGGCGATGCGCGATCGCCTCATAGGCCCGCAGGCACCCCTGGGTGGAGGCGTGCTCCCCTGACCCGAAGGCCAGCCCCGCATCGAGCTTCAGCACCACCCGCCCATAGGTCGGAGGGTCCGGCACATGCGTCGGCCGGATCAGGAAGCGCCGGCCAATCGGCATCTCCGGAAAGGCCTGCACGGTCCGCGCGAGCCATCCCTCCGCCTCGAGCGGCGCCATCTGCACCGCCGGCGGCGCGATGCCGGCCACCGCGGCGGCGAGGCCGAGCGCGGCTTCGAGTTCCTCCGCGCGTGCTCCGGCCTCGCGCACGCCTTCGATGCGCCAGGTATCGGTCGCCTCGTCGCGGAAATAGGCGATGGTGGTGCAGACCTGCTCGAGCGCCGCCTCGAAAACCGGCACGGCGTGCTCGGGCAGGCTGTCGATCACCAGGGCTTCCAGCGGCTCGGCCCGGCGGCGGGACAGCGCGCCGGGCGCATCGGGGCCCGAGGGCCTCATCGGGTCTTCTCCACGAAACTGTCGAGCAGACGCTTCGGTCCGGCCTTCTCGAACTCGATGTCGAGGCGGTTGTCCTCGATCGAGGTGATGCGGCCGTAGCCGAACTTCTGGTGGAAGATGCGCTCGCCGACCGCGAAGTTGCCGGTCGCGGATGGGCGTTCCTTCACCTCCCACGCGCCGGCCTCGATCATCCGGCGTGGCCGCTGGCCGTAGAGGCCGCCGCCGGCGAAGACCGAGGCATGGCTCCGCGCGTCGCGCTGCGCGCCGCCTTCGCGGACGATCTCGCCCACCGGCAGCTCGTCGAGGAAGCGCGACGGGATCGAGGCCTGCCAGTTGCCGTAGATCCGCCGGTTCGCCGCATGGCTGATGACGGCGACGCGCCGCGCGCGGGTGATGCCGACATAGGCGAGCCGCCGCTCCTCCTCGAGCGCCTTCTCGCCGCCCTCGTCCAGGCTGCGCTGGGAGGGGAACAGCCCTTCCTCCCAGCCCGGCAGGAAGACCATGTCGAACTCGAGGCCCTTCGCCGCGTGCAGCGTCATCAGCGAGACGCGCTCGCCCTCCGCTGCCTCGTCGTTCTCCATGACCAGGGAGACATGCTCGAGGAAGCCGGCGAGGCTTTCGAACTCCGCCATGGCGCGGACGAGTTCCTTGAGGTTCTCGAGCCGCCCCGGCGCCTCGGGCGACTTGTCCTGCTTCCACATCTCGGCATAGCCGGATTCGTCGAGCAGCGTCGCGGCCATGACGACATGGCCCTCGCTGCCGTTCTGCGCGCGCCAGCGCTCGAAGCCCTGCAGGAGTTCCCTCAGCGCCTCGCGCGCCCTGGCCTGCTTGATCGCGCCGGTCTCCAGCGCGCGCGCCGCGGCGATCGACAGCGGCACCGATTCCGCCCGCGCGATCGCGTGCAGCGCCTGTATCGAGGTATCGCCGAACCCGCGCTTGGGCGTGTTCACGATCCGCTCGAAGGCCAGGTCGTCGGCGGGCTGCGCGACGACGCGGAAATAGGCGAGCGCGTCGCGGATCTCGGCCCGCTCGTAAAAGCGCGCGCCGCCGACCACGCGGTAGGGAATGCCAAGGACGATCAGCCGTTCCTCGAAGGACCGCGTCTGGAAGCCGGCGCGCACCAGGATCGCGGCCTCGCCGAGCGAAAAGCCGTCGCGCCGCGCCTGCTCGATCCGCTCGCCGACCATGCGCGCCTCTTCCTCGCTGTCCCACAGCGAGACGACGCGCACCTTCTCCCCGTCGGCATCCACGCGCCCCGGCCGCAGCGTCTTGCCGAGGCGCCCGGTGTTGTGCGCGATCAGGGCCGAGGCCGCGGCGAGGATCGGGCGCGTCGAGCGGTAGTTGGATTCCAGCCGCACGATCTGCGCGCCAGGGAAATCCTTCTCGAAGCGGAGGATGTTCTCGATCTCCGCGCCGCGCCAGGAATAGATCGACTGGTCGTCGTCGCCGACGCAGCAGATGTTCCTGTGCGCCTGCGCGAGCAGCCGCAGCCAGTAGTACTGCACCAGGTTCGTGTCCTGGTACTCGTCCACCAGGATGTAGCGGAAGCGCCGGTGATACTCGGCGAGGATGTCCGGGTGGTTGCGCAGCAGCGTGACCACGTGCAGCAGCAGGTCGCCAAAGTCGCAGGCGTTCAGCGCCTTCAGCCGGTCCTGGTAGGCGGCATAGATCTCGGTCGCGCGGCCGCCGGCATAGTCGCTGTCCTCGGCCGGCGTCACCGCCGTGGGCTCCAGCCCGCGGTCCTTCCAGCGCTGGATCACCGCCATCAGCCCGTTCACCGGCCAACGCTTGGTGTCGACGCGCGCCGCCTCCATCACCTGCTTGAGCAGCCGCGTCTGGTCGTCGGCGTCGAGGATGGTGAAGTTCGACGACAGCCCGGCCTGTTCCGCATGCCGGCGCAGCATCCGCGCCGCGAGCGCGTGGAAGGTGCCGAGCCACAACCCTTCCGCCGGCTGGCCGAGGATGGCCGAGACGCGTTCCCGCATCTCCCGCGCCGCCTTGTTGGTGAAGGTGACGGCCAGCACCTGGGACGGCCAGGCCTTCCCCTGCAGCAGGATGTGGGCGAAGCGCGTGGTCAGCACCCGCGTCTTGCCGGTGCCCGCGCCGGCCAGGACGAGCAGCGGCCCGTCCACCGCCTCGACCGCCGCGCGCTGCTCCGGGTTCAGCCGGACCAGGTAGTCCGCGTCGCTCACTGGCAGTTCCCCACCGACCCCGCAGCGCAGACGCGCTGCCCATCCGTCCAGCGCGCACCGCCGAGCATCGCCCCGGTCAGGTTGGCGCCCGCCAGGTTCGCCCCGGTCAGGTCGGCCTCCGTCAGGTCGGCGCGGAACAGGGTCGCGCGGCGCAGGTCGGCGCCGTTCAGCCGCGCGCGCCGGAGGTTGGCGCGCGTCAGGTCGGCCTGCCGGAGGTTGGCCCGCGTCAGGTCGGCCCCGGTCAGGTCGGCCGAGACGAAGCGCGCCTCGATCGCATCGGCATCGACCAGCTTCGCCTCCCGCATCATCGCCCGCTGGAAGGAGGCGTCGCGAAGCTGCGCACGCGAAAGGTCGGCGCCCGGCAGATCCGCCGCGTCCTGCAGGCAGCGCCGCCACACGACGCCCGGCGCCGGCGGGTCGGTGCAGCCGGCAAAGGCCGGGGCAGCGAGGAGGAGGACCAGCCCCGCGACGAGGGAGGGCAGCGAGGTTGGCGTGCGCACGTCGGGGGATATAGAACCTTCCGCGAACTCCTCCAACCGCCGGACGGCCCGCCCTGTCCCCGCTGCGTTTCCTCGAATGGTCGGCCCGGCACGGCAGTGCGCTCCTCGCCGGCAGCATCTTCGTCGGCGTGCTGGTCGCGCCGCTCGCCGCGGCGATGCGGGAGGTGGTGACGCCCGCCGTCGCCCTGCTGATGACGCTGGTGCTGCTGCGCATCGACCCGGCGCAGATCCTGGCCTGGATGCGGCGGCCGGGGATGGTGCTCTTCCTCTCGGCCTGGGTGCTGTTCGTCTGCCCGCTCCTCGCCTTCGCCGCCACCCGCGCGGTCGGGCTCGACGGGCCGCTCGGCGCGGGCGTGGTGCTGGTGGCGGCGAGCTGCGCGGTGACCTCTGCGCCCGCCTTCGCCCGGCTGGTCGGCCTCGATGCCGAGATCAGCCTGATCGTCGCGGTGGCGACCACGGCCCTGCTCCCCTTCACGGCGCCGCCGCTGGCGCTCGGGCTGCTCGGCCTCGACCTCGCGCTCTCGGTGGGCGGGCTGATGCTGCGGCTCGGGCTGATCATCGGGCTGCCGGCCCTGCTCGCGCTCCTCCTCCGGCGCTGGGCGGGGGCGGCGCGACTCGAACGGGTGGCGCGGCCGCTGGATGGTTCGGCCGTGCTGGTGCTGGTGGTCTTCGCCTTCGGGGTGATGGACGGCGTGCAGGCGCGGCTGCTGGCGGATCCGCTGTGGGTGGCGGGCGGCGTGCTCGCGGCCTTCGCCGGCAACATGGGGCTGAATGCACTGACCGCGCTCGCGCTGTGGCCGGTGCTCGACCGGCGCACTGCACTCACCGCGGGCATGCTTGCGGGCAACCGCAACCAGGCGGTGTTCCTCGCGGTCCTGCCGGCGGCGGCGGACCACAACCTGCTGTTGTTCTTCGCGCTCGGGCAGATCCCGATGTTCGTCGGGCCCTTCGTTCTCAAGCCCATCTACGCGCGGCTGCGCGCGGACTGACCCGCTTTACTTCGCCCGGGGATTGAGGCCGAAGTGACGCCATGCCGGACGATATCGACACAGTGCGTCTTGGGCCCGCGCCGACCCCGGACCTGTACCCGGATCCGCAGATCGCCGGCGCCGTCCTGCCCGCCCGCAGCGTCGCCGTGGTGCTGCGCACATGCGACCGGCCCGTCGTGCTGCCGCGCGCCCTGGCCAGCGTCTGCGCCCAGACCCACCAGGACTGGCGGCTCTACCTGGTGAACGACGGCGGCGATGCCGCGCTGCTCGCCGCGCAGCTCGCCCCCCATGCCGAGGCCCTGGCCGGCCGGCTCGTCCTCATCGACCGGCCGGTGCCGCCGCATGGCATCTATCACGCCGGCCAGGCGGCGCTGGACCGCGCCACCGAGGACCTCGTCGTCATGCATGACGACGACGACAGCTGGGAACCCGGCTTCCTGCAGGCGGTGACCGACTTCCTCGACGACCCCGCCCATGCCGGCTACGTCGCGGTCAGCACCGGCTGCACGCTGATCGAGGAGGAGATCCGCGACGGCGCGGTGCATGAGCGCTGGCGCTGCCCCTGGCCCCACGGCCGGCATCTCCTCGACCTCCGCAGGGCGCTCGTGGACGCGCAGGTGCCGCCCATCTGCCTGGCCTTCCGCCGGGCGGCCCTCGGGCGGATCGGGGGCTTCCAGACCCGCATGCGCTTCGTCGGCGACTGGGAATTCCTGGTGCGCCTGCTGCTCGTGGGCGAGATCGGGCACATCGGGACGCCGCTCGCGAACTACCACCACCGCGTGGCCGGGACCGGCGCGGCCTACGGCAATACCGTCGTCGACCATGCGGCCGCGCGCGCCGACCAGTGGACGCTGCTGAACAACGCGATGCTGCGCGCCGGCCTGAGCGGCAGGCCGGAGAGGCTCGGCGTGCTGCGGGCGGTGCTGCAGGCCGTCGCCGAAGCCGACCCCGCCGACCGGCTCGATGGCCTGGCGCGGGACATCGCCGCGATCGCCGATGTCCA
Organism: Pseudomonadota bacterium; assembly: GCA_023424475.1. GTDB lineage: Bacteria > Pseudomonadota > Alphaproteobacteria > Acetobacterales > Acetobacteraceae > Neoroseomonas. The sequence continues at coordinate 17,603 of JAFADX010000283.1, forward strand.
GCGGGCGGCGGCCGGCACCGTCGCGGCCACGCGCCAGGACCTCGCCGCCCTGGACGCCCGCCTCGCCCGGATCGAGGAGACGCTCGCGGACCTGCGCCAGGTGGCGCATTGGAACCGCAAGGGCCTGGTGCCGCTGCTCTGGGCCTGGCGCCGGGC
>JAFADX010000351.1 GCA_023424475.1 Pseudomonadota bacterium
CGGCGGGCCTTCGGGCGCAGGCGCCGGGGGGTCCGCCGCGGCCGCCACGGGCTCGGCCGGAATGGCGGCGGGAGGCTCGGCCGGCTCTGCCGGTGCGGCGGGTGGGGAGACCATCATCTCCTCCGTCAGGATCAGGGGACCGGGATCGGCCTCGGCGGGCGCCGGCGTGGCGATTGCCGGGGCGGGCGTCGCCTCGTCCTCGTTGAGGATGCGCCGGATGGAGGCGAGGATATCCTCCATCGACTGGTCGGCCGTGCCACCGCCCGCGGGCGTGCCGTTGCCCGGCGCCTGGGTCATCGGCTGGGCGGGGCCGCCGCCGGGGCCGGACCGGCCGGCCCGAGGGACTGGACCTGCACCGTCCCCTGCGGCCGGTTTGCTTCCTCGGAGAAGTCCCCGGTGCCGACCCAGCGGTCGCGGACGGCATTGTAGTAGGTGCGCGGGTCGTAGAAGTCGACCGGCAGGCCGAGGTCACGGGCGGTCAGGCGCCCGACCGTCGCGGTCAGCGCATAGGAGGCGTTGATCAGCGTCGCGAGCGCCTGCACCAGGCTGACGCGGGCGTTGAGCAATTCCTGTTCCGCATTCAGCACGTCGAGCGTGGTGCGGCTGCCGACGATCGCCTCGCGCTGCACGCCGTCCAGCGCGATCTCCTGCGCGCGGATCTGCGCGCGCACGCTTTCCACCTGCGCGCGGGCGGTGCGCAGCGCCTCCCAGGCCTGGGTCGCCTGCTGGGCCGCGAGCCGGCGGGCATCGGCGACCGACTGGCGGGCCTGCTGCGCCTGCTGGCGCGCCTGGCGCACCGCGGCATGCTCGGCGCCGCCCTGGTAGAGCGGCACGGTCAGGTTCGCGGTGATCTGCGTGCCGGTCTGGCGCGAGCCGCGGGTCTGGTTGTTGTCGATCCGGAATGCGGAGGCGTTGACGCTCACCTGCGGCATCAGCGCCGAGAACTGCACGTCGACGAAGTCGCGCGCCGCCGATTCGTCGAACAGGGCCGCGACGACCGTCGGGTTGTTCTCGGTCGCGAGGCGCACCGCTTCCTCGAGCGAGCGCACCGGGGGAATGATCGGCGGCGGCGCCTGCACCCGGGCGGGCTCCATGCCGATCAGGCGCTGGAACACGGCGCGGGAGGCCTGCAGGTTGCCCTCGGACTGCTGCAGGTTGGCCCGCGCACCGGCGAGGCGGCTTTCCGCCTGCGCAACGTCGGTGCGGGTGATCTCGCCGACGCGGAAACGCTCGTTCGTCGCCTGCAACTGGCGCATCAGCACTTCGACGTTGTTGCTGTTCAGCCGCACCACCTCCCCGTCGCGGATGACGGAGACATAGGCGGCGACGGAATCGAGCAGCACGCCCTGCTCGACCGCCAGCAGGCGGGCACGCTGCGCATAGACCTGGTTCTCGGCCCGCCGCGTGGAAGCGGTCGTGCGGCCTCCCCGGTAGATCGGCTGCGTCACCGTCGCCTGCAGCGTCGCCGTGTTGCGCGGGACGTCCGTGTAGAGCGAGAAAGGCTCGCCGACCGTGGATGGGTTCAGCAGGTTGCCCGCGGAATCGCGCGCCGCCGGCACCGAGGCCTGCAGGCGGTTCGTCGAGTCGGAATAGCCGCCGCCCGCCGAGAGCACCACCGTGGGCCGCCAGCCGGACAGCGCCTGGGGCACGTTCTCGTCCACCGCGCGCTGCTGGGCGCGCGCCGCCAGCAGGGTCGGGTTGTTGGCGTAGGCCGCGGCCAGGGCGTCCTGCAACGACTGCGCGCGGCTGCCGGTCGGCGCAAGCGCCGCCAGGGCGACAGTCAGCAGCATGGTCTTCCGCAGGCTGATCATATGGCTCGCCGTTCCCCAGGCATCTTGGCCGATCGGCCCGCGGATCCATCCGCGGGGCTCGCATCGTCCCCGATAAAACTTAACGCACGGCAACGCGCAGGCGCCAGCCCGACCGGGATGCAGAAGCGTGACGGGGGCGCCGGTGTCTCAGAACGCGAAGGCCGGCGCCGCCGCGAAGCCGGGCAGCGCAGGCGCATGGGCATCGAAGGCAGCTGTCGTCGTCACGGTGCCGCCTGCGCGGCGCGCCAGCAATGCGCGCCCCGGGGGGCCGCCTGCAAGGCCAATCGTGACGAGCCGGCCACCTTCGGCGAGTTGTTCCTCGATGACGTCCGGCACTGCGCCGACGCCGCCCTCGATCACGATCACGTCCCACGGCGCGCCGGCGGCATGGCCCTGGGACGGATCGGCCTGCACCAGCGTCACCGCCCCGGCGGGGACGGCGGCGGGCAGCGCGGCCCGCGCGATGGCGAGCAGGTTCGGGTCGGCCTCGACGGCCGTCACGGTGCCGCCGATGGCCGCGAGCAGCGCGGCGCCGAAGCCGGTGCCGGCGGCAAGCACGAGAGCGCGTTCGCCGCGCTTCAGCGCGGCCAGCTGAACAAGGCGCGCGAGCACCAGCGGCTGCAGCATCGCCCGGCCGCTGGGCAGCGGCACATCGGCATCGGCATAGGCGCGCGCGGCGAGGGCGGGCGGCACGAAGCGCTCGCGCGGCAGGTCGCGCATCGCGGAGACGATGCGCGGATCCTCCACGCGGTTCGGGCGGAGCTGCCCATCCACCATGAAGCGGCGCGCCTCGGCGAAATCCATCGTGATCGGCCTCGTGACAGGGTGCGGCGGGGTTATAGGTCGCCCCGGCCCGAAGCGCCAAGCGGGCGCTTGACCGCGGACGGCGCGCAGTCGATATGGGGCGCCCGCGCGGTCCGGTGGCCGAGTGGTCAGGCAAGGGTCTGCAAAACCCTCTACAGCGGTTCGATTCCGCTCCGGACCTGATCGCGCGGGTGGGTTTACATGGGTGGCGCCCCCGACTATATGCGGCGCCCGGCTCCGTTCCCCGATAGCTCAGTTGGTAGAGCGCGGGACTGTTAATCCCTAGGTCGTAGGTTCGAGTCCTACTCGGGGAGCCATCTTCTCCACAACGAACGCGAACCCATCCCGGCAGCGAACGGGCTTGACCCGGCGCGGGCGGCTCCGTCCCCATGCGACCGGACCATCCTTCCCGGGACGCCGCCCATGGATTCCTCTCCGGCCCGCCTTGCGCCGCATGCGACGCTGCCGCGCTACTACGCGGATCCCGCGCAGCGCGACCGCTTCGTCCGTGCTCTCTTCGACGGAGGCGCGGCCTCCTACGACCGGGTCAATGCCATCTTCTCCCTCGGCTCCGGTGCCCGCTACCGGAGGGAAGCTCTGCTGCGCGCGGGCCTCGCGCCCGGCCAGCGGGTGCTCGACGTGGCGACCGGCACCGGCCTGGTGGCGCGGGAGGCGCTCGCACTGCTCGGCCAGCCAGGCCGCCTGGTCGGCCTCGACCTCTCGCTCGGCATGCTGAAGGCCGCACGCGCGAACCTGCCCATCGCCCTGGTGCAGGCACGGGCGGAGGACCTGCCGCTCGCCGATGCGAGCTTCGACCTGGTCAGCATGGGCTATGCGCTGCGCCACGTGCCCGACCTCGTGCGCGCCTTCGCGGAATACCGGCGCGTCCTGCGCCCTGGCGGCCGCGTCCTGCTGCTCGAGATCGACCAGCCGGCGAATCCCTTCGGCCAGGCGGCGCTGCGCTTCTACCTCGGCAATGTCGTGCCGGCGCTGTCGCGCTTCATGGCAGGCGACGATTCGCGCGAAATGATGCGCTACTTCTGGGACACCATCGATGCCTGCGTCGCGCCGGCGGCGATCGAAGGCGCACTCGCCGAAGCCGGCTTCGATGAGATCGACTGCGACGTGCAGTTCGGCATCTTCCGTGCCTATCGCGCGCGGCGCCTGGCCTGACGCGGCCAGGACGCCGTCAGCCCAGGATGCGCGCCTCCGCGCCCGGCGCCAGCCAGCCCAGCCGCCCCGCGGCGAAGACGGCCACCGGTGCCGGCGCGACGGGATCGACCACCACCACGTCGCCACGCAGCCCAGGCGCGAGGCGCCCGCGATCCGCCAGCCCGCAGGCCTCGGCCGGATTGGCCGAAACCAGCGCCCAGGCCCGCGGCAGGTCGAGCACGCCGCGGCGGACCATGGCGAAGGCGGCTTCCAGCATGGCCGGCCAGACATAGTCCGAGGCGAGCACCGTCACGAGGCCCCGCTCGGCCAGCGGCGCCGCCGAGGCCCAGCCGAGGTGGCTGCCCCCGCGCACCACGTTGGGCGCGCCCATCACGACATGCTCGCCCGCCGCGCGGGCGTCGGCGGCGACCTCCTCGGACATCGGGAACTCGCAGATGGTCGCCCCATGGTCGCGGTAATGCGCGCGGTCCTCGAGCGTCGCGTCGTCATGGCTCAGCATCGGGATCCCCGCCGCGCGCGCCGCGGCGACGAGGCGCCCGCGCGCCGCCGGAATCTCGTCGCGCCGCGCCGCCACCGCTTCGGCCAGGCTGCGGAAGGCCTCCGCCTTCATGCCGGAGCGGCCGGCATACTTCGCCACCGTCACCGGGTCGTGGAGCTTGCGCACGATCGCCGGCGTATGGTCGTTGAAGCCCAGCAGGTGCACCGATCCATCGGCGATCCCCGCCAGCGCGTCCTCGAGCGCGTCGAGATTGTCCGCCTCGAAGCGCAGGTGCACGCGGATATCCGTCGCGGCGCGGGCGCGCGCCGCCGGCAGTGCCGCCTTCAGCCGGTGCCAGGCCTCGAGCGAGCGCAGCCCGGGCTCCCACGACAGCGTGACGCCGAGATAGGCGGTGGTGATGCCGCAGGCGATGAGTTGCGCCGCCGAATCACGCAGCGCCAGCGCCGCCGGCAGATCGACGCCGGGCCGCGGCTGCAGCTGGCGTTCATGCGCATCGCCATGGATGTCCACGAGGCCGGGCAGCACCAGCAGCCCTCCGGCGTCGAAGCGCCGCCCGTCCCCGGCCGGCGACAGGGCGATGAGGCCGTCCTTCAGGGCAAGTGCCTCGTCCCGCATGGCGCCGTCGCGCAGCACGGCGCCGCCGGTGATCGTCCAGGTCATCGTCTCAGGGTTCCACCACGAGTTGCACGCGCCCGGCGGCATAGATCGCCTGGGTCCAGTCCACCGGCTGGCCGTCCGGGTCGACGTTGAGGGATTCGGACACCAGCACCGGCCGCGAGCGGGATTGCTGGAGCAGTTCCGCTTCCTCCGGCGTCGGCAGGCGGGCCGTGATGCGGGAGGATTTGCGCCGATAGTCCGGCACGCCGCTGGCGGCGAGCGCCGCGGTGATGGAGGGATCCGCCCCCAGGGCCTCCGCCGCAGCGGCGCAGCGCGGCAACGGCAGGTGATGGGCGCCGAGCACCACCGGCCGGCCGTTCGACAGGCCCAGCCGGTCGATGCGCAGCACCAGCCGGCCCCGGCGGATGCCGAGCGCCTCGGCAAGCTGCGTCTCGGCCGGAACCTCGGAGATGCGCAGGATGCGCCCGGCCGGCTCGCGGTTCTCGCGGCGGATCAGTTCGGAGAAGCGCGTGCGGGGACCCAGGCGGTAATCCACCACGTCCTCGGCGACGAAGGCGCCGCGGCCCTGCTCGACGCGGATCAGCCCGCGCGCCTCCAGGTCCTCCAGCGCGCGGCGCACCGTGTGGCGGTTGACCGCGAAGCGCTGGGTCAGCACCGCTTCGGTCGGCAGGCGTTCGCCGGCGGAGCGGCCGCCCTGCGCGATCTCGGCTTCCAGCGCGGCGGCGATCTGGCGCCACAGCGCCACCCCCTGCCCTCGCGCCAGCGGCGCGCCCGTCATCGAAACTTCAACCATCGCCGACCAAGTCCGTGGGATATCCGTGTGGACTTTGTGCCGGTCGGATGTCTAATTGTCCAGATGAATTCCAAGACAAGCGCACCGCCCGACCCGAACGCCGAGCGCCGCCGCTGGATGGCCGTGCTCGCCCGCGCGAGCGGCGAGGAGATCGCCGCCCTGATGCCCTCCCTTCCCGCGCATGAGCACCTGCGCGCGCCGGAAACCGGCCTCGTGATGGTGCGCGGCCGCGCCGGCGGGGACGGCAACGCCTTCAACCTCGGCGAGATGACGGTGACGCGCTGCGCGGTGCGGCTCGGCGAGACGGTCGGCCATGCCTATGTCGCCGGGCGCGACAAGCGCCAGGCGGAACTCGCGGCCGTGCTGGACGCGGCGCTGCAGGATCCGGCGCGGCGCGGCGCCGTGATGGCCGCCGTGATCGCGCCGCTCGCGTCCCGGCAGGCCGCCGCGCGCACGGCCGAGGCGCGCCGCGCCGCCGCGACCAGGGTGGAATTCCTCGCCATGCAGACGACGCGATGAGCATGCTGACCCCCGGCTTCGCCGATCCCGTCCTCGACGCCCAGGCGACCTTCCGCGCGGTGCTCGAGGCGATGAGCCGCCCGGGCCGCATCCAGCGCGCCGGTGCCGGCCTGCGGCCGCCCGCGCCGATGATGCCCGCCGCGGCGGCGGTGCTGCTGGCGCTCGCCGATCCCGGCACGACGCTCTGGCAGGATGCCGGCGAGGATGCCGCGGCATGGCTGCGCTTCCATTGCAGCGCGCCCTTCGCGGATGCGCCGGGCGAAGCCGCCTTCGTCCTCGCGACCGGCCAGCCGCCGGCAATGGCCGCGTTGAACCCGGGCACCGAGGAGGAGCCGGAGCGCGGCGCGACGCTGATCGTGCAGGTCGCCTCGCTCGGGGACGGCGCCGGCTGGCGCCTGACGGGACCGGGGATCGAGCACGAACACCGCCTCGCGGTCTCGGGCCTGCCTTCGGATTTCGTCGCGGCCTGGGCGCGCAACCGCGCGCGCTTCCCGCGCGGGGCCGATGTCATCCTCTGCGCGGGCGAGCGGCTCGCCGCCCTGCCGCGCACCGTCTCGATCGCGGAGGGCTGAGGCGATGTATGTGGCCGTGAAGGGCGGCGAGCGGGCGATCTCCGCCGCCCATGCCTGGCTCGACGAGACGCGGCGCGGCGATCCCGCGCTGCCGGAACTGTCCGTCGCGCAGATCGAACAGCAGATGCCGCTCGCCGTGGACCGGGTGATGGCGGAAGGGTCCTGCCATGACCGCTTCCTCGCCGCGCTCGCGATCAAGCAGGCCAAGGGCGACCTGATCGAGGCCGCCTTCCTGCTGCGCGCCTACCGCACCACCCTGCCCCGCTTCGGCGTCAGCGAACCGCTCGAGACCGACACCATGCGGATCCGCCGGCGGATCAGCGCGACCTACAAGGACCTGCCGGGCGGCCAGGTGCTCGGGCCGACCTACGACTACACGCACCGGCTGCTCGACTTCGCGCTGGCGGCCGAGGACGCGGAGCGGGCCGAGGCGCCGCAGGCCAGCGCCCCCGCCGACGCCGTGCCGCGCGTGACCGAGTTGCTGGCGCGCGAGGGGCTGATGCAGCGGGAGGAGGCGACGGATGCCGAACCCGGCGACCTGACGCGCGAACCGCTTGCCTTCCCCGCCGCGCGTCCCGTCCGCCTGCAGAACCTGGCGCGCGGCGACGAGGGCTTCCTGCTCGCCCTCGGCTATTCGACGCAGCGCGGCTATGGCGGCAACCACCCCTTCGTGGGCGAGGTCCGCGTCGGCCATGTGACCGTCGAGTTCACCCCGCCGGAGCTCGGTTTCCCGGTGGAGCTCGGCGAGATCGGCATCACCGAATGCCAGATGGTCAACCAGTTCAAGGGCAGCCGCACCGAGCCACCGCAGTTCACCCGCGGCTACGGCCTGACCTTCGGCCATGGCGAGCGGCGGGCGATGTCCATGGCGCTGGTCGATCGCGCGCTGCGCGCGACGGAGCTCGGGGAGGACGTCACCGCCCCGGCGCAGGATCACGAATTCGTGCTCTATCACTCGGACAATATCGAGGCGACGGGCTTCGTCGAGCACCTGAAGCTGCCGCACTACGTGGACTTCCAGTCGGAACTGGAGAACCTGCGGACCATCCGCGCCGCGCTGGCGCGCGAAGCCCGGGCGGAGGCCGCGGAATGAGCCAGCCCGACGATCGGAGCGCCGAAGGGCGCGGAGGTCCGGATCGGCCGGGCCAGGCAAAGGGTCCGGTCATGGAAGGCTACAACTTCGCCTATCTGGACGAGGCGACGAAACGGATGCTCCGCCGCACCATCCTCAAGGCGGTGGCGATCCCGGGGCACCAGATCCCCTTCGGCGCGCGGGAGATGCCGCTGCCCTATGGCTGGGGCACCGGCGGCATCCAGGTGACGGCGGCGATCCTCGGGCCCGGCGACACGCTGAAGGTGATCGACCAGGGCGCCGACGACACGACGAACGCGGTCTCCATCCGCCGCTTCTTCACCCGCGTTGCCGGCGTCGCGACCACCGAGCGCACCGGCGAGGCGAGCATCATCCAGACCCGCCACCGCATCCCCGAGCAGCCGCTGCGCGAGGACCAGGTCATCGTCTACCAGGTGCCGCAGCCCGAGCCGCTGTCCCGCCTGGAACCCCGCCGGGCGGAAACGAAGCGCCTGCACTCGCTGGCCGACTACGGGCTGATGCATGTGCGCCTCTATGAGGACATCGCGCGCTTCGGCCACATCGCCCGGGCCTACGACTATCCGGTGATGGTGAACGGGCGCTACCTGATGGCGCCCTCCCCCATCCCGGCCTTCGACAATCCGAAGATGCACCGGATGCCGGCGCTGCAACTGTTCGGCGCGGGGCGCGAGAAGCGCATCTACGCCGTGCCGCCCTATACGGAGGTGCGGAGCCTCGACTTCGAGGACCATCCCTTCCGCCCGATCCGCGCGCCGCAGGCCTGCGCGCTTTGCGGAAGCCGCGAGAGCTACCTTGACGAGGTGATCACCGACGATCGCGGCGGGCGGCTCTTCGTCTGTTCCGACACCGATTACTGCAGCAGCCGCGTCGCGGTTCGGGAGGCCGCGGAATGACCAGGCCGATGCTCGAGGCCGAGGGCCTCACCCTGCATTTCGGCGCGATCCCCGCGCTGGTCGACGTCGCGATCGACGTCGCCGAGGGCGAGGTCGTCGCCATCGTCGGTGAATCCGGCTCCGGCAAGACCACGCTGCTGCGCGTGCTGTCCGGCCTGATGCCGCCCGATGCCGGCACGGTGCGCTGGCTGGGCGAGGACGTCCACGCCATGGGCGAGGCCGCGCGGCGGCGCCTGCTGCGCACCGACTGGGGCTTCGTGCACCAGAACCCGCGCGACGGGCTGCGCCTCGCCGTCTCGGCCGGCGGCAATGTCGGCGAGCGGCTGATGGCGGTGGGCGCCCGCCACTACGGCAACATCCGCGGCGCGGCGCTCTCCTGGCTCGCCAAGGTCGAGATCGACGGCGCGCGCATCGACGACCTGCCGCGCACCTTCTCGGGCGGCATGCAGCAGCGGCTGCAGATCGCGCGCACCCTGGTGACGCATCCGAAGCTGGTCTTCATGGACGAACCGACCGGCGGCCTCGACGTCTCGGTGCAGGCGCGGCTGCTCGACCTGATCCGCTCCCTTTCGCGCGAACTGGGGCTTTCGGTGCTGATCGTGACGCATGACATCGCGGCCGCACGGCTGCTCGCCGACCGCATCCTGGTGATGCGGCGCGGCCGCGTGGTGGAACAGGGGCTGACCGACCGGGTGCTGGACGATCCGCAGCATCCCTACACCCAGCTCCTCGTCTCCTCGGTGCTCGCGGCATGAGCGCGGCGCTGCGGACCGAAGGCGTCGCCAAGGCCTTCACGCTGCACCTGCAGGGCGGCACGCGCATCCCGGTGCTGGGCGGCGTCGACCTCGTGGTCAACCCCGGCGAATGCGTCGCGCTCTGGGGTCCCTCGGGCGCCGGCAAGTCGACGCTGATGCGCTGCCTCTATGGTAATTACGGCGCCGGCGCAGGGCGCATCCTGCTGCGGCACCGGGGGGCGGAGATCGACCTCGCCGCCGCCGACCCGCGCATGGTGATCGAGGCGCGGCGGGAGACGATCGGCTATGTCTCCCAGTTCCTGCGGGTCATCCCGCGCATCGCCACGCGCGACATCGTGGCCGAGCCGATGATCGCTCGCGGCATGGTGAAGGAGGCCGCGCTGGCCCGCGCCACCGCGCTGCTCGCCCGGCTGAACCTGCCCGAGCGCCTGCACGGCTTGCCGCCGGCGACCTTCTCGGGCGGCGAGCAGCAGCGGGTCAATCTGGCGCGCGGCTTCGCGCCGGGCTATCCCGTCCTCCTGCTCGACGAGCCGACCGCCAGCCTCGATGCCGGAAACCGCGCCGTCGTCGTCGAGATGATCCGGGAGGCCAAGGCCGCCGGCACCGCCATCGTCGGCATCTTCCACGATGCCGAGGTGCGCGGGGCCGTCGCCGACCGCCTCTTCGACGTGATCCCCCACCAGGACGCCGCATGACCGCCGAGATCATCCTCACCAACGCCATCCTCGTCCTGCCGGAGGAAACCCTGCCCGGCACGCTGGTGATCCGCGGCGGCGCCATCGCCGAGGTCCAGCCTGGCCGCAGCCATGTCGCGACCGCGCGGGACCTCGAGGGCGACCACCTCATCCCCGGCGTGGTGGACGTTCACACCGACAACCTCGAGCGCCAGGTCCAGCCGCGGCAGAACGCGCGCTGGCCCTCGCGATCGGCGATGATCGCCCACGACGCGCAGTGCGCGGCCGCGGGGGTGACCACGGTGTTCGACGCGCTCTGCCTCGGCGACCTGGGCTTCGACCAGGGGCGCGGGCAGACCTTCCTCGACGGCGTGGCGGACCTCGATGCGCTGGCGGAGACCGGCGTATTGCGCTCGGAGCACTTCCTGCACCTGCGCTGCGAATTGCCCGCCGCCGACATGGTGCCGGCGATGGAGCCCGTCGCCGATCATCCGCGCGTGCTGATGGTCAGCCTGATGGATCACTCGCCCGGCGTCGGCCAGTACCGCGACATCCCCCGCTACGTGGCGATGCGGCGCAAGCAGACGCAGATGACGGTCGAGCAGGTGCAGGACCGCATCGCCTTCCTGCTCGACCAGCGCGAACGCCTGCGCGAGCCGCAGCGGCGCTGGCTGCTCGACCGCATCCGGCATCGCGGCCTGGCGATCGCGTCGCATGACGACCAGAGCGCCGAGGAAGTGCGCCGCAACCTCGCCGACGGCATCGCCATCAGCGAATTCCCGGTGACCATGGAGGCCGCCGAGGCGGCGCGCGACGCCGGCGTCGGCGTCATCGCCGGGGCGCCGAACATCGTCCGGGGCGGCAGCCATTCGGGCAACGTCGCCGCGGCGGACCTGGTGCGGGCGCGGGCGGCAGATGCCTTCGCCTCGGACTACGTGCCGGCCTCGATGGTCGAGGCCGCCTGGCGGACGGCGGAGGAGACGGGCATCTCCCTGCCCGAGGCCGTCGCCATGATCACCGACCGGCCGGCGCGGATGGCGCGGCTGGCCGATCGCGGACACCTTGCTCCGGGGCTGCGGGCGGACCTCGCGCAGGTGCGGGTGGTGCACGGCATCCCGGTGGTGCGCCGGGTGTGGCGCGAGGGCAGCCGCGTCGCATGACGCCCTGGCGGCTGGCGCTCTACTGGGCCCCTGAGGAAGCGGACGCGCTGCACGCGCTGGGCAGCACCTGGCTCGGGCGGGATGCGGCGTCCGGGCAGGCGCGGCAACAGCCGGCGGTGGACGGCATCGACCTGGCCGCACTCACGGCCGATCCGCGCGGCTACGGGCTGCACGCCACGCTGAAGCCGCCCTTCCGGTTGGCGCAGGGCTATGCCGCGGCGCGCGATGCCGCGGCGGCGCTGGCGAACCGCACCGCGCCCTTCGAATTGCCGCCACTCGCGGTGCATGACCTCGACGGCTTCCTCGCGCTGCGGGAATCCGCCCCCTGCCCCGCACTGACCGCCTTCGCGAATGCCTGCGTGGAGGCGCTCGACGCGCATCGCGCGCCGCCGGGCGAGGCCGAGATTGCCCGCCGGCGCCCGGAACGGCTCTCGCCGCGGCAGCGCGGCTACCTCGGCCGCTGGGGCTATCCTTATGTCTTCGAGGAATGGCGCTTCCACGTCACGCTGACGCGGCGCCTCGCGCCGGCCGAAAAGGCGGCCGTCATGCCGGCGGTGACGGCCTTCCTCGGCGACGCGCCGGGGCGGCCGCGGCGGGTGGCGTCGCTCTCGCTCTTCGTGCAGCCAGAGCCGGGCGCGCCCTTCACCATCGCCGAGCGTCTGCCGCTGCGCGGCTGAGTTCGGCGACGACCCGCGCGGCGCCGTCCTCCGGCGCCGCGTCGTTCGACACCGTCGCGACGTCGAGGCC
>JAFADX010000355.1 GCA_023424475.1 Pseudomonadota bacterium
TTCCGACAGATCGGAACATGCTCTAGCCGCATGGCGCCGCGCGACGATGACCTCCGAGGTAATCGCTTCGCCGCGCCGGTTCGGCGATCCCTCCCCCGGCCGCGATCCTGCGGCGGAGAGGAGAGATCCCGATGAGCGTTCCCATGACCCCCTTCCTGCGGCTGGCGCTGCGGCTCGATGCGGCGGTGAGCGGCGCCTGCGGGCTGCTGATGGCCGCCCTGCCCGCGCCGGTCGCGGCGCTGACCGGCCTGCCGGCGCCGCTGCTGCTCGGCGCCGGGTTGTTCCTGCTGCCCTATGGCGCGCTGCTCGCCTGGCTCGGCGCGCGCGCGGCGCTGCCGCGACCGATGCTGTGGCTGCTGGTCGCCGGCAACCTCGCCTGGGCGCTGGAATGCGCCGCGCTGCCGCTGCTCGGCTGGGTCGCCCCGAACGGCTGGGGCATCGCCTTTCTCGCCGTGCAGGCGGCGGCCGTCGCGGCCTTCGCCGAACTCTACCTGACCGCCCTTCGCCGCGCCCCGCGCGCGGCGTAAGGGTGCGGTCCTCAGAAGCGCGGCATCAACATGCCGCCGTCGATGGGGAAGGAATGGCCGGTGGAATACGGCATCGCGCCGGAGGCGAGCGTCGCGATGGCGCCGCCGATATCCTCCGGCTGCCCCCAGCGGCCGATCGGCGCAAGGCCGCCTTCGAGCATCGCGCCGTAGGTGTCCCAGACCCCGCGCGTCATGTCGGTGCGGATGACGCCGGGCTGGATGTCGTAGGTGTTGATGCCGTGGCTCGCGAGGCGCAGCGCGAAGAGCTTCGCGATCATCGTCACTCCGGCCTTGGAAACGCAGTATTCGGCCCGGTTCAGCGACGCCATGACGCTGTTCACCGAGGAGACGAAACACATCGACCGGTGGCCGCGCTTCGGCGCGCCGTCGGCGATCATGCGCTTCGCCACGCCCTGGCTGAGGAAGAAGGTGCCGCGCGTATTGACGTCGAGCAGCCGGTCCCAGGAGTCGGGCGTCGTCTCCAGCATGTCCTGGCGCAGCTGGACCTGCACGCCGGCGACGTTCGCGAGGCATTCGAGGCCGCCGAAGGCGCCCCAGGCCGCCTCGATCAGCGCGCCGTGGGCGGCGACGTCCGAGACGTCGGCGGCGAGAAAGGCGAAGCGGCCGCCGGCGGCCTCGACCGCGGCGCGCGTCTCGGCGGCGCCTTCCTCCACGATGTCGGCGCCGACCACGTCGAACCCCTTGCCGGCGAGGGCGACGCAGGTGGCGCGGCCGATCCCGCGCCGCGCGCCGGTGACGAGGGCGGCAGGCTTCATCGATGGAACTCCGGGTCCATGGCGCCGGGGCGCCCAGGAGGCCGGGGACGGAGCATGACAACACGCTGCTGCATGTCCTGGACCCCCTCAATGAAAGGCCCGCTCGCCTTGCGGCTGAGCGGGCCTGTCGCCGTTGACCGGCGCCGTTTTCCTGGACGTTGCCCCGAACTGAGCGAGTGCATCTGACAATGCATGGATATGTTTGGTCAAGACACAATCTGCCCAGCGCGGCATTTTTGCGGAGCAGCCCGATGCGGATCCTCGTCGTCAACCCGAACACCACGGCGTCGGTCACCGACCGCATCGAACGCGCGGCACGGGCCGCGGCCAGCCCCGGCACCGAAATCGCGGCGCTCACCGCGCCGTTCGGCCTGCCGCTGATCGTCACGCGCGCGGATTGGCTGGTTGCCGGGCCGGCCACCCTCGCCGCCCTGGCGGCGCGGCGCGGCACCTATGACGCGGCGGTCGTCGCCTGCTTCGGGGACCCGGGGCTCGACGCGGCCAAGGAACTGTTCGACGTGCCGGTGCTCGGGATCAGCGAAGCCGCCTTCCATGCCGCGGCGATGCTGGGGCGGCGCTTCGGCATCGTTTCCTTCACCGCCGCGTTGCGCCCGATGTTCGAGGACTGCCTCGCGCACCATGGTCTCGCAGGCCGCTGCGCCGGTTTCCGCATGGGCCCCGCCTTCGCCGGCGATCCGGGGCGGGTGGCCGAGGACCGACTCGACCTTCTCGCCGATCTCTGCGCTGAAAGCGTGGAGAAGGACGGGGCGGAGGCGGTGATCCTCGCGGGCGGACCGCTCGCGGGCATCGCGCCGCTGCTGCAGCCGCGGGTCGCGGTCCCGCTGGTGGACGGCACCCAGGCCGCAACGCGGCTGGCCGAGGCGATGGTGGGCCTGGTGTCCCGCAGTCCGCGCCCGAAGCGCGCCCGTGCGCTGACCGGCTTCGCGCCCGAGGTGGCGGCAGCCTATGCGGCCTGAGACGCGCGCGACGCAGGGATCCGCAGGGCGATTTCCGCGAGCAGCGCCCAGACCCGCTCCGCATCGAGGCGCACCTCGGGGTCGTTGAGCAGGCGATCGAGTTCGGCCAGGCGGCGATCGGTGTCGGTATCGGGCATCTGTGCACCACGAGGTTTGCGACGGGCCGGACTGTGGCGGCGAAAAGCGTCGGAAAGGTGAAGCGGCCAGGGCATTCCACGGGCAGCCGCCGGAGCCGCTCGGAACGCCGCGCCGCTCATCGGAATGCGCCGCATGGCGCGTGTCCGATCAGCCTCTCAGCCGCGGCAGATCACTTGGAAGACCGCCGGCGCGACGGCCGCCGAGACCGCCCGCGCACCGGTCGATCCGCTTGGGGAACCGCGTTCCGGCGTGACGCCGCGCTCGGCGAGGAAGCCCTCCACCTCGGAGGCGCGGATCGCGAAGTTCACGCCCTGCGGCAGGCTGCCCGTCGCGCGCAGCACGGCGATGTCGTTCAGGCGACCGACGGCGACGCCGAGCAACTGCCCCGCATCGTCCACTGCCGGGCCGCCGGAATTGCCCGGCTGCACCGCCGCGTTCATCTGGAAGCGCGAGGTGTCGCCCCCCGGCCCGGCGAGGCCGGTGACGATGCCGTTGGTCACGTTGAGCCCGGTGCCGAGCGCCTGGCCGTAGGGGAAGCCGAAGACCAGCACGGTCTCGCCGAGGTCGATGGCCGACCGGCCGCGGAAATGCACGACCGACCGGAAGCCGCGGCTGGTGTCGAGGAGTGCGAGGTCGCGCCGCCGGTCGGCCGCGACGACGCGCACCGGGCGGCCCCGGTCGTCCACCACGGTGGCGCAGCCGCTCACGACATGGGCATTGGTGATGGCGAGGCCGTTCGGCGTGACGGCGAAGGCGGAGCCGGTCCCGACGGCGCGCCCTCTGCGCGGCGGGGGTGTCGTGTTCTCGGGTTGCGCGGCGTCCTCGCCGGGCCTGCCCGTGGCGTCCGCCGGCGGCGGCACGGGGGGCTGCTGCCCCTCCACCGGCATGGCACGGCCATCGGGCAGCCGCACATAGCGTGCGACCGGCGCCGAGCCGCCGCCGTAGTCCGTTACGATGGTGCCTTCGCCACCCTCGGCAGGCGGTGCCGCGGCTTCAGGGGGCGACAGGGCGGCTTCCGTGCAGGCGGCGGCGAGCAGCAGGACGAGGAAGGGGACGGCGCGGCGCATTCTCACCCTCACCTTGGGTCCCCGGCGCGCTGCGGAAAGGGGTGCCTGGCGCGTCACGCCGCCTTCCGGGCCGCCGGCACGGCGCGCATGCGCCCACCCGGCACCGCGCCGGGGATGGCTGCCGCCATGTCGGCGGCGACGAGCAGCCGCGCCCAGTCCACGCCCGTGTCGACGCCCATGCGGCGGAACATCCAGACCACGTCCTCGGTCGCCACGTTGCCCGTGGCGCCCGGCGCGAAGGGGCAGCCGCCGATGCCGCCCGCCGCGCTGTCGAAGACGCGGCAGCCGGCCTCCCAGGCGGCGGAGACGTTCGCCACGCCCATGCCGTAGGTGTCGTGGCCGTGGAAGGCGAAGCGGCTGCCCCAGGCGCCGATGGCATGGCGGAAGATGCGGCCGACCTGGTCGGGGCTCGCATTGCCGGTGGTGTCGGCGAGCGCGATCTCCATCTCCGGGTCGAGGGCGACGATGCGCTCGATCCAGGGCATCACCTCGGCTTCCGGCACCACGCCGTCGAAGGGGCAGTGGAACACGCAGGAGAGGTTGAAGCGGACCTTCACCCCCTTCGGCGTGTCCTTCACGAGCTTCGCGAGTTCGTCGAAGGATTCCTCGCGCGTGCGGTTGAGGTTCGCCTTGTTGTGCCCGGCGGTGGCCGACATGAAGAAGCCGAGCCGGTCGGCGCCGTGCTCGATCGCCGCGTCGAAGCCACGGCGGTTGGGCACCAGCACGGTCGATTCCAGGCCCGGCATCGTCTTGCAGGCGGCGAGCACCACCTCGGTCTGCGCCATCTGCGGGATGGCCTTGGGCGAGACGAAGGAGCCGACCTCCATGCGCCGCAGGCCGGCGTCGTAGCAGGCCCGGATCAGCGCGATCTTCGCCTCGGTGCTCACCAGGGCGCCCGTGATGGACTGGATGCCGTCGCGCGGGGCGACCTCGCTGATGATGGCGGTCTCGGACATGGCTCTCTCCGCGAATTCCGGATGGGTGTAGCCCCCGGGGACGGCCGGGGGCAACGCGGCGCGGATCAGGCCTGCGGCGGCGTGCGCGGCCCCGGCAGCAGATCGTAGGGCGGCTTCCAGCCGGGCAGCGCGCGGATGCGGCCGATCCAGGCCGCGACGGCCGGATAGCGGGCGGCGAGGTCGAGCGGCCATTCCGCCTCCGGGTAGTGCACGTAGCCGCTCATGGAGATGTCGGCGATGGTCGGCCGCTCGCCCGTGATGAAGGGCCGCGTCTCGAGCTGCTTCTCCGCCACCGCGAAGGCCGCCTCCACCCGCGCGCGGAAGAAGGCGAGGACCGCCGGATCCGGGTCCTTGGTCCAGCCGAGCAGGAACCGCCACGTCGCGAGATAGGAGGTGAACTTGTGGTTGTCGAAGAGGATCCAGCGCAGCACCTCGCGCGCCTCGGCCTTGTCGGCAGGGCCGAACCGCCCGGTGCGCTCGGCGAGGTGGTGCAGGATGACGCCGGACTGCGTCAGGGCGAGGCCGTCGTCCTCGAGCACCGGCACCTCGCCCATCACGGAATGGGCGCCCCGCCATTCCGGGGTGCGGGTCTGCCCGCCCTTGAAATAGTCGACCCAGACGCCGCGCCAGGGCGTGCCGGTCAGGGCCAGCATCAGCGCCGCCTTGTAGCAGCCGCCGGATTCGGGGAAGCAGTGCAGGGTCATTTCGTTCATGGCGCGCATCCTGGCGCGCCGGCGCGGCTCAGGGCGAGTCCGGCGCGGACATGGCTGAGGCGAGCGCCGCGAAGGCCTGGTCCGGGTCGCTCGCCTCGCCCTTGGGCTGCGCCAGCACCTGCTCGATCGCGGGGGCGAGGGCGACGGCGGCATCCGCTTCGGGATCGTTGCCCGGGCGGTAGGCCCCAAGGCGCACAAGGTCCCGCACCTCCGCCCAGGTCGCGAGATGGCGGCGCGCCGCGGCGACGAGGGGCCGCTCATGCGCTTCGAGGACGCCGGGCGCGGTGCGCGAGAGGGACCGCAGGACGTCCACCGGCGGATAGCGCCCTGCCTCGGCGATGCGGCGGTCGAGCACGACATGGCCGTCGAGGATGCCCCGCACCGCATCGGCCACCGGCTCGTCATGGTCGTCGCCCTCCACCAGCACGGTGACGATGGCGGTGATGGCGCCCGCGCAGTCCTCCGGTCCCGGTCCGGCACGTTCCAGCAGGCGCGGCAGCTCGGTGAAGACCGAGGGCGGATAGCCACGCGTCGCCGGCGGCTCGCGCACCGCCAGGCCGATCTCGCGCAGCGCCAGGGCGAAGCGGGTGACGCTGTCCATCAGCAGCAGCACCTGGCGGCCCTGGTCGCGGAAATGCTCGGCGACGGTCATGGCCGCGTAGGCGGCCTCCCGCCGCACCGGCGCCGCGGCGTCGGAGGTGGCGCAGATGACGACCGATCGCGCGAGCCGCTCCGGGCCGAGATCGTCCTCGATGAACTCGCGCAGCTCGCGGCCGCGTTCGCCGACCAGGGCGAAGACGATGACATCCGCCGCGACTCCGCCCGCGAGCATGGCCATCAGCGTGGACTTGCCGACGCCCGAGGCAGCGAAAAGTCCCAGCCTCTGCCCCTGGCGAACCGGCGCGAAGAGGTCGAGCGCCCGCACGCCGAGCGCCATGCGCGGCCCGAGCCGAGCACGCCGGCCGGCCGGCGGCGGGGGGCCATGGGT
>JAFADX010000004.1 GCA_023424475.1 Pseudomonadota bacterium
GCCGGCCGCCGCGCCGGCGCAGACGGCTGCCGCAGCGCCGGCGGCGCCGGCCGGCCCGCCGAGCATCTCGTTGCGAGCCCGGGGCGACTCCTGGGTGCGGGTGCGCGACACGCGCCAGAACCAGACGCTCTATGATCGGGTCATGCGCAGCGGCGACGTCTATCAGGTGCCGGCGCAGGACGGCCTCGTGCTGACCACCGGCAAGGCCGAGAACCTCGATATCCTGATCAATGGCGAGGTCGCGTCCGCGCTTCACGGAGCGGTGGGCGTGCGCCGTGGGATATCGTTGGATGGCGAGCAACTGGTCGCCGGCGGGACGGTGCCGGCGGCGGAAGCATCCCCGGCGCCGCAATAGCCGGCGCCGGGTGATCGCGCGGCGGGGCGGGTGCGGCCTTTCGGCCGGTCGCGCCGCGCGTCATATTGATCGGGGCCCAGTGCCGGAGATCGGGAGCCTGCATGTCCTATCGCCCGTACCAGCAGATCCTGCGCCGCAAGTCCCGCCAGATTGGCGTCGGCAAGGTGCGCGTGGGCGGGGATGCGCCGATCTCGGTGCAGACCATGACCAATACGCCGACCGAGGACGCGCAGGCGACGATCGAGCAGATCCGCCGCTGCGAGAGGGCCGGGGTCGACATCGTCCGCGTCTCCTGCCCGACCGAGGAAAGCACCGTCGCGCTGCGCGAGATCGTGCGGGAGGTGAATGTCCCGGTCGTGGCCGACATCCACTTCCACTATCGCCGCGCCATCGAGGCCGCCGAAGCGGGGGCCGCCTGCCTGCGGATCAACCCGGGCAACATCGGGTCCAAGGAGCGTGTGAAGGAGGTCGTCAAGGCGGCCCGCGACCATGGCTGCTCGATCCGCATCGGGGTCAATGCCGGCAGCCTCGAGAAGCACCTGCTGGAGAAATACGGCGAGCCCAACCCGGAGGCGCTGGTCGAGAGCGCGCTGTGGCACGCCGACCACCTGCTCCAGGAGGGCTTCGACGCGTTCAAGATCAGCGTGAAGGCGTCGGACGTCTTCCTCGCCGTCGCGGCTTACCAGCAGCTGGCCGAGGTCTGCGACCATCCGCTGCATATCGGCGTCACCGAGGCGGGGGGGCGGCGCGCGGGGACGGTGAAGAGCGCGATCGGGCTCGGCTCCCTGCTCTGGGCGGGGGTCGGGGATACGCTGCGCGTCTCCCTCAGCGCCGAGCCGGAGGAGGAGGTCGCGGTCGGCTGGGACCTGCTGAAGTCGCTGCATCTGCGCCATCGGGGGGTCAAGATCATCTCCTGCCCCTCCTGCGCGCGGCAGGGCTTCGATGTCATCCGCACGGTCGAGAAGCTGGAGGAGCGGCTCGCGCATATCGACCAGCCGATCACGCTTTCGATCATCGGCTGCGTGGTGAACGGACCGGGCGAGGCGCTGATGACCGATATCGGCCTGACCGGCGGCGGGGCGGGCACGCACATGGTCTATTCCGCCGGCAGGACCGACCATACCGTCCGCACGGATGAGATGGTGGAGCACATCGTCGGCTTGGTGACCGCCAGGGCGGAGGCGCTGGCGGCGGCGAAGCGGGCCGAGGCGGAAGAGGCGGCGCGGCAGGCCGCCGAATGAGGGCGTCGCTGCGGGCCGCGGCGCCGGGGCGCGGGGGATCGGCGGTCGTCCTCGGGCTCCTTGCCGCGCTGGCGATGGTTCAGCCCGCATCGGCGCAGGCCGATGGGGAAGACGCGCCGCAGGAACCGCGGGACGAGAGTTCCGGCCTTCCCCCATCCGCGTCGCCGCAATGCATCGAATACAATTCGCGCGCCTACGAGGCGGCGCTCGTCGTCCGTCAGCATGCCGCCTCGCTGTCCGCCGGCTTCGAGCCCGAGGCCCGTCCCCAGGCGCTGCAGATCCTCGGCTGGATGGACCAGTGGATGGGGCGGCTGCGGGCGCTGGTTGAACTCGCCGAAGGGACGCTATGCCTGGACGAGAGCGATCTTGAGACCTACAGGCGTGCCTTGGCGATCGCTGTCCAGGTGGGGAACCAGGCGCGCGCGGAGATCCTTCGTCCCGTGCGCCCCCCGCAGCAGGGCCGGCTCCGCCGCTAGACGCCCAACCGACTGGACCGTTTCATGACAGCCTTGCAGCCCGCCCGTGGCACGCGCGACCTCATCGGCGAGGAGTTCCGCCGCCACCACGCCGTCGTCGAGACCGCGCGCCGGCTGAGCGCGGTCTATGGCTTCGAGGAATGGGCGACGCCGGTCTTCGAGGATACGCGCGTCTTCTCCCGCGGGCTGGGCGACACGTCGGACGTCGTCTCGAAGGAGATGTACAGCTTCGAGGACCGTGGCGGCGAAAGCCTGACGCTGCGGCCGGAATACACCGCCGGGCTGTGCCGCGCGCTGGTGAGCAACGGGCTCACCCAGTCGAACCTGCCGCGCAAGGTCTTCGCCACCGGGCCGATGTTCCGCTACGAGCGGCCGCAGAAGGGGCGCTACCGGCAGTTCCACCAGATCGACCTCGAGGTGCTGGGGGCGGCGGAGCCCCTGGCCGATGCCGAGGTGATCGCCTGCGGCTGGGACATCCTCCGCGCCCTTGGCGTCTCCGACGGGACGGTGCTCGAGATCAACACCCTCGGCGATGCGCAGAGCCGGGCGGCCTATCGCGCCGCGCTGGTGGACTACTTCTCGGCGCATCGCGAGGCGCTGAGCCATGACAGCCGCATCCGGCTCGAGAAGAATCCCCTGCGCATCCTCGACAGCAAGGATGAGAAGGATCGCGTGATCGTCGCCGGGGCGCCGGAGATCGGCGACCACCTGACGGCCGAGGCCGCCGCCTTCTATGCGGCCGTGAAGGGGCACCTGTCCCGCTTCGGCGTGCCCTACCGGGAGAACCCGCGGATCGTGCGGGGCCTCGACTACTACAGCCACACGGCCTTCGAGTTCGTCACCGACCGGCTGGGGGCGCAGGGCACCGTCATGGCGGGCGGGCGCTACAATGGCCTCGTCGAGGAGATGGGCGGGCCCGCCACGCCCTGCGTCGGCTGGGCGGCGGGGATCGAGCGGTTGGCGATGCTGCTGCCGGAGGCGCCGGCCGCCCCGCGGCCCGTCGCGGTGATCCCGGTCGGCGAAGCGGCGGAAGGCCCGGCGCTCGAGGTGCTGCAGGCGCTGCGGCGACGGGGCGTGGTGGCGGAGATCGCCTATCGCGGGAACCTCAAGCGCCGGATGGAGCGGGCGAACCGCATCGGTGCGCGCGCGGCGGTGATCCTGGGGGATGACGAGCTGGTGGCGGGGGTGGCGCAGCTGCGCGACCTCGATGCCGGGACGCAGGAGAAGGTGCCCCTGGCGGAGGTGCCGGGGCGGCTCGGGTGAGGGCGGCCCTTGAAAGGGTAGGGGGAGAAGGGAACTTCTCCCCCCACACCCCCCTCGACCTTCTTTGGAACCCAGGAATCAAAGAAGGGAGGGGGGGCGGGGGAGGTTCTCCTCCCCCGCGCCTTCCGGACCGTCGCGCATGAGCCTGCCTGCCCGCCTCGACCGCCTGCTGACCCGCGCGGAGGAGATCCGCCACATGCTGGAGACCGCGCCGGGCGCCGAGATCGGCGCGCTGTCGAAGGAACTCGCGGACCTCGAGCCGCTGGTCGCCAAGGTCGCAGAGCTGCGCGCCGCGGAGCGTGCGCGCGACGATGCCGAGGCGCTGCTGGCCGACCCGGAGATGAAGGATCTCGCCGAGGCGGAGTGGCTCGAGCAGAAGGAGCGCGTGCCGGTCCTTGAACGCGAGTTGCGCCTGCTGCTGCTGCCGCGCGATGCGGCGGACGAGCGGAGCGCGATCCTCGAGGTGCGGCCGGCCGCCGGCGGGGACGAGGCGGGGCTGTTCGCGGCGGAGCTGTTCCGCGCCTACCAGCGCTATGCGGAATCGCGCGGCTGGCGGTTCGAGGTGCTGGACTATGACGAGAGCGGCCTCGGCGGCATCAAGGGAGCGACGGCGGAGATCGCGGGGCGCGGCGTCTTTGCCCGGCTGAAGTTCGAGAGTGGGGTGCATCGCGTCCAGCGCGTGCCGGCGACCGAGGCGCAGGGGCGGATCCATACCTCGACGGTGACGGTCGCCGTGCTGCCGGAAGCCGAGGAGGTGGACGTGCAGGTCAACGAGGGCGACCTGCGCATCGACACCTACCGCGCCTCGGGCGCCGGCGGGCAGCACGTGAACAAGACGGATTCGGCGGTGCGGATCACCCATTTGCCCACCGGGATCGTGGTGACGATGCAGGAGGAGAAGTCCCAGCACAAGAACCGCGCCAAGGCGATGAAGGTGCTGCGGGCCAGGCTCTATGATGCGCAGCGGACGGCGGCGGACAGCGCGCGGGCGGCGGACCGGAAGTCCCAGGTGGGGACGGGGGATCGCTCGGAGCGGATCCGGACCTACAATTTCCCGCAGGGGCGGGTGACCGACCACCGGATCGGGCTGACGCTGCACAAGATCGACCGCGTCATGCTGGGCGAGTTCGACGAGATCTTCGACGCGCTGATCGCAGAGGACCAGGCGGCGAGGCTGGCGGCCGAGGCGGCGTGAGCGGCTGCGCGGAGCCGGGCGGGTCCGTCGGCGCCTTCCTCTGCCAGGCGGGCCAGGTGCTGCGGGCGGCGGGGATCGAGGCGCCGCGGCTCGAAGCCCGGCGGTTGCTGGCGCATGCAATGGGGTGCCGGGAGGAGGATCTGCTCCGCGACCCTCGCGCGGCGGTGCCGGCGGCCGCGGCGACCGAATTCGGGGAGGCGCTGCGGCGGCGGGCCGCGCATGAGCCCGTGGCCCATATCCTCGGCCGGCAGGGATTCTGGACGCTCGACCTGGAAGTCTCGGGCGCCACGCTGATCCCGCGGGCCGATTCGGAGGCGGTCGTGGAGGCGGCGCTGGCGGCATGCCCGGTGCCGGCCCGCGTGCGGCGCGTGCTGGACCTCGGGACCGGGACGGGGGCGCTGCTGCTGGCGGTGCTGGCGGAAATCCCGGGGGCCTGGGGCGCGGGCGTCGATCTCTCGCCGGCGGCGGCGGCGCTGGCGGCGCGGAACGCCGCGGCGAACGGGCTCGCGGGGCGGGTGGCCTTCCTGGCGGGGGACTGGGACTCGGCGCTGTCGGGGCGCTTCGACCTGGTGCTGTCGAACCCGCCCTACATCGCCTCGGCGGAGATCGCGGGGCTGATGCCCGAGGTGGCGCGGCATGAGCCCCGCCTGGCGTTGGATGGCGGGGCGGACGGGCTCGGGGCCTATCGGCGGATCCTGCACTGCTTGCCGGGGCTCCTGGCGCCGGGTGGGCGGGCGGTGCTGGAACTGGGCATAGGGCAGAGGGCGGCGGTCGAGGCGATTGCGGAAAGGGAGGGACTTCGTTGCCTTGGCGCGCGGGAGGACCTGGGTGGGGTGGAGCGCGCGCTTGTGCTCGAATCCGGCGAAGGAAAAAAACAGTTTGGCGGACCCGGCGGTCGCGGCTAGGTTGCGGGGGCGGCCGGGGAAGGTCGGAACCCTCCCCAATTCCGGACGGCCGAGTGGCGGGTTCTCCTGCCCGAACGATCCGGGGCCGCGTGGATGCAACGAAACCGGATGCGTGCTGGCTGCCTGGGTCCTTCAAGGGCGCTTAAGCCGGCACGTCGCGGATGCGAGACAGCGAAACAGCACACCGATGAACATGAAGCGCATGCGCGGCCGCGGCGGTCATCGCCACGGTGGCGGGCAGTTCCGCCACGGGGGCGGCGGCGGGGGTGGCGGCAGCGACCGGCAGCCCCTCAACCGGAACCATGTCTTCGACTCGAACGGGCCGGACATGCGCCTGCGCGGCACGGCCCAGCAACTGTTCGAGAAGTACCTGCAACTCGGGCGTGATGCGACGAGTGGCGGCGACCGGGTGATGGCGGAATCCTACTTCCAGCATGCGGAGCACTATTTCCGCATCCTGAACGCGATGAACCAGGCCGCGGCACAGCATCAGCAACAGCAGCAGCGCCGTTACCAGCCCAGCGAGGGCGGTGAGGGCGAAGGTGCGGGCGAGGCCGTGGAGATGGGCGGCCAGGGCCAGCCCGAATACGCCGAAGGCGAGCCGGCCAGCAGCGAGCCGGCCGGCGAGGCGCGCGAGCCCGTCTGAGTTCAGTCGGGGTCCGTGACCTCGAGGGCGTCGCCGCGGCTGATGCGGCCGCCCTCGATGACCTCGGCATAGACGCCGAGATCCGGGTGGCCGAAGTGTTCGCGGAGCCAGCGCGGCGGATTGGCGTCGCGTTCGCCCGTGGCCGGGTTCACCTCGGTTGCCGGGCAGCGGACGATGCGCTTCACGACGCGCAGCCTGGCCTGGCCGAGCAGGATCTCCCGGCCGATCCAGTCGAATTCGGCCCAGGGCGCGCCCCCCGAGACATAGACATTGGCGCGGAAGCGCAGCGGGTCGAGCGTCGAGGCCGTGGCGTGCTCGAGGGCCTGCAGGCTGGACAGCCCGATGATGGAGACGACCTTCTTCGCCACATCGGAGAAGGAGTGGCCGCGCGCTTCCACGAAGCGCGGGGTGCCGCGGGCTTCGTCGCCGAGGTAGGCCGCCAGACAGGCGGCGATGGCGGCCCGGCCCTCGGGGCTGCGGGTATCGCCGAGGAAGGGGGCGGCACCCGGCAGCCGGATGACCAGTGCGCCGGTGCGGCTGTCGAAGGCCGAATGTGCCAGGGCGAGCCGGGCATTGACCATCAGGCAGGCGAAGTTCCGCTTCGGCAGCCAGGCCGGCGCGGCGGGATCAAAAAGGGCATCCCCCTGCGCCAGCGCGAAGCGGCGGTCGTCGGGCAGGGTTCCGCCGGGGGAGAGGGCGACCTCCTCGAGGGCTTCGGCCGTGAGGCCTTTCACCGGGTAGCGATAGATCGTCTCGATGCGCATGGCGCCCCCTTGAAGCAGATCAATGACGCATACCACATGGGGGGTCATTGAAGGCGTGCCCGTCGCCCATATGGGGACGGGTGGAGCCTGTCCGCTCTGGAGAGGGACGCATGGACATCGAGAAATTCACCGACCGGGCCCGCGGCTTCCTGCAGGCCGCCCAGACCATCGCCATTCGCGAGTACCATCAGCAGGTGACGCCGGCGCATCTCGCCAAGGCGCTGCTGGATGATGCCGAAGGCGCGGCCAGTGGCCTGATCCGCGCGGCCGGCGCCGACCCGGCGCGCGTGAAGCAGGCGCTCGAGGCGAGCCTCGCGAAGCTGCCGAAGGTTTCGGGCGGGGGCGCGGGTCAGCCGCAGTTCACGCCGGATATCGTGCGCGTGCTGGATGCCGCGCAGCAGCAGGCCGTGAAGGCCGGCGACCAGTTCGTCGCGCAGGATCGGCTGCTCGTCGCGCTCGCCGCAAGCGAGGGCGAGACGGGGCGCGCCTTCCGCGACGCGGGGGCGGATCCGCAGCGGCTGGAGAAGGCCGTCGCCGACCTGCGCAAGGGCCGCACCGTGAACAGCCAGAATGCCGAAGAGTCCTTCGACGCGCTGAAGAAGTACGCGCGCGACATCACGGCCGCTGCGCGCGAGGGCAAGCTGGACCCGGTGATCGGGCGCGACGAGGAGATCCGCCGCTCGATCCAGGTGCTGGCGCGGCGCACCAAGAACAACCCGGTGCTGATCGGCGAGCCGGGCGTCGGCAAGACGGCGATCGTCGAGGGCCTGGCGCTGCGCATCATCAAGGGCGACGTGCCCGAGGCGCTGAAGGACAAGAAGGTGATGGCCCTCGACCTCGGCGCCATGGTCGCGGGAGCCAAGTACCGCGGGGAGTTCGAGGAGCGCCTCAAGGGCGTGCTGCAGGAAGTGGAGCAGGCCGAGGGCGACATCATCCTGTTCATCGACGAGATGCACACGCTGGTCGGCGCAGGCAAGGCGGATGGGGCGATGGATGCGTCCAACCTGCTGAAGCCGGCGCTGGCGCGCGGCGAATTGCACTGCATCGGCGCCACGACGCTCGACGAGTATCGCAAGCATGTCGAGAAGGATGCCGCGCTCGCGCGGCGCTTCCAGCCGGTCTTCGTCGGCGAGCCGAGTGTCGAGGACACCATCTCGATCCTGCGCGGGATCAAGGAGAAGTACGAACTGCACCACGGCGTCCGTATCACGGACGGCGCGCTGGTGGCGGCGGCGACGCTGTCGAACCGCTACATCACCGACCGCTTCCTGCCGGACAAGGCGATCGACCTGGTGGACGAGGCGTCGTCCCGCCTGCGGATGCAGGTCGATTCCAAGCCCGAGGAGCTCGACGCGATCGACCGCGACCTGATGCGGCTGAAGATCGAGCGGGAGGCGCTGAAGAAGGAGCCCGATGCGGCGTCCCAGGACAGGCTCGCCAAGCTCGAGAAGGAGCTCGCCGACCTCGAGGAACGCTCGCGCGAGATGACGCAGCGCTGGGAGGCCGAGAAGGGCAAGGTCGTCGAGACGCAGAAGGCGAAGGAGGCGCTCGACAAGGCTCGGACGGAACTGGAGCTCGCCGAGCGCGGCGGCGACTATGCCAAGGCGGGCGAGTTGAAGTACGGCGTGATCCCGGGTCTTGAGAAGAAGATCACGGAAGCCGGCGACGGCGATGCGCGGCTGGTGAACGAGGCGGTGACCGAGGAAGGCATCGCGGCCGTCGTCTCCCGCTGGACCGGCGTGCCGGTCGAGAAGATGCTCGAGGGCGAGCGCGCGAAGCTGCTGCGCATGGAGGACGAGCTCCGCAAGCGTGTCGTCGGGCAGGAGGAGGCGCTGGAAGCCGTCTCCAAGGCCGTGCGGCGGGCGCGGGCGGGCTTGCAGGATCCCAACCGGCCGATCGGATCGTTCCTGTTCCTCGGCCCCACGGGCGTCGGCAAGACCGAGCTCGTGAAGGCGCTCGCGCAGTTCCTGTTCGACGACGATCGGGCGATGACGCGCATCGACATGTCCGAGTACATGGAGAAGCACGCCGTCTCCCGCCTGATCGGAGCGCCCCCGGGCTATGTGGGCTACGACGAGGGCGGCGCGCTGACGGAAGCAGTGCGGCGCCGGCCGTATCAGGTCATCCTGTTCGACGAGGTCGAGAAGGCGCATGAGGACGTCTTCAACGTCCTGCTGCAGGTGCTCGACGACGGGCGGCTGACGGACGGGCAGGGGCGGACCGTGGACTTCCGCAACACGATCATCGTGCTGACCTCCAACCTTGGCAGCCAGGCGATCGCGGAACTGCCGGAGAATGCCGAGATCGACGCGGCGCGGCCGGCGGTGATGCGGGCGGTGCGCGAGCGGTTCCGGCCGGAGTTCCTGAACAGGCTGGACGAGATCGTGCTGTTCCGGCGCCTGGCGCGCGGCGACATGGCGGCGATCGTCGACATCCAGCTGCAGCGGCTGCTGAAGCTGCTCGAAGACCGCAAGGTGAAGCTGGAACTGGACGACAAGGCCCGCGAGTGGCTGGCCGAGGCCGGTTACGACCCGATCTACGGCGCGCGGCCGCTGAAGCGGGTGATCCAGCGCAACCTGCAGGACCGGCTGGCCGGCCTGCTGCTGGAAGGCAGCATCAAGGATGGGGAGGTGGTGCGCGTCACCGCATCCCCGGACGGGCTTGAAGTGCGGCCGACATTGGCCGAGGCGGCCTGAGTCGAAGGCGGGAGGGGCCGGAGGAACGTTCCACCGGCCCCTTGGCCCTCAATCGGGGGCCATGGCGACCTCTTCGCGCGCATGCAGGTCGGCGGCGACGCGCTCGAGTGCGCGTTGGCGTGCGCGGAAGGCGTTGAGGTCGGCGCCGGCGAGACGCGTTGCCGGCTGCACGTGCCGAGCGGGATTGACGGCCTGGCCCCGGACCGCGACTTCGTAGTGCAGGTGCGGGCCGGTCGACATGCCGGTCGAGCCCACCGCTCCGATGACCGCGCCCTGGCGGACGGCACGGCCTGCGCGGATGCCGCGGCCGAAGCGGGACATGTGCGCATAGCGGGTCTCCACGCCGCCGGCGTGGCGGATGCGGACGATCAGGCCGTAGCCGCGTTCGCGCTTGGCGGAGACGACCACGCCATCGGCGGCGGCGTAGACGGGCGTCCCGCTCGGGGCGGCGAAGTCGATGCCGCGATGCATGCGGTTGTAGCCGAGGACAGGATGGCTGCGCATGCCGAAGCGCGACGATATGCGGGCGCCGTCGAGCGGCGTGCGCAGGAAGGAGCGGCGCAGGCTGCGTCCGCCCGAATCGTACCAGCCGTAATGGCCCTGCCGGTCCTTGTAGCGCCAGACGGTGAGCTCGCGGCCGGACAGGGTCAGGGTCGCCTGCAGGATCTGGCCGTGGCCGAGCACATCCCCGTCCGTGCGGCGAAAGCGGTCGAACAGGACGGAGAACCGGTCGCCCGGCTGCAGGTCTCGCTGGAAGTCCACCTGGTGGCCGAGGATGCGGATGAGCGAGAGCGCCAGGCCGGCGGGCAGCCCAGCATTCGTCATGGCCGGGAAGAGCCCGCCATCGACCGTTCCCTCCGCACGCACGAGATAGCGGCTGCGCGGGGCGATCGTCTCCTCGGCCCGCCATGTGCCGTCGTCCTGGCGTGCGGCACGAACGGTGCGGCCCGGCTGGGGTTCCACCTCGATCTCGAGGAGGGAGGCAGGATCGCCGGGCTGGAGTCGGATGGCGATCTCGTCGCCCGGGCGCAGGGCGGTGGGGCGGAAATGCTCCGCGAGGCCGCGGATGGCCGCATGGGCTTCGCCGTCATCCACGCCGGCGTCATCGAGGAGGCCGGCGAGCGTGTCGCCACGGCTGACGACGAGGATCCGCTGTTCAGGCCGCGGCTCGGCCTCGGCAGCCTGTTCGGGTGCGGCTTCCACGCCGGTCGCAACGGCGTCGCCGTCGGAGACTTCGTCAGTCGCCTCGGCATCGGTGAGGGAGGCTTCCGTCGTCCCGGTGCCTGCCTGATCGCCGACCTGCTCCACGGTTCCGACGGCGGCGGATGCCAGGAGAGTGGCCGAAGCCCCGGGAAGCGGCACCTCCGGCGCGGTGGCTTCGGATGACTGGAGAGGGGGGCGCGAAGGGAATGAGGGGCCGATCCCCGTGGCCGGGAAGAGGGAAAAGAGCGCGAAACTGGCGATAGCCGAACGGAGCCGCATCTTCGGGGAGACCTCCTGGGTTGCGGTTTCACGGGCTAGGGACACGGGAAGTGGCGCCGTGACAAGACGTTAATGCGCGAACTGCGAGTCTTGGAAGAGATCAAGGGGGCAAGCTATGCGTCCAGCGCATCTCACGAAGCCGCATGAAACCCGTTTGACATGGACGGGGGAGGCCCGTAAAAGCCCGGCCACGCCGCTGATGGGGTGGGGTTGACGGGCGGGGGGTGAGCCCTTAGGTTCGTTGGCCCGCTGGGTTGGCGGGGTTTTGCTGGATTGGTTGGTGGTGACCTCCCCTGAGGTTATCTCG
>JAFADX010000056.1 GCA_023424475.1 Pseudomonadota bacterium
GGTCCCGCCGGCGTTCCTCGGCTTCGAGCTGGCGGGCGTACCAGCCCTCCCGCAGGCCGTTGGCGCTGAAGACGACGCGGCGCGCGCCCGAGGCGCGCAGCAGGCGGCGCATCACCATCGCTGCCCAGGGCAGGTCCTGCAGGCGCTTGGTCGGCGCGCCCGGCATGCGTTCCAGCGTGCGGCGCGTCGCGGCCATGACCACGCCGGACAGGTCGCGCGCCTCCTCCCGCGACAGCACGTAGTGATGCACGATCGACAGCGGGTAGGTGGTCTGGGCGATGTGCATGCGCGCGAGCGCGCGCCAGGCGCCGCCGACGAGATAGAGGTCGCGCCCCGAGGCTTCGCTGAGCCAGGGCACGCGGTTGAACTCCTCGGTCGCGAAGGCGCGGCCGCGCTGGATGTCGCCGCCGGAACGCTCGGCGAGGCGGATGGCGCCGAGCGGCAGGCTGACCGCGCGCCCCGCGCGCCCATGGGAGAGCTCGACGAGTTCGAGCGAGCCGCCGCCGATATCCCCGAGCACGCCGTCCGCATCGGGGAAGCCGAGCAGCACGCCGTCGGCCGAAAGCAGTCCTTCCTCCTGGCCGGTCAGGATGCGGATGCCGAGGTCCGGCAGGCGCTTCTGCAGGGCCGCGACGAAGGCGGCGCCGTTCTCGGCGTCGCGTACCGCGGCGGTGGCGAGGACCTCCACGGGATTCGCCCCCATGGCGCGTGCCACCGTGTGGTAGCGGACCATGACGGTGACCGCCTGCTCGACGGCATCCTCGTTCAGCCGGCCGGTGGTGACGAGGCCGCGGCCGAGGCCGAGCACGGCCTTCTCGTTGAAGATGGGCAGGGGATTGCGGCCGCGCCCCTCGAAGACGACGAGGCGCACGGAGTTGGAGCCGAGATCGACGACGGCCGATCGCGGGAGGCGAGGCCCCTCGCCCATCCGGGCGGGGCCGTCGCGCATCGCCTGGTTCACCTGATCAGTCCTGCAGAACGCGGTCCTGCCGCTGCCGGCGCGGCGTGCCCTTGAGCGCGCTGCCCCGGCCGGACAGGGAGGGGTTGGTCATGAAGTACTCGTGCGCCGAGACCGGCTTGTCGCCCGGCCGGAGCCGCGTCCATCCGCCATCCGGGCCGAGCTGCCAGGATTGCAGGTTGTCCTTCAGGTTCACGACCATGATCTGGTCGAGCACCTGGGCGTGCA
The DNA here is from genome assembly GCA_023424475.1 of Pseudomonadota bacterium. Taxonomy (GTDB): domain Bacteria; phylum Pseudomonadota; class Alphaproteobacteria; order Acetobacterales; family Acetobacteraceae; genus Neoroseomonas. The sequence continues at coordinate 1,187 of JAFADX010000056.1, forward strand.
CGGTGGGGTTCTCGACCGGCACCATGGTCTCGACGCGCCAGTCCATGTTGCGCGCCATCCAGTCCGCGCTGCTGATGAAGACCTTGGCGCGGCGGGAGGGCAGGCGGTGGCCGTTGCCGAAGACGCAGATGCGCGAGTGCTCGAGGAAGCGGCCGACGATCGACTTGACGCGGATGTTCTCCGAGAGGCCCTTCACGCCGGGGCGCAGGCAGCAGATGCCGCGGACCACCGCGTCGATCTTCACGCCGGCGCGGGAGGCGGCGTAGAGCGCGTCGATCAGCGTCTCGTCCACCAGGCTGTTCATCTTGATCCAGATCGCGGCCGGCTTGCCCTCCTGCGCGAACTCGATCTCGCGCTCGATGAGGCCGAGCAGGGTCGGCCGGATGGTCAGCGGGGAGAAGGCGAGCTTCTCCATCATCTCGGGCCGCGCATAGCCGGTCATGTAGTTGAACAGCTTGGCGGCGTCGCGCGTCAGCGCCGGGTCGGCGGTGAAGTAGGAGAGGTCGGTGTAGATGCGCGCGGTGACCGGGTGGTAGTTGCCGGTGCCGAAATGCGCGTAGGAGCGGAGCTGCCCGGCCTCGCGCCGCACCACCAGCGAGACCTTGGCGTGGGTCTTGAGCTCGACGAAGCCGTAGACGACCTGCACGCCCGCGGCTTCCAGCTCGCGCGCGAGGGCGATGTTGCGCTCCTCGTCGAAGCGCGCCTTCAGCTCGATGACGCCGGTGACGCTCTTGCCCTGTTCGGCGGCCTCGATCAGCGCCTTGGCGATCGTGCTGTCGCGCGTCGTGCGGTAGAGCGTCTGCTTGATGGCGACGACGTTCGGGTCGCGTGCCGCCTGACGCAGGAACTGCACCACCACGTCGAAGGATTCGTACGGGTGGTGGACGACGATGTCCTTCGCCTTGATCGCCGCGAAGGCGTCCCCGGCGTAATCGAGGATGCGTTCGGGGAAGCGCGGCGTGTAGGGCGTGAAGAGCAGGTCCGGCCGGTCGTCCACGATGAGCTGCGTGAGGTCCGACAGGCCGAGCAGCCCCTCGACGACGAAGAGCTCGGAGCGCGGCGCCTGCAGCTCCTCGGCGACGAAGTCCATGATGTCGGCGGGCGTCGCGGCGGTGACGGACAGCCGGATCGGCCGCCCGCGCCGGCGCCGCTTCAGCGCTGTCTCGTAGGACCGCACGAGGTCCTCGGCCTCTTCCTCGAATTCCACGTCGGTGTCGCGGATGACGCGGAACAGGCCGGTCTCGGCCGGGATGAAGCCGGGGAAGAGCCGTTCGAGGAAGAGCAGGATCAGGTCCTCGAGCAGCACGAAGCGGATCTCGCGCGCGCCGTCGCGCGGCGGCAGGCGGATGAAGCGCTGCACCTGCGGGGACAGCGGCAGCAGCGCGCGCATGGTCCCGCCATCCTCCTCCCGCACCAGCTTCAGCACCATGCACAGCGCGAGGTTGGAGATGAACGGGAAGGGATGCGCCGGATCGACCGCGAGCGGCGTCAGCACCGGGAAGATGCGGTCCATGAAATAGGCGTCGAGCCAGTCGCGGTCGGCGGCATCGAGCTCGGCCGGCTCGCAGAGCATGACCCCGGCCTCGCGCAGCAGGCCGCACAGTTCGAGCCAGGCCGCCTGCTGGCCGGCGATCAGCGTCTGCGCCTGGTCGTGGATGGCGGTCAGTTGCTGGGTCGGGGTCCGGCCGTCATGGCTCGGCTTGATGATCCCGGCGCGTTCCTGGCCGACCAGACCCGCGACGCGCACGGAATAGAACTCGTCGAGGTTGGAGGCCGAGATGGCGACGAAGCGCAGCCGTTCGAGGAGCGGATGCCGCGGGTTGGCCGCCTCGTCGAGGACGCGCTGGTTGAAGGCGAGCCAGGAGAGTTCGCGGTTGATGTAGCGCTCGGGGCTCGAGAGCAGGTCCTCGGCCTCGTCGGCGGCGGTCAGGACGGCATCGTTCATGGCGCGAGACTACAGCAGGGCAGGCTCGGGCGGCGAGGCCGGGGCATGAATTGTCTCGGAAGGATCATCGGCAGGCGCTTCCCAGAAGCCGTCCCAGCCGGCCAGCGCGGCGCGGGCGAGGGCGCGGGTCACCGG
>JAFADX010000058.1 GCA_023424475.1 Pseudomonadota bacterium
ATCGAGTGCTGCTTCAGCAAGCTCAAACAGTTCCGCCGCGTCGCGACGCGATACGAGAAGACCGCCAGGAACTACCTCAGCATCGTCACTCTCGCCGCCACCATCCTATGGTTGAGGTAACTGTCCATACGACCTAGGGCTTCGCGCCTCGCCGCGCCGCGGGGCTTCTGCTAGAGCCGTTCCCGTTCGCCCTGGCTCACGGCAACGTCTCCAGCCCGTTGTTTCTGCGAGCACCTTCACCCGATCAGGTGATTCCCCCTGATCGGGATCTGCTCTAGACGAAGAGGCGCATGCCGACCGACCTGCCGAACCTGCTGACGATTTCCCGCATCGCGGCCATCCCGGTGCTGGTCGTCTTCGCCGCGCTCGGCCGGCCCTGGGCAGACCTGGCCGCCTGCCTGATCTTTGCGGCGGCCGGCATCACTGATTATTTCGACGGCAAGATCGCGCGCGACCGGGGCGTCACCTCCTCCTTCGGCCGCATGCTGGACCCGATCGCGGACAAGCTGCTGGTCGGTGCCGCGCTCATGCTGCTCGCCGGGCTTGGCCGCCTCTCCCAGGCCGCGCTCTACCCCGCCATCGTGATCATGCTGCGCGAGATCATGGTCTCCGGCCTGCGCGAGTATCTGGCCGAGCTGCGGGTCGGGCTGCCGGTCACGCGGCTGGCGAAGTGGAAGACCGGATTCCAGATGGGTGCGCTCGGCACGCTGCTGGCCGGGGACACCGGCGCTTCGGTGATCGGGCTCGGCGTCCTGCCGGTCTCGCTGATCGGGGAGATCGGGCTGTGGGTGGCTGCGGCGCTGACCCTCGCGACCGGGTGGGACTATCTGCGGGCCGGCCTGCGCCATGCCGGCGCGCAGGATGCGGCGCCGCCGCCACCGGGCGGCGGTTCGGCAGCGCGCCCTTGAGCGGCTGGGTCGGCGGGGTCATCTTTCGACAGGTCATGGCGGGGCGGGATCCGATGCGACGCGAAACGACTGGCGGCTTGTTCCTGGCGCTGTTGCTGACAGGGTGCGGATCCGATTGGCAGCCGTCCTGGAACATGTCGAGCCAACCCGCCATTCCTGGAGATGGCCTGACGGTGAGCCGCGTGACCGGCGGCGACCCGCCGTTCGAACTGGTGCGCAGCCAGGATGTCAATCAGGTGCGCCTCAGCGTCGGGGACCTCCTGAACTCGCGTCCAGCCGTCCCGGAGGCGCCGCCGGCCGGGAACCGGGGCGCCAGCCCCGAGCCGCGGGCGGAGGGCCCGCGGCCGATCCCGCGGGGCAGTTCGACGCCGCCCATGGATGCCTCGGTGCCGCCGCGGGCCAATCCGCCCCAGGCCCGGACGGCACCGCCGCCGCCGGCCGAGACGGAAGAGGAACGACGCCGGCGCCAGCGCCGCGAAGCCGAGGTCGTGACCATTCCGGGTCAGCCGCCGGCAGTGGTCACCGACAGCACCGGGCGTGTGCAGTCGCTGGCGCAGCCGGGCAATCCGGCCGGAGGGGTTGCCATACGGGACGGCGGCACGACGACGATCATCCAGCCCGGCGGCCGTGTCACGACCGTCCCGACGCCGCGGTGACCCGCCATGCGCGTGCTCTATTTCGCATGGGTGCGGCAGAAGGTCGGGATCACCGAGGAGGACGTCGCGCCGCCCGCCGAGGTGCGTGACGTGGCAAGCCTGGTGACCTGGCTGGCGGGCCGCTCGCCGGGCCATGCGGCGGCCTTCGCGAACCCGCGCCAGGTGCGCGCCGCCGTGAACCAGGACTTCGCCGCGCCGGACCATCCGGTCGCGGCCAATGACGAGGTGGCATTCTTCCCGCCTGTCACCGGAGGGTGAGATGGCGAAGGTGGTGGTGCAGGAGGCGCCCTTCGACATGGGTGCCGAGACCGCGGCCCTGACGGCGGGGCGGACCGATGTCGGGGGCGTCGCCTCCTTCCTCGGGGTCTGCCGCGGCGATGACGGGCTCGCTGCCATGGTGCTCGAACACTATCCGGCCATGACCGGGCGCGCGATCGAACGCATCGCGGCCCGGGCCGAGGAGCGCTGGCCGCTGACCGGCTGCACCGTGATCCACCGCGTCGGCCGCATCCTGCCGGGCGAGCCGATCGTGCTGGTGCTGACGGCGTCCTCCCATCGTGCCGCGGCACTCGAATCCTGCGCCTTCCTGATCGACTGGCTGAAAACGAAGGCGCCCTTCTGGAAGCGAGAGGAATTCTCCGGGGGGGCGGAACGCTGGGTCGAGGCGCGGACGGAGGATGACGCCGCCGCCGCGCGGTGGTGAAGGGCGGGGGAGGGTGAACCTCCCCCGCACTCCCTCCCTTTTCTGGTCGCCTGGCACCGGCCGCCGCGGTCAGGTCCCGGATGGCAGGGAAGGTCGGGGGGCTCGGGGGGAGGTGCCCTTCCCTCCGATCGTCCTCGGCGCGCTGCTCCTGGCCTGGCCGGCCCTGCTGAACGGCTACCCGCTCGTCTTCAGCGATACCGGCGGCTTCCTGCACCAGACGTCCGGCCCGCTGATGCTGTGGGACAAGCCGTGGGTCTACGGCCCGCTGCTGCATGCCTTCCATTGGGGCGTAACGCTGTGGATGCCGCTGGCGGCGCAGGCGCTGGTGGTCTCGCACCTGCTGTGGGTGACGCAGCGAGCCCTGCGGGGCGGGGCGACGGCCGCGGCGCATCTGGCTGTGTGCCTGGTGGCGGCTGCATTGACCTCGGCGCCCTTCACCGTTGCGATGCTCATGCCGGACGTCTTCGCGCCGGTGGTGGTGCTGGCCCTGGCGATGATCGGCCTGGCAGGCCCGTCGCTGTCGCGCGGCGAGAGGGCCTGGTTCGCGATCCTGGCGGCGCTGGGCATCGCGGCGCATCTCGCGCATGTGCCGCTCGCGCTGGCGATGGTGGGGGTGGCGCTGCTCGCGGGGCAGTGGCGCGGGGCGTTGCGGGCAACGGTGCCGCTCGCCGCGGCGGTGGCGCTGCTGCTGGCGACGAATGCGGTGGGGCATGGGCGTGCGGTGCTGTCGCCGCACGGCGCGACCTTCCTGCTCGCGCGGCTGCAGGCGGACGGGCCGGCGACCGAGGTGATCCGGGCGCGTTGCCCGGCCGCCGGCTGGTATCTCTGTGCCTTCGTCGATCGGCTGCCGATGGATGCGAACGACTTCCTCTGGGCGCCCGACAGTCCGGTGAACCGGGATGCGCGGGGCCATGCGCGCTTCCTCGGCGGTGCGCTGATCGCGCGCGAGGCAGGCGAGATCGTCGCGGAGACCCTGCGCGCCCATCCGCTCGAGGTCACGGTGGCGGTGCTGCGCAATGCGGCGAGGCAACTCGTCACCCTCGGCATCACGGACACGCTCGGCAACGCGCATCTTGACGTCGCTCTGCGTCCCCGCCTTGCCGAGGGTTTCCCGGCGCGGGAACTGGCCGCCTTCGATGCCTCGGCACAGGCAAGGGGCGTGCTGCGCGACGCGGTGGCCTGGCTGGAGCCCGTCCATGCCGCGGTGCTGCTGCTCTCGCTGCCGCTGCTGGTGGTCGCTTTGGTGCGGCAGGGTGGGCGGGTGCGTGTCCTGATCGCGCTGGCGGTGGTGGCCGGCGTCGCCGGCAATGCCGTGGCGACTGGCGGGCTGTCTGGTGTCTTTCCGCGCTACCAGGCACGCATCGCGTGGCTGCTGCCGGTGCTCGCGGCGATGCTGCTGCTGCGGAGACGCGGGTGAAGGCGGTCGCGGCGATCCTCGCGGGGGCGGTGATGCTGGCCTGGCCGGCGGCGCTGAACGGCTATCCGCTCGTCTTCATCGACAGTGTCTCCTACCTCGGCCACACGCTGTTTCCCGAATGGCCGTGGGACAAGACGGCGGTCTACGGGCCGTTCCTGCATCTGTTCCACTGGGGCTGGTCCCTGTGGCCGGCGCTGGCGGGGCAGGTGTTCGTCCTGTCGCACCTGCTGTGGCTGACGCAGCGCGGCATGCGGAGGGAGGCGACCTGCCTCGGGCATGTGATGCTGTGCGGGGCGCTGGCGGGCATGACCTCGGCGCCCTGGTTCGCGGCGACGCTGATGCCGGATGTCTTCGCGGCGGCGGGGCCGCTCTGCCTGCTGCTGCTCGCCTTCGCCCGGGGGCGGTTCACGGGCGCCGAGGCGGCCTGGCTGACGTTGCTGGGCGCCTTCGCGGTGGCGGCGCATCTTTCGCATCTGCCGGCGGCGCTTGCGCTGGTTCTCTTCGCGGGCATCGCGACGCGCGGGCTTGGCGCGCCGTTGCGGGCCGGCCTCCCGGTCGCCGTCGCGCTGGCGGTGCTGGTCGGGGCGAATGCCTGGGCCTTCGGCAAGCCGTCCCTTTCGCCGCATGGGGCGACCTTCCTGCTTGCGAGGCTGCAGGCGGACGGCCCGGCGATGGCGACGCTGCGGGAGCGATGCCCTCAGGCCGGCTGGATGCTCTGCGACCAGCTGCGACGGCTGCCGATGGACAGCGATGCATTCCTCTGGGATCCGGCCTCGCCGCTGAACCGCCGGCCCGATGGAAGCCCGATCGAGATGGGCGCGATGCGGGAGGCGCCGGAAGCCGCGGAGATCATCGCCGCGACGATCCGCGACCATCCGGTCGGGATCGTCGTGGCGATGGCACGCAACACGATGCGGCAACTGAAGCTGGTCGAGGTGGGCGACACACTCGGCAACCGGCATCTCGCGGCCTCGGCCCGGCGCGCGATCGCGATGCTGCCGGCCAGGGAACGCGATGCCTTCGACGCGGGGGCCCAGATGCGTGGAACCCTGCCGGACCTGGCCGCGCCGTTCCTCGTCCCGCATCTGCCGGTGCTGCTGGCATCCGTGCCGTTGATGCTGCTCGCCATGGTCCTCGCGGCGCGGCGCGGCGACCGGGTGCGGCTGCGGATCCTGTGCGGGTTGCTAGTGGCTCTGGGGGCGAATGCCTTCGCCACCGGGGCGTTGTCCGCGCCCGTGCCGCGGTATCAGGCGCGGATCGTCTGGCTCCTGCCCCTCGGGGCGATGCTGGGCCTGGCGCCACGCTTCGGTACCGGCCTCAGCGACGACGAACGGATCCGCGCGAGGATGACCGCATGGCCGAACTCCTCCCCGTCCTCCTCGTCTTCCTGATCGCCGGCGCCGTGAAGGGCGTCGCAGGCTTCGGCCTGCCGACCGTGAGCATCGCGCTGCTCGCGCTGTTCCGGCCGCTGCCCGAGGCGATCGCGCTGATGCTCGCGCCGTCGCTGGCAACCAATGTGTGGCAGGCGCTGGCCGGGGGCATGCTGGCGGCCGTCGCGCCCCGCATCGGCGTGTTCCTGCTGGCGGCCGCGGCGGCGGCCTATCTGGCCGCCGGCCACCTAGCCCGCGCGGACGCGGCGGTTCTCTCGGGCATGCTCGGCCTGGTGCTGGTGGGGTCCTCGGCGCTGGCCCTGGCGGCGCCGCGGCTTCCTGCGCCCTCGGCGCGCGCGGAGCGATGGCTGGCGGCGCCGATGGGCGCGGTGTCGGGGGCCGTTGCGGGCTTCACGGGCAGCTTCCTGGTGCCGGCAGCACCATGGCTGCAGGCCATCCGGCTGCCGCGGGAGCAGTTCGTGCAGGGATTCGGCCTGGGGGTCGTGCTGGTGAACGGCGCCATGGCGGCCGGGCTGTCCGGCGCGGGCCTGCTGCCCGCCGGCCTCGGCCTGACATCCGCCATCGGGTTGCTGCCGGCCTTCGCGGGCATGGAGGCAGGGCGACGCCTGCGGCTGCGCCTCGACGAGGCGGCCTTCCGCCGTGTCGTGCAGGTCGCGCTGGGGCTGCTCGGGGCCTGGCTGGCGCTCCGCGCCCTGGCGTAGCGTAGCGCCTATGCCGCGCCACCGCGGCGGCGGGGCGGATGCGCATGGGCCTACGCGCGGGCGGCATGGACTTCGAGATCGACGCGACCGGACGACGCACGGCAGGCTGCATCGGATGAACGCCCTGATGCGCCCCGCCCTGCCGATGCTTGTCGGGGTATCGATCATGCTCTCCCTGGCCATGGGGTTGCGGCAGAGCCTGGGCCTGTTCATGGCGCCGGCGACGCGGGACCTCGGCATGGCGGTGGCGGAATTCACCTTCGCCATCGCGGTGCAGAACCTTGGCTGGGGGTTCCTGCAGCCCTTTGCGGGGGCGGCGGCGGCCAGATGGGGGTTCCGGCCCGTGCTGGCGGCCGGTGTGGTCGCCTATCTAGCCGGGCTCGCCGTGATGGCCGCGGCGCAGGGCAGCTTCGCCATCCTGGCCGGTGCCGGAGTGCTCATCGGCATCGCGCTGGCCTGCACCGGCAGCGGCATGGCACTCGCCGTCGCCGCGCGACCGGTGCCGGCGGCCCTGCGCTCGAGCGCACTCGGCATTGTCTCGGCGGCGGGCTCGGTCGGCGCGCTGGTGGCGGCGCCGATCGGGCAGGTGCTGGCGGATGGCTGGGGCTGGCGCGCGGGAGTCTGGGGCTTCCTGCTGCTCGGCCTCGCCATGCTGCCGGCCGCCTGGATCGCGGGCCGGGTGGACAAGGTGCCGGTGCCGCCCCTGGCGCCGGGGGAGGCGCCGCGGATGGGCCTCGCGCTGAAGCGCGCCGTGGCGCATCCGCCCTTCCTGGTGATGGCTGGGGCCTATTCCGTCTGCGGGCTGCAACTGGTCTTCCTGACCACGCATCTGCCCTCCTACCTCGCGCTCTGCGGGCAGGACCCGATGCTCTCCGCCAAGGCGCTCGGGCTGATCGGCGGGTTCAACGTGCTCGGCTCGCTGTTCTTCGGCTGGGCCGGCGGGCGCTGGAACAAGGGCGCGCTGCTCGGCGGCATCTACGTGACGCGCTCGCTCGTGCTCGCGCTCTATTTCGCCTGGCCGCCCGGCGAGGTCTCGACCCTCGTCTTCGCCTCGGCGATGGGCTTCCTCTGGCTCGGCGTTGCGCCGCTGGTGTCGGGGATGGTGGTGGAGATGTTCGGACTGCGTTTCCAGGCGCTGATCCAGGGCCTTGCCTTCATGTCGCATCAGCTCGGCTCCTTCCTCGGGGCCTTCGGGGGCGGCCTGCTGTTCGACCTGAACGGCGACTACGTGCTGGCCTGGAAGCTGGGCGTCGGGATGGGGCTGGTTGCGGGGGCCACGCAGGCGGTATTCGCGCTGCGCGGGACGAGCCCGCCGGCGCCGGAGCCGGGACCGCCGCGGCCCGCCCCCGCCTGACGCTTTCCCCCGCGCCGCGCTTCGCTTATGTGGCGCGGATCAGTCCCTGTCGCCATCGGGAGGAACCCCGCATGAACCGCCGTGCCCTGATGGGGGCCGCAGCCGCTGCTGCCCCCGCCGCCCTCGCAGCGCCCGCGCTGGCGCAGACGCAGACGCCGGAGATCCGCTGGCGCCTGACCTCCTCCTTCCCGCGCAACCTCGATGTCCTCTTCGGCACTGCCGAGGCCATCGGCCGGCGCGTCGGGGAGCTGACGGGCGGCCGGTTCCGCATCACCGCCTTCCCGGGCGGCGAGATCGCGCCGCCGCTCGCCGCGCTCGATGCCGTGCAGTCCGGCGCGGTCGAGTGCGCGCACACCGCGTCCTACTACTACGTCGGCAAGGACCCGACCTTCGCCTTCTTCACCGCCATGCCCTTCGGCCTGAAGACCCGCCAGTTTACCGCCTGGTGGCGCTTCGGCGGCGGCAAGGAGCTCGGTGCCGAGCTCTTCGGCGACTACAACGCGGTCGCCTTTACCGCCGGCGACACCGGCGCCCAGATGGGCGGCTGGTTCCGCAACGAGGTGAGCAATCTGCAGGCGCTGCAGGGCCTGAAGTTCCGCATCGCGGGATTCGCCGGCCAGGTGTTCCAGCGCCTCGGCGCCGCGCCGACCCAGGTCGCGGCGGCGGACATCTATCCTTCGCTCGAGCGCGGCACCCTCGACGCCGTGGAATTCGTCGGCCCGCACGACGACGAGAAGCTCGGCTTCGTGCGGGTGGCGAAATACTACTACGCGCCGGGTTTCTGGGAGCCGGGCGCCCGGCTGCACCTCATCGTCAACAAGGCCGCCTGGGAGTCGCTGCCCGACGTCTACAAGCACGCGGTCGAGGTCGCCTGCGCCGAGCAGGATTCGGAGATGGTCGCGCGCTACGACGACCTGAATCCGAAGGCGCTGCGCCGCTTGGTCGCCGCCGGTGCGCAGCTGCGCTTCTGGCCGCGCGACATCATGCAGGCGGCCTGGGGCGCGACGCACGAGGTCTATGCCGAAACCGGCAGCCGCAACGCGCGGTTCAAGAAGGTCTGGGACTCCTACCACCCGTATCGGGACGAGCAGTTCCAGTGGTTCCGCGTGGCGGAGAATTCCTTCGACAACTTCGCCTTCCCGGCGGCCGCGGCGCGCTGACGGGATACGGGATGAACGGGCCGTCATCCTTCGGGATGGCGGCCCTTTTTCATGTGCGGGCCCGATTCACGCCATGTTGGGCTGCGCATAAGCTGCGACCTTCCTGCACGCGGATCCGCCCATGGATATCGGCTCGCTGTTCTCCGCCCTGTTCATGGGCATCGTCGAGGGGCTCACCGAGTTCCTGCCCATCTCCTCGACGGGGCACCTGATCCTGTTCGGCGAACTGATCGGATTCCAGGGGCCACCGGGCAAGACCTTCGAGATCTCGATCCAGCTCGGCGCCATCCTGGCGGTGGTGGTGATCTATCGCGGCCTCATCCTCGACCTGCTGCAGAACATGTGGCGGCCCGGGCTGCAGCGCTTCTACGTCATCAACCTGATCCTCGCCTTCCTGCCGGCGGCGGTGCTTGGCGCGACGCTGCACAAGACCATCACGGAGGTGCTGTTCAACCCGTGGGTCGTCGCCAGCGCGCTGGTCCTGGGCGGCGTGGCCATCATCGTGATCGAACGCTGCCGCCCGGCGCCGAGCATCCATTCGGTGCCGGAGATCGGGCCGCTCGCCGCGCTGCTGGTGGGCTTCGGCCAGGCGCTGGCAATGATTCCCGGGACCTCCCGCTCGGGCGCGACGATCATCACGGCGCTGCTGATCGGCGTGGAGAGGCGTGCGGCGGCCGAGTTCTCCTTTGTGCTCGCCATCCCGACCATGCTCGCCGCAACCGTCTATTCGCTGTGGAAGGCGCGGGCCGAGCTGGACTTCTCGGCCTTCGGGCAGATCGGCATCGGCTTCATGGCCGCCTTCGTCGTGGCCTACCTGACGGTCCGCACGCTGCTCGCGGTCATCGGCCGGATCGGCTTTTCGCCCTTCGGCTGGTATCGCATCGGCCTTGGGGTGCTGACCCTGCTGGTGCTTGCCTTGCGCTGAGAGCTTGTCTGGAAATGCGCCACGCGGCGCATTTCCGTGACCGGCACTGGCCCGCACCCCCACCCGGCCGCCCGACGGCCGCATCCTGGATGGGTGGCCGGGTGCAGGCCGGCGCTTCCAAACCTACCCAAAGCCAGGCTCAAGCGGCGCGGAGGGCTTCCGCGCCGCCGGCCAGATCGATCACGCCGACCACCTGGGCGATATTCCCCGCGACCAGATGCACCATGTCGGCGGGCATGGCGTCGAGGGCGATCTCCACCCGCATCAGCGCGCCTTCCCGCCGCGCAAGGACGAGGTCGGGGACGAGGTCCCGCTTTGCGAGCGGCTGGAGCAGGCGCGACAGCAGGCCGGGCGAGGCTTCTGCGAGGACGTGGAAGCGCGCGGGGGCGTAGGCATCGGCGTCGGTCATGGTGGCGGTGGTTCCGGACGATGGCAGGCGGGCGGGGTTGCGCAGATCGGCCGATGGCGCGCCCGCCCGGGGCGCAGCCTTAGTCGGCCGTGCCGGTAATTCGAGACGCGCGGTGCCCAGTCCGGAACATGCGGGTGACCTTACAGGTTGAAGCGCCTGCCGCCAAGACATGCCGAGGAATTGATATATCACGCATCGTTCCGTTAAAATTTCGTCTAGGCGGATTAAAAATTGAGAGGTATCTAGCGTTTTGTGAGGTCGCGCCGAGAGGCGGCCATGTGATTGCACGCCGAGGAGACGAAGCCATGTCGCCCATCTCTGTCTGCCGCCGCCTGGCCGGAGCGCCTGCCCTGCTCGGTCTCGTGCTACTGGCGGGGTGCGGCACCTACCACATCCGGGCGGATGGCGAGGCTTTGGACGGGCAGCCGAAGCCTGAGCGGTGGAACGGCAGCATCACCGTCTCCTCCGACCCCACGGGCGCCCGCTGCACCGTGACGCGCGACGGCGCTCAGGTTGCGCAGATCGCCTCGACCCCGGGCGCCGTGCAGCTTGAGCGCGGCAACAGCCCGGCCGAGGTCAGCTGCTCGGAAGCCGGGCGCATGAACACCACGGTAACCCTGCGGCCGTTGCGTGATTTCGGCGTGCATCACCACCAGCCGACGGGACCATTCGGTGCGGTCAATGGCCGGATCGACATCGAAACCGGCCGCGTCCGCCGCTTCTACGACGTGACGGTCCCGCTGCCGCCGGCCAGCTTCCCGTCGGCCGCCGACCGCGACACGTGGTTCGCCGCGCGGGCCCAGGCGATCCGCTCCTATTGGACGACGCACATCGGTCGCGCCGAACGCAATTCCGATGCGACCATCGATACGGCGGACACGCTGCGCGGCTACATGCAGGCCGACCTGGCGGCGCTGGACCGCCAGAAGGCCGCCGCGGTCGTCGCTGGCCGCCGCGGCCGCTGAGCTACCCGGCCGTCGCGTCACCCGAAGGGGCGACCCTCGGGTGATGCACGGGATGACCGACATCCGCGCCGCCGCTCAAGTGCGGCTCCGGCATCATGCGCGGGCGAGGTCGCGCGCATGTACGCGACACCAGACCCTTCCCGGGTCGCCGCGGATGACATCCGTCAACGCGACGAATTACTGCTGGCGCAGGTCACGCGCCCGGGTTTTGATCTTCCTTGCGGACTCCGTCGTGTCCATGGCCGAAGCGGCGGAGGCCGAACAATATAGGATAGGGAGAGACCAGTCATGGCACGCGTCGCACTCGTCACCGGGGGCCAGCGCGGCATCGGCGCCGCGATCAGTGAGGCGCTACAGGCGGCGGGCCGAAAAGTCGTCGCCTCCTATGCCGGCAATGACCAGGCAGCCGAGGCCTTCACCAAGCGGACCGGCATTGCCTGCTACAAGTTCGACGTTTCCGACTACGAGTCCTGTGCCCAGGCGATGAAGCGCATCGAGGCCGAGATCGGCCCGGTGGAGGTGCTGGTGAACAATGCCGGCATCACCCGCGACGGCACCATGAAGCGCATGACGCGCGAGATGTGGGACGCGGTGATCGATACCAATCTCGGCTCCTGCTACAACATGTGCAAGCTGGTCTGGGACGGCATGTCGAGCCGCAAGTTCGGCCGCATCGTCAATATCGGCTCGATCAACGGCCAGGCCGGCCAGTACGGGCAGGTGAACTACGCCGCCGCCAAGTCGGGCATCCATGGCTTCACCAAGGCGCTGGCGCAGGAAGGCGCGCGCAGCCAGATCACGGTGAATGCCATCGCGCCGGGCTACGTCGACACGGAAATGGTGCGTGCCGTGCCGCCGGACGTGCTTGAGAAGATCGTGGCGCGCATTCCGATGGGCCGGCTCGGGCGGGCCTACGACATCGCGCGCGGCGTGGTGTTCCTGACCGCGGACGACGCGGACTTCATCACGGGTTCCACCATGTCGATCAACGGTGGCCAGCACATGTACTGACGGCGACAGGGGCCGCGCCGCCGGCGCGGCCCCGGCAGCTACCATGCGATACGCTGAGGCGACGGCCGTCATCGGCCTGGATGGACCGGACCCGGGCCTGCGGGCCGCGTGGCGCGACCGGCACATTGCCTCGATCACCGCGATGGCTGCGGCGGGAGTGCTGCTGTTGGGCCTTCCGCTGCACACGGCGGAGGGACGATCGCTCGGGTCGCTGATGGTCGTCGCGGGGCATGATCCCTCCGGTTACCTGGCCGCGGAGCCCTTTGCGGTCGCCGGCGTGTGGCGGAAGACCGCGTGCCGGCCCCTTCGGATTCCCGGCCTGCCATGGCGCCCCTGGCCGCCGGCCGACGCGCCGCTGCCACCCGCACGCGGCCACAGCGTTATCCTTCTCGCGGGCGAGGCCGATCCCGGACGGCTCGGCGACGACGTGGCATCCGGCACGGTCGTCTTCGCAGCGGCGACCGGGGATGCGGCCGGCGCCATTCTGGTGACGGCGCATCGCGATGACGACGCGGCGCGCAGGTGGATCGCGGCCGATCCGCTGCTGCGAGCCTGCCGGGCCGAGATCCACGCGACGACATTCCGGCCGCTGCCCTACCGGTCCCTGTCCGACGCAGGCTGACGCCCTGGCCGGATCGTGGCACGCTGCCGCGCAGCGAGGAGGAATCGCATCATGGGCTACGCCATCATCGCCTGGGATGGGCCGGATCCGGATCGGCGCATGGCGACACGCGATCGGCATCTCGGCGTGATCACCCGCTGGGCGGAGGACGGACGGCTTGCGCTGGGCTCGCCGCTCTTCACGCCGGATTGGAAGGCCGCGGGATCGCTGATGGTGCTGAACGTGCCCGACAAGGCCGGCCTCGAAGCCTACCTGTCCGAGGAGCCCTTTGCCGTCGAAGGGGTTTGGGCGCGCTGGACGGCGCATCCGTTCCGGATCGCGCCGTTGCCCTATCGCGCGCTGCCGCAGCCCGGCGAGCCGATCTCAGCGGCGCGGACCCATACGGTGATCGTGGCGATGGACGGGACGGATGCCGAAGCGCCGGCGCGCCGCACGGCGGTCCGGGAAGCCCATCTTGCCCGCGTGCGGCCGATGGCCGCGGATGGGACGCTAGCCATGGGCGGGGCGATCCTGGACGAGGCGGGAGCCATGCGCGGATCGATCGCGGTGACCCGCCACGCGACGGACGACGCGGCGCGGGCCTGGATGGCCGAGGACCCCTATGTCACGGGCGGCGTATGGAAGGACATCACCCTGCATGGGACGCGGTTCGCGCCGCTGCCCTATCGGCCGTTGCCCGGCGCAGGCTGACCCCGGGGCCGACCCCATAGGCCGGGGCGGTCCCGGGCGACGGCTTTACGCTGCCGCCTTCAGTGCCACCTCGAATTCGGCTTCGGTCTTCGCCCTCATTTCCTCCAGCGTCACGCCGGAGGCGAGCTCGGTCAGCACGAGACGCTCCGGCCCCTTGCGCGCCATCTCGAAGACACCGAGGTCACTCACCACCATGTCGACCACCCGCGCGCCGGTCAGCGGCAGGGTGCAGGACTTCAGCAGCTTGGGCTTGCCGCCGGCGGTGTGCTCCATCAGCACGATGACCTTCTTCACGCCGGCAACCAGGTCCATCGCGCCGCCCATCCCCTTCACCATCTTGCCGGGGATCATCCAGTTCGCGAGGTCCCCGTTCGCCGCGACCTGCAGCGCGCCGAGAATGGAGAGGTCGATGTGCCCGCCGCGGATCATCCCGAAGGAGGTCGCGGAATCGAAGAAGGACGAGGTCGGCAGCTGCGTGATGGTCTGCTTGCCGGCATTGATCAGGTCCGGATCCTCCTCACCCTCATAGGGGAAGGGGCCGAGGCCGAGCATGCCGTTCTCGGATTGCAGCTGCACGTTCATGCCGGCCGGCACGTGGTTCGCCACCAGCGTCGGGATGCCGATGCCGAGGTTCACGTAGAATCCGTCCTGCAATTCGCGGGCAGCGCGGGCCGCCATTTCGTCGCGGGTCCAGGCCATGGGCGTCTCTCCTCAGTCAGCGCGGCAGGTGGTCGGGGCCGGCGGCAGCGGCGGGGTGCTTGCGCACGGTGCGCTGCTCGATCCGCTTCTCGTAGCCGGAGGGGCAGACGATCATCCGTTTCACGAAGATGCCGGGGGTATGGATGTGGTCGGCATCGATCTCGCCTGCACGGACCAGGTGCTCGACCTGCGCGACGGTGACCTTCGCGGCGGTCGCCATCATCGGATTGAAGTTCCGCGCCGTCTTCCGATAGACGAGATTGCCCTCGGTATCGCCCATGTAGGCATGCACGACCGCGAGGTCGGCGAAGATGCCGCGCTCCATCACGTACATCTCGCCTTCGAACTCGCGCACTTCCTTGCCCTTCGCGACCTCGGTGCCGTAGCCGGTCTTGGTGAAGAAGGCGGGGATGCCGGCGCCCCCGGCGCGGATGCGCTCGGCCAGCGTGCCCTGCGGGTTGAATTCGATCTCGAGCTCGCCGGCGAGGTACTGGCGGGCGAACTCCGCATTCTCCCCGACGTAGGAGGAGATCATCTTGCGGATCTGCCGGGTCTTCAGCAGCAGGCCGAGGCCGGCATCGTCGATGCCGGCATTGTTCGAGACGACGGTGAGGTCCTTGACCCCCGATTCGCGGATCGCCTCGATCAGCAGCGAGGGAATGCCGCAGAGGCCGAAGCCGCCGGAATGGATCACCATTCCGTCGCGCAGGACGCCGGCCAGCGCAGCCTTGGCGTCAGGATAGACCTTGCCCATGGATACTCCCCGATGACGAGCCGTGAGGCCCTCTCCCTACCGTCCTGCGCGGCAAGCCGAAAGAGGGCGATGACCCCCTTGCGGGGTCGGATGAGCAAGGTTATACCGCGCGCCTCTTCCCGGGGGGCCATAGCTCAGTTGGGAGAGCGCTTGAATGGCATTCAAGAGGTCAGGGGTTCGACTCCCCTTGGCTCCACCACCCCACCAAGGGCGCCGTGCCGCGAGGCCGGCGCCCTTCGTATGTCAGCCGACGGCCACGACCCGGTAGACGAATTTGGATCCGTCCGGTTCCGTGATGGTCGCGTGCTCTCCCGGGCGTACCGGATCGGTGCCGAAGTCGAACCAGGTTTCAGGGACGTCGGGGCTTTCGGTGGCCAAGCCGAAGAAGCGGATGGACCAGCCATGGTCCGGGTCGTGCTGCACGTCGCCATGGTCGGGCAGAGCGCCGGGCACGATCCGTCGGGCGCGCCAGGGCTCCGGGTCGGCTGCCCAGGCCGCCGGATCGGGACGGTTGCCGGCATCGAGCGCGATCTCGATCTCGTACCGGTGTTCCGGGCTGCCTCGCGGAAAGCCGGGGCCGGCGGTCAGCGCGAGGATCGCCGTGACCGTCGCCATCGCTAGATGGCCACCCGAACGCCCAGCTCGACCACGCGGTCGGATGGGATGCGAAAGAACTCCGTCGCCGGCATGGCGTTGCGGGACATGATGGTGAAAAGCCACTGCCGCCAGCGCGACATCTTCGGCACCGCCGCGGCGACAACCGTCTCCCGCCCCAGGAAGTAGGAGGTCTGCATCGGCTCGAAGGCGATGCCGCGATCCCGCAGCGCCTCCAGCTCCTTCGGGATGTTGGGGCTTTCCTGGAAGCCGTAGCGCAGCGCGATGCGGTGGATGTTCGGGGCGAGTTCCTCGACCTCGCAGCGGCGTTCGGCGGGCACGAAGGGAATGCCCTCGTTCGTAACGGTCACGAACAGCACCCTTTCGTGCAGCACCTTGTTGTGCTTGAGGTTGTGCAGCAGGGCGCCGGGCAGGAAGTCCGCCTGGCTGGTCATGAAGACCGCCATGCCCGGCACCCGCACGGTGCGCGATTGCGGCAGGCGCGCGATGAACGACTTGAGCGGCAGCCCGTCCTGGCGGAACCGCGCGAAGAGCAATTCCCGCCCGCGGTGCCAGGTTGTCATCATGGCGAAGAGGCCGGTGCCGAGCACGAGCGGGACGTAGCCGCCATCGGGAATCTTCAGCACGTTGGACACGAAGAACAGCAGATCGAGCACCAGCAGGGGACCGAACACGCCGATCACCAGGGGCCAGGCCCAGCCGAACCGCCGGCGGAAGACGATGATGGCGAGGCAGGAGGTGCAGACGAAGGTGCCGGTCACCGCGATGCCGTAGGCTGCGGCGAGGTTGTCCGAAGTGTGGAAGGACAGCACCAGGATGATCACGCCCATCAGCAGCAGGATGTTCACCTGGGGCATGTAGATCTGGCCTTCCTCGGTCTCGCTCGTGTGCTTGACCTCGAGCCGCGGGATGAAGCCGAGCTGCACGCATTGCCGCGCGATGGTATAGGCGCCGGAGATCATCGCCTGGCTCGCGATGATGGTCGCGGCCGTCGCGAGGAGGACCAGAGGCAGGCGGAACCATTCCGGCGCGAGCAGGTAGAAGGGGCTGCTCAGGGCCGAGGGGACGCGCAGGACCAGTGCACCCTGGCCGAGGTAGTTCAGCGTCAGCGCCGGCAGGACCAGGCAGAGCCACGCCATGCGGATCGGCCGCCGGCCGAAATGCCCCATGTCGGCGTAGAGTGCCTCGGCCCCCGTGACGGCGAGTACGACCGAGCCGAAGGCGATGAAGGCGAGGAGCTGGTAGGCGAGGCAGAACTGGATCGCGTAGTGCGGCGAGAGGGCGGCCAGAACCGCGGGATTGTGCACGATCTCGATCAGGCCGAGCACACCCAGCACGGCGAACCAGACCGCGCAGATCGGCCCGAACACCGCCCCCATGCTGCCCGTGCCACGGAACTGGACCAGGAACAGGGCCAGCAGGATCACGAGCGCGATCGGGATGACGGCGTGTTCGAAGGTCTCCGAGACGACCTTCAGCCCTTCCACCGCCGAGAGCACCGAGATGGCCGGCGTGATGATGCCGTCGCCGAAGAAGAGGCACGCGCCGACGATGCCGATCAGCGCGACGATCCACTTGGCCCTGTCGCTTTCGAAGCTGCGCTGCGCGAGTGCCATGAGCGCCAGGATCCCGCCCTCGCCCCGGTTGTCGGCCCGCAGGACGAAGACGACGTACTTCACCGTGACGGTCAGGATCAGGGCCCAGATGATGAGGCTGAGCACCCCGAGGATTTCCCAGCGCTCGAGCCCGTCGTCGCTGAAATGCAGCAGCGCCGCGCGCAGCGCGTAGAGCGGGGACGTGCCGATATCCCCATAGACGACCCCGAGTACGCCCAGGATGAGCAAGGGCGTCAGGGTCTGCTTCGCGGGGCTGGCGGCATGGTCGACGACGGGTGCGGTCACAGGGCCTCGGCGCGATGCTTGGGCGCGATTGATAGCCACGCCGGCGAGGCCGCCGCAATCCTGCCCCAATGTGCGGCGCGCATGGCCGGAAGGATGGCGGCGAGGACGTCGCCTGCCGCCGCCGGCTTCAGAGGCCGGTGCCGGGCACGGAAATGCGCCGAATGACGCATTTCCGGACGGCCCCTCAGTGTCCGCGGAGGATCTGGCTGAGGAAGAGCTGCAGCCGGTCGGTCTGCGGGTCGTTGAAGATGCGCTCGGGCGTGCCGGCCTCCACGATCTCGCCGCGGTCCATGAACACCACCCGATCGGCGACCTGGCGGGCGAAGCCCATCTCATGCGTCACGCAGATCATGGTCATGCCCTCGGCAGCCAGCATGACCATGGTGTCGAGCACCTCCTTGATCATCTCGGGGTCGAGGGCCGAGGTCGGCTCGTCGAACAGCATGATCTTGGGCTTCATGCAGAGCGCGCGGGCGATGGCCACGCGCTGCTGCTGCCCGCCCGAGAGCTGGCCCGGATATTTCTTCGCCTGCTCCGGGATGCGGACCCGGGTCAGGTATTCCATCGCCAGCTCCTCGGCGTCCTTCTTCGGCATCCGGCGCACCCAGATCGGCGCCAGCGTGCAGTTCTCGAGGATCGTCAGGTGCGGGAAGAGGTTGAAGGACTGGAACACCATCCCGACCTCGCGGCGGATGGCGTCGAGCGCGCGGATGTCGTCCGACAGCTCGATGTTGTCCACCAGGATCCGTCCTTCCTGGTGGGTCTCCAGCCGGTTGATGCAGCGGATCATGGTGGACTTGCCCGAGCCCGAGGGCCCGCAGACCACCAGCCGCTCACCCGTCGCGACCTGGAGTTCGATATCCCGCAGCACGTGCAGGGATCCGAACCACTTGTTCACCTTGTCCAGCACGATGGCGGGCGGGGCATCGGTGCGGACGGCAGAGGCGACCTGCCCCTCCATCGTTTCCATCGCAGCACTCATCTCTTTTCGTGTCCCAGATCGTTCTCGTTGAAGGGCGTCACCGGCGGCGATGGCGGTTGAGGTCCGCCTCCAGCGCCTGGCTGTACCTCGACATGGCGAGGCAGAAGGCGAGGTAGATCAGGCCGACGAAGACGTAGACCTCCACGCCGAAGCCCTGCCAGGCGGGCTCGACGATCGCGGTCTTGCCTGCCGTCAGCAGGTCGAAGATGCCGATGATCAGCACCAGCGAGGTGTCCTTGAAGAAGCCGATGAAGGTGTTGACCAGGGGCGGGATCACCATGCGCAGGGCCTGCGGCAGGATGATCAGGCCGGTCTTCTGCCAGTAGGAGAGGCCCATGGCGTCGGCGGCCTCATACTGGCCCTTGGGCAGCGCCTGCAGGCCGCCGCGCACCACTTCGGCGAGGTAGGCGCCGGCGAAGAGGGTGATCGCGATCTGCGCGCGCAGCAGCTTGTCGATGTTCACCCCTTCCGGAAGGAAGAGGGGGAACATGACCGAGGCCATGAAGAGCAGCGAGATCAGCGGCACGCCGCGGATCAGTTCGACATAGAGCACGCAGAGCGCCTTGATCGCCGGCAGGTTCGACCGCCGCCCCAATGCCACGAGGATCGAGAGCGGGAAGGCGAAGGCCAGCCCGAAGGTGGCCAGGATCAGCGTGATCGGCAGGCCGCCCCAACGTTCCTGCGGAACGTAGGGCAGGCCGAGGACGCCGCCCCACATCAGGATGCCGATCACCGTCAGGGTGACGACCCAGATCGGGACCAGGGTCCAGTTCCAGAAGCGCCGCATCGCCGAGACGACGTAGAGCGTGATGAACAGGACGCAGACCAGGGCCGGACGCCAGTGCTGCTCGTAGGGATAGGTTCCGAACAGCATGAAGCGGTGCTTCTCGGTCACCACTGCCCAGCAGGCGCCGCTGCCGTGCAGTTCGCGGCAGGCCTGCGTCTGCGCGGCACCGTTCGGGCCGACCGGCACCGACCAGATCGCATTGATGAAGGCCCAGTCCACGATCCCGATGAGGGCGCGGACGATCACATAGGCCAGAACCAGCGTGACGGCCGTCGAAAGCCATCCGGAGAAGAGGTTGGCCCTCATCCAGCCGAGCGGCCCGGTGGTCGTGACCGGGGCTTCGCGCGGGGGGGAGCCGCTCTGGAGGGAGGCGTTTGCGGTAATGTCGCTCATGGCCGGGCCCTCACCGTTCCACCAGCGCGATGCGCGCGTTGTACCAGTTCATGAAGAGGCTGATGGACAGGCTGATGGTCAGGTAGACCAGCATGATGATGGCGATGCCCTCGATCGCCTGACCGGTCTGGTTCAGCGTCGTGTTGGCGATGCTGACGATGTCCTGGAAGCCGATCGCGACCGCGAGCGAGGAGTTCTTCGTCAGGCTCAGGTAGTTCGAGGTCATCGGCGGGATGATGACCCGCAGCGCCTGCGGCAGCACGATCAGGCGCAGCACCTGTCCGTGCCGGAGCCCCAGCGCCTGTGCCGCCTCCCACTGTCCCTGGTTGACCGAGAGGATGCCGGCGCGGACCACCTCGGCGATGAAGGATGCGGTGTAGGTCACGAGGCCGATCAGAAGCGCCGCGAATTCGGGGCTGACCGCCATGCCGCCGCGGAAGTTGAAGCCGCGCAGGGCGGGCCAGTCGATTTCCCAGGGGCCGCCCAGCAACTGCCAGGTCAGGATCGGCAGGCCAAGGATCAGCGCGATCGCCGCCGGCCAGACCTTGCGAGGCCGGCCGTCGGTCATCTGCTTCGCCCGCGCAGCGCGCGCGTAGAGCCAGGTGAGCACGATGCCGGCGACGAGGGCGAGCAGCGCCGCGGTGTGCGCGCTTTCCCACACCAGGGCGGGCACGCGGAATCCGCGGTTGGACAGGAAGACGCCCTCGACGGGGTGCATCGCCTGTCGTGGCGCGGGCAGCCCCTGCAGGATCGTGTACCAGAACAGCAGCTGCAGCAGCAGCGGGAGGCTGCGCAGCGTGTCGACGTAGAAGGCGGCGAGCTTGGCGACGAGGAAGTTCTTCGACAGCCGCGCGATGCCGATGATGGTGCCGAGGATCGTCGCGAGGACGATGCCGACGATCGAGACCTTCAGGGTGTTCAGAACGCCGACCATGAGGGCGCGGAGATAGGTGTCGGTCGGGGAGTAGGAGATTATGTGCTCGGCGATCGGCAGCCCGGCCTCCCGATGGAGGAAGCCGAAGCCGGTCGCGATGCGGCGGACCTCGAGGTTGTGGACCGTGTTCGACCAGAGCCAATACACGATCGACACGACGATGCCGACAACAAGGACCTGCCAGACGACCCCTCGTACCCTTTCGTCGGCCCATGACAGGCGCAAAGGCCGTTTCGGCGGCTTGCGACGATAGCGGGGATCGACGGTCGCGTCGGACATCAGGTTGAGCCTCACCATGAATCTTGTTGCCCGCCGCATGGCGGGAGAAGTCCGCGGAGCGGGGAAGCGGCCCCCGTCCCGCGGTCACGTACTGTCAGCGGAAGGGCGGCGCGTACTGCAGGCCGCCCGGCGTCGGCCACAGCGCGTTCGGACCGCGCTGGATGCCGATCGGCACCAGGTTGCGCTCGAAGATCTGGCCGTAGTTGCCCAGGCGCGAGACGATGTTCACCATGAACGCGTTGTCGACGCCGAGCATCCTGCCGAGATCGCCCGACCGGCCGATCAGGCGCTGCACGTCCGGGCGGGTGTCGTTCGACGCCTGGCCGATGTTCTCGCTGGTCAGGCCGAGTTCCTCGGCGGTCACCAGGCCGAAATGGATCCAGCGGACGAGGTCGGTGAAGCGCTGGTCGCCGTGGCGCACGAGCGGGCCGAGCGGCTCCTTGCTGATGACCTCGGGCAGGATGACGTGGTCGGCCGGACGCGCCTGCACCGCCCGGGTGGCAGCGAGGCCCGAGACGTCCGTCGTATAGGCGTCGCAGCGGCCCGACAGGTAGGCGCCGACGACCTCCTCGAGCCGCTCGATCACCACCGGGCGGAAGTTGATGCGGTTGGCCCGTGCCCAGTCGGTCAGGTTCTGTTCGGTCGTGGTGCCCGGCTGGACGCAGATGGTCGCGCCATCCAACTCGTTCGCGTGGCTGACGCCGAGGCTCGCCTTCACCATGAAGCCCTGGCCGTCATAGAAGGTGGTCGCGGCGAAATCGAAGCCGAGCGACGTGTCGCGGGACAGCGTCCAGGTCGTGTTGCGCGCCAGCATGTCAACTTCGCCCGACTGCAGCGCCGTGAAGCGGCTCTGCGCGGTCGTCGGGACGTAGCGGACCTTGTCCGGGTCGTTGAACAGGGCAATCGCGACGGCGCGGCAGTAATCCACGTCGAAACCGCGCCAGATGCCCTGGCTGTCCGGCTGGGCGAAGCCGGCAAGGCCGGTGTTCACGCCGCAGATGAGCGTGCCGCGGGCACGGATCGCGTCCAGGGTGGGCGAGGATCCGCCGGCAGCGGGCTGCTGGGCTGCCGCCGGCAGCGTGACGGCCGCGGCGATCAGTGCCGCGCCGAACGCCCGCAGCAAGCCGGGCCGTGAAATCTGATGCACTTCATACTCTCCCTGTCTGCGTCCCGCCGAATGGATTGGCGGGCGCTGTTCCATCTGCCGGGAGGCATGCTGCGCCACGGGCGGGCGCGGATCAACGCGCATCGCAAGCCGATCCCGGCCGGTGTTCCTCGAAGGGGCGGGCCTAGCAAATTGCGGGCCGAGAAGGCAAACCTCCGGGACCTGCCGTCAGGGAGCCGGGAATGCTGCAACTCGACCGCGACGCCGTACGTGCTGCCTTGCCCTGGGACGCGCTGATCGAGGCGCTCGCCGCGATGTTCCGCGAGGGATGCGAGGCGCCGCTGCGGCACCGGCATGTCATGCCGGGCGGCGCTGCGGGCACCGAGAACACGCTTCTTCTCATGCCCGCCTGGCGCGCCGGGGGGCATACCGGGGTCAAGATCGTGCATGTCGCGCCGGCCAATGCGGCGCGTGGGGAGCCGGCAGTGCATGCCGCCTACCTCCTCTCGGACGCGGTTACCGGCGCGCCGGTCGCATTGCTGGACGGCGGCGAGCTGACGGACCGCCGCACGGCGGCGGCAAGCCTGCTCGCGGCGCGCTATCTGGCGCGACCGGAATCGTCGCGCCTGCTGCTGCTCGGCAGCGGCAAGGTCGCGCGGGCACTCGCCGAGGGCTATGCGGCACGCTTCCCGATCTCCGACATCGCGATCTGGTCGCCGACGGCGGCGAATGCAGCGAGGCTGGCGGCGGCGCTGCGCCAGGAAGGGCTGCCGGCCCGCGCCGTCGAGCGGCCCGATCCGGCCGGGGCCGACATCGTTGCGGCGGCAACGCTCTCGACCGTGCCGTTGGTGCGCGGGGCGGCGGTCGCGCCGGGAGCCCATGTCGATCTGGTGGGGGCCTATCGTCGTGACATGCGCGAGAGCGACGGCGCGCTCCTGGCCCGCGCCAGGGTGGTCGTGGACACGCGGGCGGGCGCCGTGGCCGAGGCCGGCGACATCGTCCAGGCCATGGACGAAGGGATGTTCCGCGCAGAGGAGATCGCCGCCGACCTTGCGGAACTGTGCCGCGGGGACCATCCGGGCCGCCGCTCGGCCGAGGAGGTGACCCTCTTCAAGTCGGTTGGCTGGGCCGGGGAGGACCTTGCGGCGGCGATCCTCGCCTGCGCCGGCCAAGCCGGCGCGGCGTGACGTCCCGGGGGGGCGTTCAGCGGGCCTGGAAGCCCGCCGGGGTCAGGTTGAAGTTGCGAAGGTCCACCCCCTGCTGCCGGGCGACGGTGTCCGCGACCTCGGCCCGGAAGGCCGCCAGCGCCTGGGCGTTCCCGGCGGCGTGCAGGTCATGCGCGCGGGCGGCGACGGCCATGGCATGGAAGGCGAGGGTCTCCGCGGTCGATTGGCGCTCCGCCTCGGAAAGGCCCGACAGCGCCGCGTTGGAGGCCAGCAGCCCACGGGCCTGGCCCCGGACGGCGGCGATGCCTGCGGGTTGGTCGGTGGCATCCTGGCCGGTCGCCACCTCCCAGGTGATCAGGTAGAAGGCGGCGACGACGTCGGCAAGGTCGCGGGGATCGTAGCCATGCTGGACCAGCAGCCGGTCGAATTCCTGCCAGGGCACGCCGGATTCCACCGCCTGGCGCAGGCCCGCGGGGTTCGGGCTGCTCGGCAGCGCGGCGGCGAGGACCTGCTGGCGTACGCGGCTCGATATGGCGGCATCGGTGCGGAAGGAGGTGGGGCTCGCGGCCGGCCGGACCTGGCTCGCCTGCGGCACCAGCGGGGCGGGCTTCCCGGGGGTGGCGACCGGTTGCCGCGCCGCGGCAGGGGCCGGCTTCGTCGTGGGGGCGATGACGGCGGCCGGAGCCGGGGTCACCGGCTGCGGCACGATCGCTGCGCCGCTCGCGGTGGGGAAGAGCCTGAGCCCCGTGCCGATCGCCGCCGAACCGTCCAGGCCCAGCGCCCCGAGCGCCGATCCGCTGACGGCCGGGCTCTCGGCACCGGCCTTCTGCGCCAGCGCGGCGCCTGCCTGGGCAACCAGCGCCACCACGAGAGCCTGTCGAATGAAACGCCGTGCCATCGTCGTGTCACCCGTCCCGGAAACTTGATGGCACACAATCGACCGCCGGCGGCGCCGTTTCAAGCGAGGCGCCTCACATGCCCTGAATCATTTCAGGGAGCGCCGGCGTCCGGCGCCCCCTGCCAGGGTTCATTCGAAGCGGGTGGCGTCCTCGAAATCGAGGCGCGGGTTGCGGTCGAAGAGGCCGGCCGGATCGCCGTAGCCGAGATTGACCAGGAAGTTGGTCTTCCAGTTGGTGCCGGCGAAGAAGGCCTCGTCCACCTTGGCGGCGTCGAAGCCGCTCATCGGGCCGGCATCGAGGCCGACGGCGCGGGCGGCGAGGATCAGGTAGGCGCCCTGGAGCGAGCCGTTGCGGAAGGCCGTCTGCTCGGCGAAGGCGTAGCTGCCGGTGAACCAGTTCTTCGCATCCGGCGCGTGCGGGAAGAGCACCGGGAGCTTGTCGTAGAAGTTCAGGTCATGGGCCACGATCACGGTCACCGGCGCATTCATCGTCTTCTCGAGGTTGCCGGCGGACAGCGCGGGCTTCAGCTTCGCCTTGCCCTCGGGCGAGCGCACGAAGACGAAGCGGCCCGGTGAGGCGTTGGCCGAGGTCGGTGCCCACTTCAGGAGGTCGTACATCTCCCGCAGCTTTTCTTCCGGCACCGGCCGGTCCTGCCACTTGTTGTGCGTGCGTGCCTTGCGGAAAAGCTGGTCGAGCGCGCGGTCGTCGATCGTCTCGGAAGTCATGCTCACGTCCATGTCGGAGATCCTGCTGAAGGAGTATCGCTGCGAATGGCATATGGCGGCCAGGCCGCGTGCAGCCATCCCGCCCGGTGAATGGCGACGATCAGCAATCGGAATGACGCACCCGGGCCGTGGCGCCGGGCGCGCCCGCGGGCGATGTCAGGCCTCGACCTGCTCCACCGCCACCACCTCGGGGACATAGTGACGCAGCATGTTCTCGACGCCGTGCTTGAGCGTGGCGCGGGAGGAGGGGCAGCCCGAGCAGGCGCCTTGCATGTGCAGGCGCACGATACCCTCGCGGAACCCCCGGAAGACGATATCGCCGCCATCCCCCGCAACGGCAGGGCGCACCCGGGTGTCGAGGAGTTCCTTGATCTGCGCGACCACTTCCTGGTCGGCCGGGTCGAAGTCCTCGCCGTGCTCGCCATCCGCTTCGCCGGCTTCCATCACGGGCAGGCCCGAGAGGTAGTGCTCCATGATCGCACCGAGGACGCGGGGGCGCAGCAGCGTCCAGTCGGCATCCTGGGTCTTGGTGACGGTGACGAAATCGCTGCCGAGGAAGACGCGGGCAACCTCGCCCACCAGGAAGACGCGCTCGGCGAGCGGGGAGCGGCCCGCGGCCTCGGCCGCCATGGTGAAGTCGGCGGTGCCGCGCTCGCCCAGCACATCGCGGCCGGGCAGGAACTTCAGCGTGGCGGGGTTCGGGGTCGCTTCGGTCTCGATGAACATGGCGGCATTCCGCGGCTGTCGTTGAATCCCGACCTATGTGGTCCGGAATCCGGCTGGATGCAACCGGCGAGCCATGCCGCCGCGATCCGGGCATGGCTGCCCGCCCACGAAAAAGGGCGGCTGCCCCCAGGGGTGCCGCCCTCGAGCCGCCCGGAGGCGGGGCTGGTCAGGCGGCCTTCTTCGCCTGCGCGCGCTCGATGCGGCGCTTCAGGGTGATCGCCTCGGCCGCGAGCTTGCGGTCCGGAGTGCCGAGCAGGAAGGCGTCCAGGCCGCCATTGTGCTCCACGGTGCGAATGCCGTTGGTCGACAGGCGGATCTTGACCTGCGTGCCGAGCACGTCGGACCAGAAGGAGGTTTCCTGCAGGTTCGGCAGGAAGCGCCGGCGGGTCTTGTTGTTGGCGTGGCTGACGTTGTTGCCCGTCAGAACGCCCTTGCCGGTGATGCCGCAGCGGCGGGCCATGGTGCTAATCCCGAACAGAACAGGGCGCGCGAAGGTATCCCCGCGCGCGGGTGGAACCAAGGAAGGCGCGGTGTTTGGCCCAGGCGGGCTGCGGCGTCAAGACCGAACGCGGCAGGTAGCGGTCAAAAGGTCCAGTGCCAGCCAGGGATGGCGCCGGTGCTCCCACACCGACTGGAGAGGAGCCGGGAAAGCCGGGTCCGCGAAGGTGCCGACGGCGACCGCGATCGCGTCGGGCTTGCGCTCCGGCTCCCAGAACACGGTCGTTCCGCAATCCGGGCAGAAATGGAAGCGGATCGCGAAGCCGCTATCGCCGCGGCGGGTGTTCGTCGCCGCGCGCCCCTCCGCCGCGACCGCCCCGCGGCTGAAGAAGGCTGCGATCCCGAAGGCGCTGCCGGTCCGGCGCTGGCAGTCCAGACAGTGGCAGAGCGAGACCCTGAGCGGATCCCCCTGGCAGGCCAGGCGCAACTGGCCGCAGGCGCAGGCCGCGAGGCGCACGAACCCCGCCTTGCCGGAGGTCACGCCTGGGGCGGGGGCGTTTGGCGCGCCTCGGCGAGCTCGCCGTTCTCGACCGAGGCGAGCGCGTTGCGCAGCACGGCGGCCACCGATCGGTCGTCCATGGTCCTGGCCAGCAGCCCCAGCGCGCCGCCGAGCAGCGCCGATGCGATCGAGATCGGCGCGATGCGCTGCTCCATCATGTACTCGATCGCCTTGTCCACGACCGAGCCGGCGTGGCTCAGATCCTCCGGGGCCATGCCCGAGGGGTCCTGGTGCATGCGGCGTTCTCCTTGTGCTGTGAGGGCAGATAGGGCCGGGCACGGCGGGGGGAAAGCCCCGGCGGTCAGATGGCCGCCTCGCCCGCGCGGGCGGTGCGCGGGCGATCGAGGTCGGCTTCCGCCTGGGCCCGGGCGGCGGCCTCCTGGGCCCGCGCAGCGGCCTCGGCGGCCGCGACCGCCTCGGCCTGGCGGCGCCACATCTCGGCATAGAGGCCGTCGGCGGCGATGAGGCTGGCATGGGTGCCGCGCTCGGCGATGCGGCCGTCCTGCAGGACGATGATCTCGTCGGCCTCGACCACCGTCGAAAGGCGGTGCGCGATGACGAGCGTCGTGCGGTTGCGGGAGACGTCGCGCAGCGCCGCCTGGATCTCCTGCTCGGTCCGCGTGTCGAGGGCGCTGGTCGCTTCGTCGAGGATCAGGATGCGCGGGTCCTTGAGGATGGTGCGGGCGATGGCGACGCGCTGCTTCTCCCCGCCCGAGAGCTTGAGGCCGCGTTCGCCGACGCGGGTCGCGTAGCCTTCCGGCAGGCGCAGGACGAAGTCGTGGACCTGGGCGTGCCGGGCGGCCTCCTCGACCTCGGCATCGGTCGCGCCGGGCCGGCCATAAGCGATGTTGTAGCGGATCGTGTCATTGAACAGCACCGTATCCTGCGGGACGACGCCGATCGCCTGGCGAAGGCTCGTCTGGGTCACGCCGCGCACGTCCTGCCCGTCCACCGTCACGTGGCCGCCGGTTGCATCGTAGAAGCGGAACAGCAGCCGGGAGATCGTGGACTTGCCGGCCCCGGTCGGCCCGACGATGGCGAGCATCCGCCCCGGCGGCACGGTGAAGGAGACGCCCTTCAGGATTTCCCGATCCGGACGGTAGCCGAAATGCACGTTCTCGAACCTGACCTCACCCGGGCCCTTGGCGAGCGCCGATGCGTCCGGGGCATCCTGCACCTCGGCGGGGACCAGCAGGAGGCGGAACATCTCCTCCATGTCCGTCAGCCCCTGCTTGATCTCGCGATAGGCGAAGCCGAGGATGTTCAGCGGCTGGTAGATCTGGATCAGGTAGGTGTTGACCATCACGAAGTCGCCCACCGTCATCTGCCCCTTGGCGATGCCCCTTCCCGCCAGAAGCATCGTCACCGTCAGCCCCACCGCCATGATGAAAGCCTGGCCGGCGTTCAGCATGTTGAGCGTGATCTCGGAGCGGACATAGGCGCGCTCATAGCGGGTCAGGCTTTCCTCGTACCGCCGGGCCTCGTGCGCCTCGTTGTTGAAGTACTTCACCGTCTCGTAGTTCAGCAGGCTGTCCACCGCTTTGGTGTTCGCCTCCTCGTCCACCTGGTTCATCTGCCGCCGGAAGCGCAGGCGCCAGTTGGTGAAGAGCAGGGTGAAGGCGACATAGGCCGCGATGGTCCCAAGCATCGTCGCCGTGAAGGAGGCGCCGAAGATCCACCACAGGATGAAGGCGACGAAGGTGATCTCGACGATGGTTGGGATGATGTTGAAGAGCAGGAAGTTCAGCGAGGTGGCGATGCCGCGCACGCCGCGCTCGATGACGCGGGACAGCCCGCCGGTGGCGCGATCCATGTGGAATCGCATGGAAAGCGCGTGCAGGTGCTCGAAGACCTCGAGCGCGACGCGCCGGGCCGCGCGCGCCTGGACCTTGGCGAAGACGGCATTGCGCAGTTCCCCGAAGGCGGAGGCCATGACGCGCAGCAAGCCATAGCCGACCACCAGCGCGACCGGCACGGCCACCAGGGCGCCGGCGCCACCCCGCGGCGCCAGCGCGTCCACCGCGCGGGCATAGGCGATCGGCACCAGCACATTCGCCGCCTTCGCCGCTGCGACCAGGACGAGGGCGGCGACGACGCGCAGGCGCATCTCCGTCTCGCCCCTCGGCCAGAGGTAGGGAGCGATGCGCAGGAGCGCGGAAAGATGGCTGCCTTCGGCGCGTGAGGGTTCAGGGGGCACGCGATTGAACTCCGGTCTGGCCCGGGGAGATGGGGCCGGCTGACGACGAGGGGAACCATGCCGGCCGCATGGGAGCCATCGGCGCACGGGATTCGGGCCTTCCCTGGCCGCGGCCCAATGCCGTCCCGCCGGAAAATGCTCTAAGCGGAGGACATGCCCGATCCTGCCCTTCAGCGCCACATCGACGCCTGCAACAATATCGCCTCGCCTTCCGGGCTCATCCCGTTCCGGATCGGCACGGCGCAGGTCGGGTGGGTCACGCCGGACCTGGCCCAGGCCCTGACCTTCCGGCCGCGCGATTTCCACTTCGACGCCGGGGGCGTGTCGCTCGCCGGCCGACTGCGCAGCCCCGGCGGGCGCAGCGAAGCGCTGGCGCAGGCGCTGCCTTCCCTCGCCGCGGGCGGCTTCCTGCGCATCCGCCGGGAACTCTTCGACGTGCGCGAGACGACGGGCGGGCCGGTGCTCGCCGTGCTGGACCGCGGCGCCTTGCCGGCCTTCGGCGTCATGTCGCAGGGCGTGCACGTCAACGGAATCGTGCGGCGGGCCGACGGGCTGCACCTGTGGGTGGGGGTGCGGTCGCGCGACAAGGCCGTCGCCCCGGGGCAGCTCGACAACGTCGTGGCCGGCGGGATCCCGGCGGGTCTCTCGCCGGAGGAGTGCCTGGTGAAGGAGGCAGAGGAGGAGGCCGCCCTGCCGGCGGAGCTTGCCGTCACGGCGCGCCGGGCGGGCCGCGTCTCCTATGTCATGCGCAATGCCGAAGGGCTCCGCAGGGATGTCCTGCATGTCTTCGACCTCGAGATCCCGGAGGGGGTGGCGCCGCGCCCCAACGACGACGAGGTCGAGCGGTTCGAGCTGTGGCCGGCCGAGAAGGTGCTGCAGGCGGTGCGGGCCACCGACACGGTCAAGTTCAACGTCAATCTCGTGCTGATCGACCTGTTCCTCCGGGAGGGGCTGATCCGGGACCCCGACGGCCGGCTCAGGCCGGGGCTCGATCAGGGGCCGGACTGACCGCGGGGTCCGCGCCGGGCACACGCATGGCGTGCACCGATGCAACCGGGCGTGCATGGACTCCCCCGCGCTGCCGGCTGCCTCCTATACTTCCGCAGGGGGCGCAGACCCCGGGGCAGCGTCTGGACAGAGGAGAGCTTCCGTAATGTCGGGAACCCGCGCTTTCGTGAGGGCGGCGCTGTTCGCCTCGGTCGCTGTCCTGCCTGCCTGCGGCCTCACGGTCGAGCGCAGATCCCGGGTCGAGGGCCTCGAACGCGGCCTGGCCTCCTCGCAGGCCGAGTCGCAGGCTCTGACGGCGCGTGTGGGCGAACTCGAGCAGACCCTTGCGGCGGAGCGGCGGGCGCGGGGGGACCTCGCTGCCATCGAGCGTCGGCTGGCCATCGCGCGGCGGGACCTCGCCACGGCGCAGCAGGGACGCGGGACGGCCGACCAGGAGACCGCCGCGCTGCGCGAGCGGCTGGAAGCGGAGACCAGGCGGCTCGAGGCGCTGCAAGCCGAATCGCAACAGACGCAGTTGCAGCTCGAAAGCCGCCGTGCGGATGTCGCAGCCACCGAGCGTCGCCTTGGCGAACTGCGTGGGCAGGCGGGCACCGAGCAGCAGCGGCTGGCCGGGCTGCGCAGCGACATTGCGGCCGCCGACGCGCGCGTCGCCGCGTTGACGGGCCGCGCGACGCAGGAAGAGCAGCGGCTGGCCGGCCTGGGCCAGCGCACCACGGCCGAGGAGACGCGCCTCGCCGGCCTGCGCGATGCCGCCGCGGCCGAGGAACGGCGCCGCGACGGGCTGCGTGCGGAGGCCACGGCGACGGAACAGCGCCTCGCCGGGCTGACGCAACGCGCGTGGGCCGAGCAGCAGCGGCTGACGGATTTCGAGGCCCGCAATACCCGGCAGGCGACGCAGCTGCGCGAGGCCGAGCAGCGCCTGGCCCAGACGCGCGAGGCGATCAACGTCGCCCAGGGCGAGGCGAACGCTCGCCGCCAGAGCGTGGCGCAGCTCGAGGCCGAGATCGGCCGCCTGACCACGACCCGGGATCAGACCGCGACCGAGTTGCGCAGCTTGCAGGGGCGCGTCGCCGAACTGCGGAACGAAGTGGCCGCGGCGGAACGACGCCTGGCCGAGCTGCGGGACAGCACCGGTGCGGAGGAGCGCCGGCTGACCGCCCTGCGCGGCGAGGCCGCCGCGGCCGAGCGGACGCTGGCAGAGCGGCGGCAAGCGGCGGCCGAGGCCGAACGCCGGGCCGCGACGGCGACCCAGACCGCCCAGCAGGAAGCCGATCGCGCACGTGCCCAGGTGGAGGAGGCGCGCCGGGCGGCCTCGGCCGTCCAGTCCTCGCGCGGGGAGGCGGAATCGCTGCAACGCCAGGCCGATGCGTTGAGGCAGGAGCTCGCATCCTCCGAGCGCCAGCGGCAGGACCTCGCCCGTCAGGCCGAGGCGTTGCGGACCGACGTGGCGGGCTCGGACCGCCGCCGGGCCGAGCTCGCGTCGCAGATCGAGGCCCTGCGCCAGGAGGTCGCGGCCTCCGATCGCCGCCGGGCCGAGCTGGCGGGCCAGGTGCAGCAACTGCGGGGCGAGGTCGCCACGGCCGATCAGCGCCGCGCCGAGGTGGCCAGCCAGGCGGAAAGCGTGCGCGCCACCGTCGCAGCCGCGGAACAGCAGCGCACCGAGGTCGCCCGCCAGGTCGATGCCATGCGCGCCGAGGTCGCCACCGCAGAGCGTCGGCGGGCGGAGATCGCCGGCCAGATCGCCGCCGCCGAGGCGCGCCTCGCGGAGCGGCGCACCGAACTGGCCGATCTCGAGAACCGGGTGCGGCGTGCGAGGGAGGCCGTCGGGTCGGATTCCATGAGTGTCACGGTGCCCGGGCAGACGCCCGCTACGCCACGGTGAACACGCGCGATATCCCCGCGGCCGGAGCGATGGCCGGCAGGAGCGTGGCGTCTTGCCTGCGTGAGGTGGCCGCGGCGACGGCCGCGCCTGGGCAACCGGCCGCGCTGCTGGCCGCGTTGGAGACGGCGATGGGCCGCTGCATCGGCCATCGCTTGTTTACAGTCATGCGCCATGACGCGACGGGGGGGCGCAACCGGCGCATCCATTCGAGCGATCCGGCGGCCTATCCCGTCTCGGGCTTCAAACCGGTGAACTGGGAGCATCCCTGGACGCGCCGGCTGCTGGTGGAAGGACGCCCGTGGATCGGCCGCGAGAACGCGGACATCGTCTGGGCCTTTCCGGACCATGAGAAGATCCTGGCCATGGGCCTGGGCAGCGCGCTGAACCTGCCGGTGCGCTGGAACGGCCGGACGCTCGGCAGCCTGAACCTGCTGCATGCTCCCGCTCATTTCACGGAGACGGATGCAGAGACCGGAGCATTGTTTGCCGCCTTGGCAGTGCCGGCGCTGCTCGCGCCGGACGCCGACTGACGAGATCGGAGATTTCACATGACCGCCAGGATCCATCGCCGTCTGGTGCTCGCGGCACCGGCGCTGCTCGCGCCCCTGCCGCTTGCGGCGCAGATTGCCTTCACGCGCCCGATCCGCCTGATCGTGCCCTGGGCACCGGGCGGCACCACCGACATCCTCGCGCGCATCGTCGCGGAACCGCTCGGCCAGGCGCTCGGCCAGACCGTGGTGGTCGAGAACCGGTCCGGCGCCAGCGGCAATGTCGGCTCGGATGTCGTGGCCAAGGCGGCGCCGGACGGGGAGGTGCTCCTCTTCGGGTCGATGTCCACGCATGCGATGAACCATGCGCTGATGCGCAGCATGCCCTTCGACGGCGTGGCGGACTTCACGCCGCTCGCCATGCTGGGCTTCGCGGTGAACACCATGGTGGTGCATCCCTCGGTGCCGGCGCAGACGGTGCCGGAGTTCATCGCCTATCTCCGCGCCAACCCGGACAAGCTCGCCTATGCCTCGGCCGGCCCGGGCTCGACCAACCACCTGTGCGCCGCGCTCTTCGAGAGCATGACCGGGACCAGGATGGTCCATGTGCCCTATCGCGGTGGCCAGCCGGCGGTGACCGACACGGTGGCCGGGCAGACGCAGCTGTTGTTCAGCGCGGCGACGCAGACCATGCCCCACGTCACGGGCGGACGGCTGCGCCTGCTCGCGGTGACCGAGCCGACGCGCTGGAGCCGCAGGCCCGACGTGCCGACGGTGGGCGAGACGGTGCCGGGCTACGAGATGGCGGTCTGGTATGGCGCCTTCGGCCCGAAGGGCATGGACGCGGCGCTGCAGCAGAGGCTGAACGCGGAACTGAACCGCGTGCTGTTGCTGCCGGCGGTGAAGGACCGTCTCACCGGCATGGGTGTCGAGATCGCGCCCGAATCGACCGAGGCCTTCTCCCGGCGCCTGCATGCGGACGCGGAGAAGTGGGGCTCGCTGATCCGGCGCCTGGGCATCGAGGCGTCCTGACGCCGGCTTGCCGCCTTCGCAGCCGCGCTCCATCCTCCGCCCCCTGACACGGGGGAAATGCCGATGGACGCGCCGCTCAAGGTCGAGATCGAGGAGGGCATCGCCCTCCTCACCATGAACCGCCCGGAGTCGCGCAATCCGCTCGACCCCGAGATGCAGGATGCGCTGCTCGACACCCTGTCCTCGCTCGATGCCGGGCAGGAGGTGCGCGTGGCGATCCTGACCGGTGCGGGCACGGCCTTCTGCGCCGGCGGCAATGTGCGCCGCATGGGCGAAGCGGCGAGCGGGCCGAAGGAGCGCACGCCGGCGCAGGCGCGCGGCTACTATCGCTGGGGTATCCAGCGGATTCCGCGCCTGCTCGAGCAACTCGAAATGCCGGTGATCGCGGCGGTGAATGGGCCGGCGATGGGCGCGGGCTGCGACCTCGCCTGCATGTGTGACCTGCGCATTGCCGGCGAGAGCGCACGCTTCGCGGAAAGCTTCGTGAAGCTCGGCATCATTCCCGGCGACGGCGGCGCCTGGCTGCTGCCGCGTGTCGTCGGCTTCGCCAAAGCCTCCGAGATGGCGCTGACGGGCGATTCGCTGACGGCGCAGGATGCGCTGGAGGCAGGTCTGGTCTCCCGGGTGGTGCCGGATGCGGAACTGATTCCGGCGGCGAAGGCGCTCGCCGCCCGCATCGCCGCGAACCCGCCCCAGGCGGTGCGCATGGCGCGGCGGCTGCTGCGCGAGGCATGGAACAGCCGGCTCGACACGGTGCTCGAGATGTCGTCCGCCATGCAGGCCGTCGCGCACACGACCGAGGACCACAAGGAGGCGCTCGCGGCGATGCGCGAGAAGCGCAAGCCGGCCTACAAGGGCGCCTGAGGTGGTGGCGTTCGCGCCGGGGCTTCTGGCCGGTCGCCGCGCGCTGGTGACGGGCGGCGGCACCGGGCTCGGGCGCAGCATCGGCAAGCGGTTCCTCGAGCTCGGCGCGTCGCTCGCGATCTGCGGACGGCGTGCTGAGGTGCTGGAGGCGGCTGCCGGGATGTTCCGGGCGGGGGTGCCTGGCGCGCAGGTGACGACGCATGTCTGCGACATCCGCGACAGCGCGGCTGTCGAGGCGACGCTTGACGATGTCTGGCGGTACGGGCCGGCCGATATCCTGGTGAACAATGCAGCGGCGAATTTTCTGGCACAGACGCACCGGCTCTCGTCCCGCGCGGTCGATGCGGTGCTTGGCACGACGCTGCACGGTGCAGCCTATTGCACCATCGGTTGCGGGCGGCGCTGGATCGATGCCGGGCAGCCGGGCGTCGTGCTGTCCATCCTGACGCTGTCGGCCTTGCAGGGCGGGGCTTTCACCACGCCCTCGGCAATGGCGAAGGCGGGGCTGCTGGCGATGACGCAGAGCCTCGCGGTCGAATGGGGGCCGCACGGAATCCGCCTGGTGGCGATCGCGCCCGGCACCTTTCCGACCGAGGCTGCGGTGGCGCGGCTGCGGCCGGGCGGGATCGAGCATGGCGGCGTGCCGCTGCGCCGCGCGGGCAGGCATGAGGAGCTGGCGGATCTCGCGGCCTTCCTCGTCTCCGACCATGCCGGCTACATCACGGGCGAATGCGTCGTGGCCGATGGCGGGCGACGGCTGCTCGGCGGCGCGCGGGCCGGGGCGCAGGAGATGCTGGACTGGACCGACGAGCAATGGGCCGCGCAGCGCGCCCGCACGCCGTCGCGCTGAGGAACCCGTCACCATGGCCTTCACCGAGATCACCTATGGCGTCGCCGGCCGGATCGCGACCATCACGCTGAACCGGCCGGAGAAGCGCAATGCGTGGTCGCCGGTGACCGAGGCCGAGGTGCGCGAAGCCTTCGGCCTGATCGCCGCGGACGACGCGGTGCGCGCGGTGATCCTGACCGGTGCGGGCAGCACCTTCTGTGTCGGCGCCGACGTGACGGGCATGGCGGCGCGCAAGCCTGACCGCCCGCCCTTCAGCGGCGTGACGCCGCCGCCGGGCGAGGCACCGCCGGTCGAGGACCTCGCGCGGCGCTATTCCTACATCCTGAACATCGGCAAGCCGGTGATCGCGGCCATCAACGGTGCCGTCGCCGGTGTCGGTCTTGCCGTCGCCATGTATTGCGACGTGCGTTTCATGGCGGCAGGCGCGAAGCTGGCCTGCGCCTTTCCCCGCCGCGGGCTGATCGCCGAGCATGGCATCGCCTGGACGTTGCCGCGTGCGATCGGGCCGATGAATGCCGCGGACCTGCTGTTGTCGGGCAGGACGATCACGGCGGAGGAGGCCGCGACCATGGGCCTCGTGCGCGTGCTGCCGGCCGAGGGATTCGCCGCTGCCGTGCGTGCCTACGCCGCCGACATGGCGGAGAACTGCTCGCCGCGCTCGCTGCGCATCATCCGGCGCCAATTGGTGCTGGCACCCCTGCAGTCGCTGTCCGAGGCGATCGAACTCGCCGAGACGGAGCAGGCCGCGACCATCGGCACCGAGGATCGGCGGGAAGGCGCGACGGCCTTCCTCGAGAAGCGCAAGCCGAACTTCACCGGCCGCTGAAGCGCGGGCCAAGGCCGCCGGCGGCGCGGACCGCCTCGCGCTCGGCCTCCTCCATGCCGAGCACGCCGCCGAGCACCTCCGCCTCATGCTGGTTGAGGAAGGGGCTCGGCGCGAAATCCGGAGGCGGGGCGCCCTCGATGCGCAGGGGGGTGGAAGGCAGCACGACGCGGCCGACCTCGGGGTGATCGACCCAGCGCAACATGCCGCGCTCGTGCATGCCGCGGTCGTGCAGCACTTCCTCGAGCGTGCGGACGGGCGCGGCGGGGATGCCGTGCTTGCGGGTCAGGGCCTCGAGCTCCGCGCGGGTGTGGGCCGAGGTCCATTCGGTGACCATGCGGTCGACCTCGGCCATGTGGGTCACGCGGGCGGGATTGCTGCTGAAGCGCGGGTCTCCGGTCAGCGCATCCTGTCCCATGGCGCGCAGCACCCGGATCCAATGGTCCTCGGTGACCACGATGATCGCGATCCAGCCATCCTTCGCCGGGTAGACGTTGTAGGGCGCCATGGCGAGGCCGGCATGGCTGTTACCGGTCCGTGGCGGCACGTCCTTGAGCTTGCCGCCGAAATGCATGCCGATGGCGGAGGCGAGCGTCGAATAGGCCGCATCCTGCATCGCGACCTCGACGAAGCCACCCTTGCCGGACCGCTCGCGCGTGAAGAGCGCCGTCATGATCGCACCGAACAGATGCGTGCCGCCGAGGAAGTCGCAGACCGTCGGCCCCGCCTTGGTCGGCGGCCCGTCCGGATAGCCGGTCGTGTGCATGATGCCGGCCGCGGCCTGGACGGTGAGGTCCATTGCCAGCCTGTCCCTGTCCGGCCCGGTCTGGCCGTAGCCCGACGCCGCCGCGTAGATCAGCCGCGGGTTGCGTTTCAGCAGCGCCTCGTGCCCCAGGCCGAGGCGGTCCATCGCGCCGGGCGAGAAGTTCTCGATGACGACGTCGGCGCGGTCGACCAGGCGCAGGAAGACCTCCTGCCCCTTCGGGTTCTTCAGGTCGAGCGACAGGCCCTTCTTGTTCGAGTTGAGCATCGCCATCGGGACCGAGCCGCCCGCGACCATGGCACGGCGGCGCAGCGGCTCGCCGGCCGGCGGCTCGATCTTGATGACGGTGGCGCCCGCCTGGGCCATCAGGAAGCCGGCATAGGGCGCCTGGTAGATGTGCCCGAGGTCGAGGACGAGGATGCCCTCGAGCGGCAGCGCCACGGCCTCAGACCTTCGAGCCGAGGGTGCGGCGGCCGATCGCGCTGCGATGGACCTCCGACGGTCCCTCGTAGACGCGCATGACGCGGACCTGCTGGTGCATGAGCTGCAGCGGCAGCTCCTTCGTCATGCCCATGGCGCCGAAGGTCTGCATGGCGTTGTCGAGCACCGACTGCGCCATTTCCGTCGCCCGCACCTTCAGGATCGAGGCCTCCATCCGCACATCGGCGCCGGCGCCGAGCTTGGCGGCGAGGTCGTTCACCATCAGCCGGCAGGCGTGCATCTCCATCACGGCCTCGGCCGCGAACCACTGGATCGCCTGGCGGTCGGCGAGGCGCACGCCCCAGGTGACGCGGTTCTGCGCCTGCTCCGTCATCATCTCGAGCGCGCGGCGCGCCATGCCGATGCAGCGCGCGCCCATCTGCATGCGGCGTACGTTCAGGCGGAGCTGCATCGGCGCATAGCCGCGTCCGAGCGCGCCGAGGACATTCTCCTCGGGCACGCGGCAATCCTCGAAGACCAGCTCGTAGGTCGTGCGTCCGCCGATCATCGGGATGGCGCGCTCGATGACGAAGCCCGGCGTGCCCTTCTCGACGATGAAGGCGGTGATGCCTTCCTGCCGCTTGCCGTCGCCGGTACGGGCCATGAGGATGATGAAGTCGGCGCGCGGGACGTTCGAGACCCAGATCTTGCGGCCGTTGATGACCCAGTGGTCGCCATCCTTCACGGCGCGCGTGGTCATGCCGGCCGGATCGCCCCCGGCGCCGGGTTCGGAGATCGCCATGGCCGAGCGCTGCTCGCCGCGGGCATAGGGGTCGAGGTATTTGGCGCGCTGATAGGGGCTCGCCACCGACAGCATCATGTGCAGGTTGGGGCTGTCGGGCGGGATGGTGAAGGGCACGCAGGCGCGGGCCATCTCTTCCTCCGCCGCGGCGAGGGAGATCAGCGGCAGGTTGGCGCCGCCGAATTCCTCCGGCACGTCGAGGCCCCAGAGGCCCAGCTCCTGGCAGCGCGCGAGGAGGGTCTTCTCCTCCTCCTCCGACAGCCTGAAGCCGCCGCCCGTCGCCTCCCGTTTCAGGATGGCCGGCTCGAGCGGCATGAGGTCGCGTTCCACGAACTTCGCGACCAGGTCCCGGAGCATCCGGGTCTCCTCGCTGGCGGCGTTGGGCTGGTTGTGGTCCATGGTACGGTCCTCCGGAGGCATCGATACCGACCACCCGCGGGCGGTGGCGTCAAGCGGGGCTGCGCTCAGCGCAGATAGCGCCAGCGGAAGCGGTCGCCCATCGCCTCGATGCGCCCGACCGTTGGGTCGGGAAAGTGGATCGGCAGCACCTGGGCATCGGTATCGGCGACCTGGCCGAAGAAGCGGCGCCGGCTCGCCTCGGCCTCCCCGGGGTCCCAGCAGAAGACGGTGGACCAGTCCGGCTGGTGGATCTGCAGCGCGTGGTGCATCAGGTCGCCGGTCACCACCGCGTGCTGGCCGCCGCTGCGGATATGGACGCAGCAATGGCAGGGCGAATGCCCCGGCGTGGGCTGGATGGTGATGCGGTCGTCGAGCTGGAAGTCGTCGTCCACCAGCAGCGCCTGGCCGGCCTCGACGATCGGCTCGCAGTTGAAGCGGAAGACGTTGCCGCCGCCGCCGGGACGCTCGACACCGGCCTTGGTCGTGGCTTCCCAGGCGTATTCGCGCTTGTGGAAGACGTATTTCGCATTCGGGAAGGTCGGCACCCAGCGGCCGTCGCGCAGCACCGTGTTCCAGCCGGAATGGTCGATGTGCAGGTGGGTGCAGAAGACGTAGTCGATGTCCTCGAAGGCGAGGCCCTCGGCCTTCAGCCCGTCGAGCCAGGGCTGCTTCGGGAAGTCCATCGGGGCGGGATAGCCCTTGTCCTCCCCGGTGCAGGTATCGACCAGGATGGTGTGGTGCGGCGTGCGCACCACGTAGGTCTGGTAGGTGATGACCATCTTGCCCGAGGCGGCGTCGTAGGTCTCGGGCTCGACCTCCTTCAGCCGCTCGGCGAGCAGCTCGGGGGCGGCGGCGGCCTTGGGGAACATGGCCTCCGGCGCGCGCCAGGGGCCGTCGCGCTCGCTGAAGCTGGTGATGGTGACGTCGCCGATGGTCAGCTTGCGCATGGTGCGTCCTGTCGTCGGTCAGAGGTTGGTCCGGCGGGAGAGGGTGCGCCTGCCATCGTCGTCATGCGCTTCCCCTGGCGCCATCCCCGCAACGATCCGATGGACCGGCGGGGGGCGCAAGTCGCCGGGATCACGGTGCCCTGGCCTCCCGCCGCGCGATCCAGGTGGTCGCGGCGAAGATGATCGCCGCGCCGGCGAATGTCGCGGCAGCCGGGACTTCCGAAAAGACGATCCATCCGAGGGCGGAGGATCAGATCATGTCGACGAACTTCACCGGCTGGGTCGCCGAGATGTCGGCGATGCGGAA
Source organism: Pseudomonadota bacterium (assembly GCA_023424475.1). Classification (GTDB taxonomy): domain Bacteria; phylum Pseudomonadota; class Alphaproteobacteria; order Acetobacterales; family Acetobacteraceae; genus Neoroseomonas. The sequence continues at coordinate 38,657 of JAFADX010000058.1, forward strand.
GGCCTCGGTCAGGCACCAGTGGCCGGTGCTGCCGAGCAGGCCGGTCATCAGGAACCAGCCCCATTGCTCCGCGGTCGGCCAGGTCCAGCCCGGGATCGCAAAAGGCAGGGTGAAGGCGGCAACGGTGATGGCCTGCCAGGCTACGATCACCTCCGGCCGGCCGCGTCGCGTCAGCGCCTTGGTGATGAGGAAGGAGGCGGCGAAGAGCGGTGCCGATGACAGCATCACCAGCGACCAGAAGCCGCTGCCCGAGCCGCTCGCGAACTGGGGCGCCACCACCACCAGCACGCCGAGGAAGCCGATCCCGGACGCCACCCATCGCGCGCAGATCATCGGCTCGCCCAGGAAGAGCACCGCGCCCGCCATGATGAAGATCGGCCCGGTGAAGCCGATCGCCGTCATGTCGGCGAGCGGCACCTGCGGCAAGGCCCAGAACCAGAGCAGGAGGCCGGAGGTATGCACCAGCCCGCGCCAGCCCTGGCCGACCAGGTTGTGCGGCCGCCAGGCGCGAGCCCGGTCCGCATCATGAAAGGCAGCAGGACCAGCAGGCCGGCCGAATAGCGCAGGAACTGCGTCTGGAAGGGGTCGAGGGTCTGCGCCAGGCTGCGCGCGATGGTGTTGAGCAGGCAGAAGAGAAAGCCGGCCAGCACCATCCATGCCATGCCGCGCAGGGTGGCGGCGCGTGCCGGCCGCCCTTGGGTGTCGTTCACGCCGCGGCCGTATCCCGTGCGAGGACCCGCGCCAGTGTCGCGTCGAAGGCGTCCGCGGCCTCGTAGGCGACCCAGTGGCCGGCGCCGGGGATCTTCTCGGCCGGTGCACCAGGGCGCATCTCCCGCACCAGGTCGAGGCGCCATTGCACGTGCGGCCGGGCGATGGCGTCCTCCTCCCCATAGATCGCGCCGAGCGGCGCGATGCTGCGCAGGATGGCCTGCTTGAGCGAATCGGTGCTGGCCCAGCCGCGGCTCTTGAATCGTGCTCGGCGGGTATGGAGGTCCTGCATGGCGAGCGCGACCTCGTCGATCCGCGCGGCGTCGGCGAACATCAGTTCGGCGAGGTTGTGCCGGTTCGCCTCGTCCCGCGCCGCGCCTTCAAGATGGCGGACCTTCACGAGTTGCGTCGGGCTGCGGGTGAGGCCGAGCGCACCGGCGCCGACGATGGTGAGCGACCGGCAGCCCTCATGATCCTGTGCGGCGAGATGGCCGGAGCACAGGGCGCCGAAGGAGAAGCCCACGAGGTCGTAACCCTGGCCTGCGGGCAGGAGCATCCGGAGCCCGTCGCGCAACAGGGCGCCGATGCTCTCGGGCGAGGCCGGCTCGGGCGGCATGTCGCTGTCGCCGAGGCCGGGCAGGTCGGGGCAGAGCACGAGGCGGCCCCGCGCCAGGGCGGGAATGTTGCGCAGCCAATGCCGCCAGGACCCCGAGCCGCCATGCAGGAGGACGATCGGGCGGCCTTCGCCCCAGGCGCGCCAGACCATCGAACCGGCGCCGCAGGGCGTCTCGCTGCGCCGCGCCTGCTCGGCGACGGCGCGGAGGGCGGCATGCGGCTCCTCGCGCCCCGAATTCGCGCTCCAGGTTCCGAAGCCCATGCGTCCCTCGTCGATACGGCGTGCGGCGCCATCCTAGGCGAGCCGGCCGCACGGTCCAGACGGGGAGGGCGTCAGGCAGCCTCGATGCGCTGGATCGAGGGGCCGAGCGGCAGGTCGGCGACGCCGAGCCGGCGCTCGAGGTCCGGCAGGGTGGCACGCGCCACGGCGATCACGCTCGCCTGCAACTCGGCGGAGGCATCGCCGGCGCGGGCCGCCTTCTGCAGCACCTCTGCCTCGAGTGCCAGGCGCATGGCGCCGAGCGTGCGGGCGGCACCGACGAGGCGGTGCGCCGCATGCTGGACATGCGCGGCATCGGCCCGCTCGGCCGGCTCGGCGTTGGCGAGCAGCGCAAGGGCGCGCCGCAATTCGCCCACGAACTCGGCGAGGATCCCGTGCGCTGCGTGGCCGAGCTCGCGCTCCAGCACGTCGAGGGCCGAGGTGTCGAGGAACGGGGCTTCGAGGCCGGCGGTGGGATCTTCCGGCTTGCGGCCATGGGCCGGCATCTCGCGCAGCAACTGCAGCAGCGCCCTGCGGTCGAGCGGCTTCGACAGGTGGGCATCCATGCCGGCCGCCCGGGTGGCCTCGACCTGTTCGGGCAGCGCGGAGGCGGTGAGGGCGACGATCGGCACCTCGCAGGCGGGGTTCGGCAGGGCCCGGATCCGGCGCGTGGTCTCGAAGCCGTCCATCTGCGGCATCTGGAGGTCCATCAGCACCGCATCGAAGGGCTCGTGGGAGAGGGCGAGCAGGGCGGCCGCGCCGTCCTCGACCGTCGTCACGCGATGGCCCGCGGATTCCAGCATGGCCTGGGCGATCTGCCGGTTCGCCGGCACGTCGTCCACGACGAGGATGCGCAGCGGGGCAATGTCGGGCGTTTCGGCATCGGGCAGGACATCGGCGCCGCGCACCTCCTCGAGCGTCGCGGCCTCGAGCGGCAATTCGACCCAGAACAGGGCGCCCCCGCCATCGGGGGATGCGCAGCCGATCGCTCCACCCATGAGGGTGGCAAGACGCGCCGAGATCGCCAGACCAAGCCCGGTGCCCTGGGCGTCGGGCCCGCTGTTGGGGGCGAGCTGGACGAAGTCCTCGAAGAGGAGATGCTGCTTGTCCCTCGGGATGCCCGGCCCGGTGTCTGCCACCTCGATCCGCATCCGGCCTTCGGGTGCGGCCATCACCCGCAGATCGACGCGCCCGCCCGCCGGGGTGAACTTCACCGCGTTCGACAGCAGGTTCAGCAGCAACTGCCGCGTCCGCAGCGGATCGAGCCGTGCGGCAGCCGGAAGCGCCGGGTCGATGTCGAGGTTGAAGGAGAGCGCCTTGCGCGCGATCTCGGGTTCGAGCAGGACCGTGCAGCCGCAGAGGAGGCGGCGGAGGTCGACCGCCTCCAGGGCGAGATCGAGCCGGCCCGCCTCGATCTTCGAGAGGTCGAGCAGCCCGTTGACGAGCTCGAGCAGGTGGCGCCCGGCCTCATGGAGCGTATTGACCTGCTCGCGTTGCTCCGGCGCGAGACGGGGGTCGTGCAGCAGGACCTGGGCGAAGCCGAGGACACCATTGAGCGGGGTGCGCAGCTCGTGCGAGACGCGGGCGAGGAAGCGCGTCTTGGCCTCACCGGCCGCCGCGGCGGCGTCGCGGGCGGCGGCGATCTCCTGCATGGCGCGCTTGAGCGCGGTGATGTCGGTGCGGATGCCGACCGTGCCGCCGTCAGGCGTCCGGCGTTCCGTGATCAGCACCCAGCGGCCGTCGGGCAGCAGCCGCTCCATCGGCGGCTGATCGCCGAGGTGGAAGGCCCTGCTGGATTCGACGAACGCATCGATGTCGTCGCCGGACTGCGGGTATTGGCCGAGCCTGGCTCCCTCCCGCATGATGTCCTCGAACCTGGCGCCGGGTAGGATGAGGTGGGCGCTGAGCCGGTAGAAGTCGAGGTAGCGCCGGTTGCAGGCGACCAGGCGATCCTCCGCGTCGAACATCACGAACCCGTCCGACATCGATTCGAGCGCGCTCTCGAGCGTCTGCCGCGCCTTCGCGCGCTCTGCCTCGGCCTTGTCCCGCTGGCGCAGGATGAGGGTCAGGGCGACGGCGATCAGAATGACGATGACGCCGAGCATGCTGGAGATGGCGAGGGCCCGGAACCGGTCCTGATCCCAACTCGCCATGCCGGCTGAGACGTCGAAGGTCGTCGTGATGATCAGGGTCGGATAGAGGGTCGGGCGCGCCGCCGCGAAGACCGGAGCGCCGTCGAACCGGCTGTTCACGATCCCCACCGGCCCGTCCGCCTGCACGGGCACCGCCGGCTGGCCGATGTTCTGGCCGATGCTCAACTCGTTGTGCGGGACGGAGGCGAGAAGCGTTCCATCGTCCCGTTCCAGGGTCGTGCGGATGCCCGGCCGTTCCCCGGCGGCGGACAGCAGGGTCCGCACGGTCGGCACGGGGACCTCCGCCACGGCAAGCAGGGGGCCGACCCCGGTCACGGTGATGTTGCGGGCGAAAAAGAGCGTCCATTCCCCGGTGCTGGGGTTCTGGACCGGTCCGCCGATGGACAGTCCGCCGCTCGAGGCCGCGAGGTCCGAGAAGCCGGTGTCCACCGGCAGCGGCAGGCGCCGGCGCCGCGAGACCGGCAATGCCGTCGCGATCGGCAGGCCGTTGGGGCCGAGCAGCAGGATGTCCCGGTAGGTGAAGTTCTGGTTGATGAGCTGCCGCAGGACGCGGTTCAGCGAGCTCACCTGCATCTGGCCGTTCGAGGCGAAGGGCGCCAGCATCGGGGCGAGGCCCGCCAGCATGGCATCGATCTGGATGAAGGCGCGGTTGATCGACGCTTCGGTCGCGATGCCGACCCGTTCCACCGTTTCCTCTGCCGCCCGCACCTGTGCATCGCGGGCCCGCCCGATGATCGCGAGGGTCACGACCGTCTGGGCGACGAGCAGCACCACGGCTCCGAGGAGGATGGCGCGGCGGAGGAAACGCGTATTGTGCATCGTCAGTCGTTGCTGGCCGTTACGCCGACGGCCGTCGCGAGGTGCTCGTTCCAGGCATCGACGCAGGCTTCACCGCAGCGTCGGACCCAGCTCGGCAAGACGCTGTCGGTGAGCAGGCGCAGGCGCAATGCCCGGTCCGCCGCCGAGACGGGCACCAGCGTCATGTTGCCCGGCCGCCCCGTGGTGCAGCCCGGCCGGCCGGTGTTGCAGGCGAGGCCTTCGCCCGTTTCGACATCCGCGGCATCCCAGATCTCCCGCTCGAGACCGGCGACCTCGTGGCGGATCAGGGTGCGCGCCCATTCGGGAAGGCTGTGCCAGGCCGTCCGGTTCGCCCCGAAGACCGACAGGCCCCAGGTGATGGCCATGTTGTGGACATGGGTCGTGACCTCGTGCAAGCCGATCGCATTGGCGGACATCGTGCCGGTCACCGCGCATTCCACGATGCCGTTGCGGATGGCGGCCAGCGTCTCGCCGAAGGGGATCACGATCGGCGTCGCACCGAGCGCGGCGAACATCTCCGACTGCCCGACGGAGGAGGTCCTGATGCGCCGCCCGGCAAGGTCATTGAGGCCGTTGAAGGCGTCCTTGCAGAAGACGACCTGTGCGGGATAGGTATATATCCCTAGCAACTCGACGCCGTACCGTTCCGCCAGAAGCTCTTCGAGGTGCGGCCGATAGAGGGCGACGTTGCGGCGCAGCGACGCCATGTCGGGGCTGACGATCGGCAGGTCGACGGCATTGAACTCCGGTTCCTCGGTGCTGACCACGGCCAGCAGGACGGTCCCGAAGGGCACGACGCCGAGGCGCATCAGGGCGAGCATTTCCTGCGCGCGGATGCCGCTGCGGTCGAAGGGGGCGATCTCGGCCCGCAGGCGGCCGTGCGAGACCTCCGGCAGGCGCTGCCGCCAGAACGGCTCCTCGTACCGCGTATACTGGCTCACATCGGCCAGGCCTCCGACGATCTTCAGGCGGATCGGGCCGTCCTCACGGCCAGGCTCTTCCGCGACGAGCGCCGCCGGCGCCAGGAAGCTCCCGATCAGTGCGGCGGACGCGATCCAGTGGATCACGGACCGGAACATTTCCACCTCCTGGCACGCGAACCTGTGCCGTTATTGCCACCAATAGGCGAAGCGTGTCACAGGTTTCCTTAACGAAAGCGGGCCAGGCCGCGCCTGTGATGCCGGTTTGCCGCCGTTTTCAGCCTGGCGATCCTGGCCTGGCCCTTGCGACCGAGACATCGCGCATGACCCAGTTCCGTACCGCGATCGCCAGCCACCGGGGAGGCGCCTTCCTCTGGCCGGAGAACAGCCTGACCGCCTTCCGGGCCACGGCGGGCCTCGCTCTGGAACAAGTCGAGTGCGACGTCCATGCCACGGCCGAGGGCGATCCGGTCATCCTGCACGATGCGACGCTCGAGCGTACGACGGACGGCCGCGGGCCGGTCTCCGCGCTGACGAATGCGGCGGTCCGTCGCGTGCGCGTGAAGGGGGGCGCCGGGGAGACCGTCCCGATGCTGGACGAGATGCTCGCGATCTTCCGCGGCACGGCCATAGCCCCGCGGATCGAGGTCAAGGCGGATTCCGAGGGGCGGCCTTACCGGCGCCTGGTGTCGCGTGTCCTGGAATCGCTCGACCGGGCCGGCCTGCGGTCTTCGGCCTGGATCATCGCCTTCGATGCCGGGACCGCGGCCGAGGCGCAGGCCGCCGGCGGGCTGGCCGGGGTCGCCTGGCTGATGGAAGGGAAGACCTTGGCGTCGCTCGGCCTGCGCGGAGCGGTCGCGGTCGCCACGGCCTACCGGTTTCCCGAGATCGGCGTGCCGGAATCCGTTCTTGATGCCGAAGGCTGCGCGGCCTTCCGGGCGGCGGGCATCCGCGTCTCGGTCTGGGGGGCCAACCACGAGCCCTCGATCCGGCGGATGCTCGGCCTCGGGATCGAGTGCCTGACCACCGACGACCCGCCGCTGGCCCTCGCCCTTCGGGGGTAGCCCGCGAAGACGCTTGGCACGGCGTGGACCCGGCGGCCATCCTGAGGGGGAGGAGACACCATGTTCACGAACCAGATCCCGACCCTCGACTTCGGCCTCGGCGACGAGGTCGACATGCTGCGCGATACGGTGCGGTCCTTCGCCTCCGAGCGGATCGCGCCGATCGCCGCCGAGATCGACCGTACCGACGAGTTCCCGCGCCATCTCTGGCCGGAGATGGGCGCGCTCGGCCTGCACGGCATCACGGTCGAGGAGACATATGGCGGATCGAACATGGGCTACGTCGCCCATTGTGTGGCGATGGAGGAAGTCAGCCGGGCCTCGGCCTCGGTCGGCCTGTCCTACGGGGCGCATTCCAATCTCTGCGTGAACCAGATCCGCCGCAACGGCAGCGAGGAGCAGAAACGGCGCTACCTGCCGAAGCTGATCTCGGGCGCACATCTCGGCGCGTTGGCGATGAGCGAGCCGGGCGCGGGCAGCGACGTCGTCTCGATGCGCCTGCGCGCCGACAGGCGCGGCGACCGCTACGTGCTGAACGGCACCAAGATGTGGATCACCAACGCGCATTATGCCGAGACGATGGTGGTCTATGCCAAGACGGACCTTGCGGCCGGGCCCAAGGGCATCACCGCCTTCATCGTCGAGCGCGACTTCAAGGGGTTCCGGCCGGCGCAGAAGCTCGACAAGCTCGGCATGCGCGGGTCGCCCACCAGCGAACTGGTCTTCGAGGACTGCGAAGTGCCGGAGGAGAATGTGCTCGGCCAGGTCGGCGGGGGCGTGCGGGTGCTGATGTCGGGGCTGGATTACGAACGGGCCGTCCTGGCGGCGGGGCCGCTCGGCATCCTGCAGGCGTGCCTGGATCTCGTCGTCCCCTACGTTCATGAGCGCAAGCAGTTCGGCCAGCCGATCGGCGAGTTCCAGCTGATCCAGGCCAAGCTCGCCGACATGTACACGGTGCTGAATGCCTGCCGGGCCTATGTCTATGCCGTGGCGCGGGCCTGCGACCAGGGCAAGACGACGCGCAAGGACGCCGCCGGGGCGATCCTGTTCGCCGCGGAGGCCGCGACCAAGGCGGCGCTGGACGCGATCCAGATCCTCGGCGGCAATGGCTACATCAACGAGAATGCGCCGGGGCGGCTGCTGCGCGACGCCAAGCTCTATGAGATCGGCGCCGGCACCAGCGAGATCCGCCGCATGCTGATCGGGCGCGAGCTGTTCAGGGAAACCGCGTGACCCACCTCTTTTCCTCCTCTGTCGACACGCGCTCGGAAGCGTTCCGTGCGAATGCGGCGACGATGCGCGGGCTGCTCGACACGCTCGGCGCACGCACGCTGGAGGCGGCGGCCGGGGGGTCCGAGGCGGCGCGGCGGAAGCATGCCGCGCGCGGCAAGCTGCTGCCGCGGGAACGCGTGGAATCGCTGCTCGACCGCGGTGCTCCGTTCCTGGAACTGTCGCCCCTCGCCGCCTTCGGCATGTATGGCGGGGAGGTGCCGGGGGCGGGGATGATCACGGGCATCGGGCGCGTCTCGGGCCGAGAATGCGTCATCGTCGCCAACGATGCGACGGTGAAGGGAGGGACCTACTATCCCGTCACGGTGAAGAAGCACCTGCGCGCGCAGGAGATCGCGGCGCAGAACCGCCTGCCCTGCATCTACCTGGTGGATTCCGGCGGGGCCAACCTGCCGAACCAGGACGAGATCTTTCCCGACCGCGAGCATTTCGGCCGCATCTTCTACAACCAGGCGCGCATGTCGGGGGCGGGCATTCCGCAGATCGCCTCCGTGATGGGGTCCTGCACGGCGGGCGGCGCCTATGTGCCCGCCATGTGCGACGAGGCGGTGATCGTGCGCGAGCAGGGCACGATCTTCCTTGCCGGCCCGCCGCTGGTGAAGGCGGCGACAGGCGAGGTGGTGAGCGCCGAGGACCTCGGCGGCGCGGACGTCCATACCCGGCTGTCCGGCGTGGCGGACCATTTCGCGGCGGACGACATGCATGCGCTCGGCATCGTGCGGCGGATCGTGGCGAATCTCGGAGCCGGGACGCGCGCCGCGCCCGCGACGCGCGATCCCGTGCCGCCGCGCTACGATCCGGCCGAACTGCACGGGATCGTCCCGCCCGACCTGCGGACGCCGGTCGAGGCGCGGGAGATCATCGCGCGCATCGTCGACGGATCGGAGCTGGACGAATTCAAGCACCGCTACGGCACGACGCTGGTCTGCGGCTTCGCGCGCATCTGGGGCATGCCGGTCGGCATCCTGGCGAACAACGGCATCCTGTTCTCGGAGTCCGCGCAGAAGGGCGCGCATTTCGTCGAGCTCTGCTGCCAGCGCGGCATCCCGCTGCTGTTCCTGCAGAACATCGCGGGCTTCATGGTCGGGCGGAAATACGAGGCCGGGGGCATCGCCAAGGATGGCGCGAAGCTGGTGACCGCCGTCGCCTGCGCCAACGTGCCCAAGTTCACCGTCATCACCGGCGGGTCCTTCGGCGCGGGGAACTACGGCATGTGCGGCCGCGCCTATTCGCCGCGCTTCCTCTTCACCTGGCCGAATTCGCGCATTTCGGTCATGGGCGGGGAACAGGCGGCGAGCGTCCTCGCCACGCTCCGCCGCGACAACATCGAAGCCCGGGGCGAGACCTGGAGCGCGGAGGCGGAGGATGCCTTCAAGGCGCCGATCCGCGAGAAATACGAGCGCGAGGGCGACCCCTACTACGCGACCGCGCGGCTCTGGGACGACGGCATCATCGACCCGGCCGACACGCGCGACGTGCTGGGCCTCGCCATGGCCGCCGCGCTGAACGCCCCGATCGAGGAGACGCGCTTCGGCGTGTTCCGCATGTGATGTTCCGCAGCCTTCTCATCGCCAACCGGGGCGAGATCGCCTGCCGCATCATGCGCACGGCCCGACGCATGGGCATCCGCTGCATCGCCGTGTTCAGCGAGGCGGATGCCGATGCCCTGCATGTCGCGCTGGCCGACGAGGCGCATCCGGTCGGGCCCGCGCCGGCCCGCGATTCCTACCTGCGCGCCGACCGCATCATCGAGGTCGCACGCGCCGCGGGTGCCGAGGCGATCCACCCCGGCTACGGCTTCCTCTCGGAGAACGCCGAATTCGCCGGGGCTTGCGCCGCCGCAGGCATCGCCTTCGTCGGGCCGCCGGCCTCCGCCATCTGCGCCATGGGCAGCAAGGCGGAATCGAAGGCGCTCATGGTCGCGGCGGGCGTACCCGTGGTGCCCGGCTATCATGGCGAGGACCAGAGCGAGGACCGCCTGGCGGCCGAGGCCGCCCGCATCGGCTTTCCGATCCTGATCAAGGCGAGCGCCGGCGGCGGCGGCAAGGGCATGCGCCCGGTGCTCAACGCGGCGGATTTCCTCGACGAGCTGGCCGGTGCGCAGCGCGAGGCACGCGCCGCCTTCGGCGATGACCGGGTCCTGCTGGAACGCTACCTGCAGAAGCCGCGGCATGTGGAGGTCCAGGTCTTCGCCGACGGACATGGCAGCACCCTGCACCTGCACACGCGGGACTGCTCGGTCCAGCGCCGCCACCAGAAGGTGCTGGAGGAAGCGCCGGCGCCGGAGCTCTCCCCGGCCCTGCGCGACCGCCTTCACGGGGCGGCCGTCGCCGCCGCGCGGGCGGTCGGCTACGTCAACGCGGGCACCGTGGAGTTCATCGTGGAAGGCGAGGACGCCTTCTTCATGGAGATGAATACCCGCCTGCAGGTCGAGCATCCGGTTACCGAGATGATCACCGGTCTCGACCTGGTCGAGTGGCAGCTGCGCGTGGCCGCGGGCGAACCCCTGCCCCTGGACGCCGCGCCCGGGCCGCGCGGCCACAGTGTCGAGGTGCGCCTCTACGCGGAGGATCCCGCGCACGACTTCCGTCCGTCCATCGGCAGGCTGCGCCGCTTCGACATGCCGTCGGCGGCGACCGACCTTCGCGTCGAGACCGGCGTCCGCGCGGGCGACGCGATCACGCCGAACTACGATCCGATGATCGCCAAGCTTGTCGCCTGGGGGCCGGATCGCGCGGCCGCGCTTGCCAGGTTGCATGGGGCCCTTGCCGCCACCGAGGTCGGCGGCCTTGCGACCAATCTTGGCTTCCTCTCGCGGCTCACCGCGCATCCGGCGATGCAGGCGGCGTCGCTCGACACCGGCTTCGTGGGGCGGCATCGCGAGGCGCTGATCCTCGCGCCCGCCGCCGCGCCGGCGGAGGCGATCGCCGCGGCCACGGCCATGCACCTCCTCTGGCGCCGGGGAGAGGCGGCCGGCGCGTCCCCGCGCGGCGGCGGCTCGCCCTGGGATCGCAGGGATGGATGGCGGCTGCAGGGCCCGGCTTCGCTGCACCTGCGCCTGCGCGACGACGCGACGACGCATGATGTGGCCGTATCGCTGCGCCGGGGCGCCATGAGCGTCGCGGTTGATGGCGGTATGCCGATCCGGGTCGATGCGCGATGGCGCGAGGGCGGGCCGAGCGTGGTGCTAGGGGGCATGGAGCGGCGGATCCGCTATGCCCAGGACGGCGAGACGATCGAGATGGGCTGGGACGAGGAACGCCTCGTCTTCACGCTGCTCGACCCCTATGCGCCGGCGGGTGGGGAAGCCGCAGCCGAGGGCCGGCTCTCCGCGCCCATCCCGGGCCGGGTCGTTCAGGTGCTGGTCGGGACAGGCGACCAGGTTGCACGGGGTCAACTCGTCGCGATTCTCGAGGCGATGAAGACCGAGCTGCGCATCGTCGCGCCGGCGGACGGGATCGTCGCCCATGTCGGCTGCGCCGCCGGCGACAGCGTGGAGGAAGGGACCGAGATCGTCACCCTCGCGCCGCCGGGCGGGAACGCAGCGCCTCCCTGATCGGGTTGCGGAGCAGCAGGCCGGCGCGGCGCAGCGCGCAGCCCAGGTGGATGGCGGCCGGCATGGCGGCATAGGCGGTGCGCAGCGGCACGAGGCGCAGCAGGGCGGCGAGTGCCTCGCTGCGGGCCCCGCGCTGGGCCAGCGCGCAGGCGAGGAGCAGGGCCGCCTCCTGCGGGGCGACCTGCGGGCAGAGCGGGCAGCCGGCGGCGATCGGGGCGGCGCGCAGCAGGGCATCCAGTGGGGCAGCGGCGGGCATGGCATCCTCGGTCGCCAGCACCATCACGGCGGCTGGCAGCGGCGGTTGGCCGCGGTGCCAGGCGCGCAGCGCGTCCAGCAGCAGGCGCTCGGCCGTCGGCAGGTCTTCGGCCGGAGTGCCGGCCCAGGGCCAGTCGGGCAGTCCGCTGATGGACATGGGACCTCCTTTCGCTGGCCGGACGAGATATCGCAAATGATAATGATTCGCAAGAACTGCGGTCAGTGAAAATCGCGACTGGGCGGCATCTGCACCTGTTGATGGGCGCTGTCCCGCGAATCCGGGCGTCGCACCTCGTCCGCGCGGGACGGGGCGGCATCCCAGGGCGCCTGTTCCAGACCGTGCAGCTCGGACAGGAGGTCCGAGCGGTCGGCAAGGCGTGCGACCAGCAGGTGGATGATCGGTACTTCGGACCCTTCATGCCGTTCCACCCGGCCCTCCGCGACCACCAGCCGGGAGGCGACGACCGCGGCGCGGAAGCGCTCCGCGATATCGCGATAGAGGACCAGGTTGGCGGTGCCGTGCTCATCCTCGACGGTGAAGAAGACCACGCCCTTGGCGCTGCCGGGGCGCTGGCGCACCAGCACCAGGCCGGGCAGGCGCAGCCGCCGCCCCTGGGGGGCGCGTGCCAGGATGCGCGTGTCGGCGAGGCCCAGCGCATCGAGGCGCGGCCGCAGCAGCGCAAGGGGATGTGCGCGCAGCGTCAGCCCGGTGCCGGCATAGTCGAGCACCGTCTGCTCTCCGGCCGTCATGCGCGGCAGGCGCGGGGCGGCCTCGGCGCCGTCATGTGCGGCGAGCGGCGGTGCCGGGCCGGACAGCGCTGCGGCGTCCCACAGCGCCGTGCGGCGGTTGCGCCCGAGGCCGCGGAAGGCATCCGCCTGGGCGAGCGCCTCCAGCGCGCGGCGGTCGAGCCGCGCGCGCTGCGCCAGGTCGGCGATGGAGGCAAAAGGCGCTTTGGCCCGCGCTTCGACGATGCGCTTCGTCTCTTCCGCGCCAAGGCCGGCCACCAGGCGCAAGCCGAGGCGCAGCGCGAGCCCTTCGGCGCTGCGCGGGTCGGCTTCCAGGGTGCAATCCCAGTCGCTTGCGGTCACATCCACCGGGCGCACCACGACGCCATGCGCCTTCGCGTCCCGCACGATCTGCGCCGGTGCGTAGAAGCCCATGGGCTGGCTGTCGAGCAACGCGCAGGCGAAGACCGCAGGGTAGTGGCACTTCATCCAGGCACTCGCATAGACCAGCAGGGCGAAGGACATGGCATGGCTTTCCGGGAAGCCGTATTCGCCGAAGCCCCTGATCTGATCGAAGCAGCGTTCCGCGAAATCCCGCCGATAGCCGCGCGCGACCATCCCGCCGATGAATTTTTCCTCGAAGTGCTCCACGCCGCCCCTGTGGCGGAAGGTCGCCATGGAGCGACGCAGCGCATCGGCCTCCGCAGGCGTGAATTTCGCGGCGATGATGGCGATCTTCATCGCCTGTTCCTGGAACAGCGGCACGCCCTCCGTTTCCTTCAGCACGGCCACCAGCTCGTCTTGCTCCCCGTGTTCCGGTGCGGGGGACGGGATCTCGACCTTCTCGATCTTGTCCCGCCGCCGCAGGTAAGGATGGACCATGTCGCCCTGGATCGGCCCCGGGCGGACGATCGCGACCTCCACCACCAGGTCGTAGAATTTGCGCGGCTTCAGGCGTGGCAGCATGTTCATCTGCGCACGGCTTTCCACCTGGAAGACGCCGATGGCGTCCGCCTTGCACAGCATGTCGTAGACTTTCGGATCGGTCGGCTTCAGCTCGGGCAACATGATGCGCTTGCCGTGGTGCCTCTCGATCAGGTCGAAGCCGCGCCGCAGGCAGGTCAGCATGCCGAGGCCGAGCACATCCACCTTCAGCATGCGCAGCGCCTCGATGTCGTCCTTGTCCCATTCGAGGGTGGTGCGGTCTTCCATCGCCGCGTTGGAGACGACGGCAAGCTCGACCAGCGGCCCGTCGGTGATGACGAAGCCGCCGACATGGGTGGAGAGGTGGCGGGGAAAGTTCTGGATCTCCTCCGCGAGGTCCAGCGCCATGGCGAGTCGCGGATCGCCGTCCGCATCCAACCCCTGTTCGGCGGCGACCTCCGTCATGCCGCGATCCCCACGCGGCCCCCAGACGGCCTTGGCCAGGCCGGCGGTGACGTCCTCGGTCAGGCCGAGTGCCTTGCCGACCTCCCGGATCGCGCTGCGCGGCCGGTAGCGGGCGAGGGTGGCGCAGAGCGCGGCACGGTCGCGGCCGTAGCGTTCGTAGATGTGCTGGATGACCTCCTCGCGGCGTTCGTGTTCGAAGTCCACGTCGATGTCGGGCGGCTCGTTGCGCGCAGTCGAGAGAAAGCGGGCGAAGAGCAGGTCATGCGTATCGACATCCGCCGCGGTGATGCCGAGCACGTAGCAGACCGCCGAATTCGCCGCAGAGCCGCGCCCCTGGCAGAGGATGCCTTCGCTCCGCGCGAAGCGGACGATCTCATGCACCGTCAGGAAGTAGGGTGCGTAGTCGCGCTGCGCGATGAGCGCGAGTTCCTCGTCGAGCAGGCGGCGCAGCTTTGCCGATGGACCGCCCGGCCAGCGTTCGGCCAGCGCCTCCCCGATGCGCGCTTCCAGCGTTTCCTGCGCGGTGCGGCCGGTATCCACCACCTCCTTCGGATATTCGTAGTGGAGCTGACCCAGGTCGAAGCGGCAGGCCTCGATTACGCGCTGCGTGTTCGCCACCGCTTCCTCATGCCCCTGGAACAACCGCAACATCTCGGCCGGGGATTTCAGATGCGCTTCGGCATTCGCCTCTGCCGCGAAACCCAGCGCATCGATCGTGGTGCGCAGGCGGATCGCCGTCAGCACGTCGGCGAGCCGCCGTCGTGCCGGGGCATGATAGCGCGTGCCCCCTGCGGCGAGCAGCGGCGGGCCGAGCCGCGCCAGCGCATCCAGTCGCTTGCGGTCGTCGCCGCGGAAGCGATGCGCGGCGGCGCAGAACAGGGGCAGGGCGAGATGCGGGTACAGTGCCACCGCATCGGCGCGCAGCCTGGACGCGAAATCCGCGCCGATGTCTTCGGGTGCGACCATCGCCATGACGCTGCCCGCTGCATGCGCGATCAGCACCTCGCGGCCGATGCGGCATTCACCCTTCGGCGCGGCCATCCGCCCGGCCGAGAGCAGCCGCGTCAGCCGCCCCCAGGCCGCACGGTCCGTCGGCCAGGCGAGATACTCGAACCCATCCGTCAGGCAGAGCCGCACGCCGGGCAGGAAGGGCAAGCCTTTCTCCTGCGCTGCGACATGCGCCCGCACCACGCCGGCGAAGGAATTGCGGTCCGCCACGCCAATCGCCGCATGGCCGAGCGCCTTCGCCATCGCCACCAGTTCCTGCGGATGCGACGCACCTTCCAGGAAGGAGAAATTGGACAGCGCGCCGAGTTCGGCGAAGCCGGTCATGGCAGATGCCCGTGCAGCACCCAGCGCGCTTCCGGCCCCATCGGCCCGATGCGGCAGACCCAGAGCCGGGCGCCGGACTCCAGTTCCACACGATAGTAGTCGCGCGGCGGGCGATCCGGGCGGTCGCGCCACCATTCCGGCTCGATCCGCTCGGGCCCCTCGGCGCGCAGCACGCGCTGCCAGCTTCGGCCAAGCCGGAGCCGGAAGGGCGGACCGTCCGGCACCTCGGCCATCACCTGCAGGATGGGGGGACGACGCAGAAGGCGCACCGGGCGGGGGTGCGGCGCCCAGCCATCTGCCGCTTCCACCGGATCGAAGGCATCGACCCGCGCCATGGCCCGCTCCGGCCAGTGGCTCGCCCGCGGCGCCAGGCGCCAGACCGGCAGGCGCTGCGACAGGCGGTCGAGCAGCTGCGTCAGTTCCTCCTCCCGCGCCGCGCGCCCGGCCGTGCCCAGGCCTTCCTGCATGCCGGTCAGCGGATCGGTGCGCGGGGCTTCCAGCGAGATCCGGTCGAAGCCGCATTCCGGGGCCAGCCGTTCCAGCTTTCCATGGAAGAGGCGCGCGAGATGCTTCGGGTCCCGCGTCGCCAGGCCGGTGCCGATCGCGACCTCCTGCACGTCGCCATCCACGCGATGCGCCCGCAGCAGCATCCGTCGTGCGCCGCGCCCGGTCTCCCGCAGCGTGCGACACAGATCGTCCAGCAAACCGGCCAATGCCGCCTCGATTCCCTCCCGCGTCACCACAGGGTCGGCGAAGACCCGCGCCACCGCCATCTCCGGCGGCGGCCGGATGGGTGTGATCGGGCGCGCGGTCACGCCGCGCGCTTCGTCCAGCGTCCGCGCCAGGCCGGCGCCGAAGCGCCGCACCAGCCCGGCGCGGGGCTGCGCCGCCACGCTGCCGACATCGCGCAGCCCCAGGCCCTGCAGCGCCCCGACAAGGTCGGGCTCCAGCCGCAGCGCTGCGAGGCTCAGCGGCGCGGTTGCCGCTGTCTCCTGCCCCGTCGGCAGCACGCCTTCCCAGCCGCCCCGCACCAGCGCGACTGCCGTGCCCGCCATGCCTGCCACCGCGCCGAGGGCCGACAGTCCCATGTGCCCGAGGCGGCCCACCACCTCCTCCCGCAAGGCGGCCTCGCCGTCGAACAGGTGGTCCACGCCGGTGATGTCGAGCACCAGCCCATCATCGCCTGCCAGCCCTACCAAGGGCGTGAATCGCAAGGCCCAGAGCGCCAGACGCCGCAGCGTCGCGGCGTCGCCGTCCGGGTCTTCCGGTGCCAGCACCGCCTCGGGCAGGATCGCCTGCGCATCCGCCAGCGCCTGGCCGGCGCGCAGCCCGGCCACCTCGGCTGCGGCGCTGACCGAGACGACCACCCGCCGCGACCCGTGTTGCGCCCAGATGGCGACCGGGCCGGGACGCCGCAGGCGCTCGACGGACAGGCGCGGCAGGAGGATGGCGAGG
The DNA here is from genome assembly GCA_023424475.1 of Pseudomonadota bacterium. GTDB lineage: Bacteria > Pseudomonadota > Alphaproteobacteria > Acetobacterales > Acetobacteraceae > Neoroseomonas. Next base: position 55,198 of record JAFADX010000058.1, read on the forward strand.
ATGCGGCGCCGCGGTCGGGGGACGCGGCCAGGGGGCGCCGCCCCCTGGACCTCCGCCGGAGAGGCCGTGGCCTCCCCGGACCCCGCAGTCGATGGGGCGAGGAAAGGAAGGGGCATGATGCCCCCATCATCAAGCTCACGCCCGCGAGCCCCACCCTCTCCTGGTCCCAGGGGAATCGAGGGTCCGGGAGGCTTCTGCCTCCCGGCGGGGGGTTCGGGGGGCTGGCCCCCCGTCGCCATCCCCAGCCTCGGCGGCCCGCAGCATCGCCGCCTCATGCCCGTCTCCGCGCCGGGGCGCTTCGCGCCGCTCCGCCCTCGATCACCAGTTGGTCGCCGTGCCAGGCGGCGTGCCAGCAGGAGGGGCGACCGCCGCGGCAGCGCAGCAGTTCCAGCGACCAGGCCGGGTCGCCCAAAGCGTGGGGGCTGGCGCTGTCGGAGACCTGCGCCCCGACGCGCCAGCGGGTCAGGGCGGCGGTCGGCGCGGCGTTGTCCTCGTCGGGGCGCAGCAGCAGGCCGAGCACGCCGCCGGCCTCCGCGGCCAGTTGCAGGCGGCGGGCGGCGGTGAGGTCGAGATCCCCCCCGATCATCAGCGCGGCACCGACGGCCGGGCAGCGGAGGGTTTCCTCCATGGCCCAGAGCGCGTCCTGCGCGCGGGGGGCGCGTACCAGCACCAGTTGGGCGGGGGAGAGGCCGAAACGGGCGAGGCCCGGCGGCCAGGCATCCGGTTCCGGCGCGATCCAGAGGACCGTGCCGCCGGCGCGGGCCAGCACCAGCGCGGCGAAGCCGGCGGCCGCGCCGGGCTCGGCGGCCAGTACCTCGTGCAGGCCGGCGCGTGGCAGGCCGCCCCAGGGCAGGGCGGCATCGATGGCGGGGGAGAGGGAGACGGCTTCCTCGCCGCGGGCCGCCAGGGCCTCGGCGGCGCCGGCGCGTTCCAGCCGCGCGATGCGGGCACGCAGCGCGGCAATCAGGGCAGGGCGGTCGAGCGGGGTTGAGGTCGGGGGCGCGGACATGGCCTGGAGGGCGCCGTTCGATGTTCGCTATATGTTCTATTATCGCGCCACCCGAGGTCAAGGACCGTGGATGGTTTGGCCTCGACATGGCCCGAAACGCCAAGGAATTCTTTCTGCAAACCGTTCAGGAGAAAGGATTTCCTACCCCTTGTCCCATCGCCGGAGGCACCCGACCATCATTCCACCAAGAGCAAGGAACGCCCCGTCATGGATGCAGTCCCGCCCCCGGCCACAGGCATCGTGGACGGCTTCGAAGGCGCGGTCGGGAACACACCGTTGATCCACCTGCGCCGGGCGAGCGCGGCAACGGGCTGCGAGATCCTCGGCAAGGCCGAGTTCATGAACCCCGGCGGGTCGGTGAAGGACCGGGCGGGCCTCGGCATCATCCTCGATGCCGAGAAGCGTGGCCTGCTCACGCCGGGCAAGCCGGGCACCATCGTGGAAGGCACGGCGGGCAACACCGGCATCGGCATCACCCTGGTGGCCAATGCGCGCGGCTATCGCAGCGTCATCGTCATCCCCGAGACCCAGAGCCGGGAAAAGATCGACTTCCTGCGCATGATCGGCGCCGAGCTGCGCCTGGTGCCCGCCAAGCCTTATTCCGACCCCGGCAACTACGTGCATTTCAGCCGCCGACTCGCCGAGGAACTGGGCGCCGTCCACGCCAACCAGTTCGACAATACCGCGAACCGGGCGGCGCATGAGGCCACCACCGGCCCCGAGATCTGGGACCAGACGGGTGGGCGCGTGGACGCCTTCACCTGCTCCTGCGGCACGGGCGGTTCGCTGGCCGGCGTGGCGCGGGCGCTGAAGGCGAGGAAGCAGGATGTGCGCATCGTCCTCGCCGACCCGATGGGCAGCGCCCTCTATTCCTGGGTGAAGACCGGGACGCTGAAGGCCGAGGGCAACTCGATCACCGAGGGCATCGGCCAGGCCGCCCGCGTGCCGGGCAACCTCGAACCGGACCGCGCGCTGATCGACGATGCCGTGCAGGTGACGGACGAGGAAGCACTCGAGCAGGTCTTCGACCTGCAGATCCATGAAGGCCTGTCGGTCGGCGGTTCGGCCGGCATCAACGTCGCGGCGGCGATCAAGGTGGCGAGGGCGCTCGGGCCGGGCCACCGGATCGTGACGCTGCTCTGCGATGGCGGTGCCCGCTACCAGTCCAAGCTGTTCAATCCCGAATTCCTGCACGGCAAGGGGCTGCCCGTGCCGTCCTGGCTCGCCTGACATCCCGGGGGCACCGATGGAAGTCGTCGAACTCGCCCGCACCATTCGCAACCGGGACCCGGCACGGCCCTCCTGGCCGGAGGCGATCCTCTGCTACGCCGGGCTGCACGCGGTGCTGTGGCACCGCATGGCGCATGCGCTGTGGCGGATGGGCCTCAAGGGCCTCGGGCGCTTCGTCTCGCATGTCGGGCGCTTCCTGACCGGCATCGAGATCCATCCCGGCGCGCGGCTCGGCCGCCGCCTCTTCATCGACCACGGCATGGGCGTGGTGATCGGCGAGACGGCGGAGATCGGCGATGACGTGCTGATCTACCACGGCGTTACGCTGGGCGGTCTTTCGGGCCAGCCGGGCAAGCGGCACCCGACCATCGGCAACAACGTGGCGATCGGGGCGGGGGCGCAGGTGCTCGGCCCGATCCTCGTTGCCGACGGCGCGCGGGTCGGCGCCAATGCCGTGGTGACGAAGGATGTGCCGGCCGGCTGCACGGTCGTCGGCATTCCAGCGCGGCCGCCGGCCGGGTCGATCTGCGCCGATCCGACCGTAGGCTATGGCATCACCCACCCCGAGGATGACCCCGTGGGCGAGCAACTGGCCGCGATGCGGGCGGAACTCGCCGCCCTGCGGATGCGGGTGACGGAACTGGAGCGCCAGCCCGTCACGACGCGCTGAAGGCGCGGCGGCGCCGGGCAGGGCGCCGCCGGCAGGGATCAACGCCGTCGCGGCGCCAGGTCCCACGGCGCGCGCGCCGCTTCCTCCAGGGCCTCGGTCCGGCTGATGCCGATGTCGGCGAGCATGCGCCGGTCCATCTCGAGGAGCTGGCGGCGTGTCTCGATCGCACGGAGGACGCGGCGCAGCCAAGCGGTCCAGGCCGTGCCGCGCGGGGCGAAGGTCCGGGGGGTGTTGGATGTGGTGAGGCTGCGGGTCGTCATGTGGCGGTCCTCCTGAAAGCGCCTGCCGTGAAATTGGCAGCAGGTGCAGCATCAGAGAAACGAAATCGCTTGACGTTAAAGATCAACATCATTGATATCGCCGCATGGAGGGCATTCCCATGCTGGCCATCCCCCCCGGTATCGATCCCGACCTGCTGCGCTCCTTCGTGCTGATCGCGGAGGGAGGGTCCTTCACCCGGGCGGCGAGCGCCGTCGGGCGCACGCAATCGGCGGTTTCCATGCAGATCCGCCGGCTCGAGGAGGCGCTCGGCCAGCCGCTGCTGCTGCGCGGGCCGCGGGGCGTCGAGACCACGCCGCACGGGGCCTGGCTGCTCGACCGGGCGCGGCGGCTGCTGGCCATGCATGACGAGATCATCACAACCTTCCGGACGCCGGCGGTGTCCGGGACCGTGCGCCTGGGCACGCCCGACGACTACGCGCTGCGCTGGCTGCCCGGGATCCTCGCACGCTTCGCCGAGGTCCATCCGGCGGTCGAGGTCGTGGTCACCTGCGCCCCGTCCAACGAACTGGTCGAGCGGCTCGAGGAGGATGAGATCGACCTCACGCTGCTCTCGGGCGGCAACGAGCGGCCAGGGATGGAAGGGCTGCCGCTGTGGCGGGCGGGGTTGCGCTGGATCGGTTCGGCCAGTCATGCCGCGCATCGGCGCTCGCCGATCCCGCTTGCCACGGCGCAGCCGTGCTGCGTCTGGCATCGGGCCGCGGTGCGGGCCCTGGATGGGGCGGGCCTGCCTTGGCGCGTGGCCTATACGAGCACCTCCCAGGCCGGCACGCTGGCGCCGGCGCTGGCCGGGCTTGCGGTGACGATCGGTCTGCCGGGGCCGCTGCCCCAGGGCCTGCGTTTTCTGGGCGCGGAGGACGGGATGCCGCCTTTGCCGGATTTCTCGATCGTGCTCGTCGCCGGCCGCTCCGGCGGCCCGGTCGTGGAGACCCTGGCCGAGGCGATCCGGACCGGATTTGCCGAGGCTGCCATCACCCAGGCTTGAGCCCCCTGTCTCGCCGTGCGATCTGCCCCGGAGGCCCGCATCGACGGGCGATGGCCGCCTCGGGAGGTCAGGTGACGATGAACCGCCGCACAAGGTCGGGCCGCGCCGGGACGGCGTGGATCCAAGGATGGGACCGCCCGGTCGGGTCCGGGAGCCTCGGCGCAGATGGCTGAGATGGACGAGACCGCACGCTTCGCGGCGATGATGGAAGAGGGCGCGGCGTTGCGGCGCCGCCTCGCGACCGAGGCAGCGGCCGCGCTGTTGGGCGTGGTCGGGGCCTGCGAGACGGCGATCCGCGCCGGAGGACGCCTCTTTTTCTGCGGCAATGGCGGCAGCGCGGCCGATGCGCAGCATCTCGCGACGGAACTGCTGATCCGGCTGCGGTCGAGCGTGGAGCGGCCTTCCTGGTCTGCCGTCGCGCTGACGCTCGATCCGACGGCGCTGACCGCGGGGGGCAATGATTACGGCTTCGAGCAGATCTTCGCCCGCCCGCTCTCGGGCCTGGGCCGGTCCGGTGACGTGGTGTTCGGGATCACGACGAGCGGAAAGTCTCCCAATGTGCTGCGCGCCTTCGAGATGGCGCGCGCCATGGGCATCGTGACGGTCGGGATGCTGGGTGGCGACGGCGGGCCGGCGCGGGTGCTCTGCGACCACGTCCTCTTGGTGCCGAGCACAGTGACGGCACGGATCCAGGAGGCGCACATCGCGCTGGGCCATGCCGTCATGGAATTGCTCGAGGACCGGTTGATCCGCGCATGAGCGCCCTGGTGAGCGGCGCGGCGGGGTTCATCGGCATGCATGTCGCCGAATCGCTCCTCGCGCGCGGGGAGCGGGTGATCGGCGTCGACAATCTTTCGGCCTATTACGATGTGCGACTGAAACGGGCGCGCCTGGCGCGACTCGCGGTGCAGCCGGGCTTTGTCTTCGTCGAGGCCGACGTCTCGGACCGCGAGGCGATGCTGGCGCTGGCGGAACGCGAGCCGGCCGTGACGCGGATCGTGCACCTTGCGGCCCAGCCGGGGGTCCGGCATTCGCTGGTGGACCCTTATGCCTATGTGCAGGCGAACGTGATGGGGCATCTCGTGATGCTCGAATTCGCGCGCCGGCTGCCGCGGGTGGAACATCTGGTCTATGCCTCCTCCTCCTCGGTCTATGGGGGCAACCGCAAACTGCCCTTCGCCGAATCGGACCGGGTGGACCATCCGGTCTCGCTCTACGCGGCCACCAAGCGGTCGGCGGAGCTGATCAGCGAATCCTACGCGCACCTGTTCGGGCTGCCCCAGACAGGGCTGCGGTTCTTCACCGTCTATGGGCCCTGGGGGCGGCCCGACATGGCGCCCTGGCTGTTCGCCGAGGCGATCCTCGAGGGGCGGCCGATCACGCTCTACGACGGCGGGCGGCTGAAGCGCGACTTCACCTTCGTCGAGGATATCGCGGCCGGGGTGCTGGGCTGCCTCGACCATCCCGCGCCGAGCCAGGCGCCGCGGCTGCTGAACATCGGCAACCATCGCAGCATCGAGGTTCTGCGCTTCGTGGCGGAGCTCGAGGCAGCGCTGGGGCGGAAGGCGACGGTGATCGATGCGCCGCGCCCGGCGACCGATGTCGAGGAAACCTTCGCGGATATCTCGGCGATCCAGGCCTTGTGCGGCTTCGAACCGCGCACGCCGATCGAGGCCGGGATCCCCCATTTTGCGGAATGGTATCTTTCCTGGCGAAAGGGGGGTTGACCGGTTCGGTCAGGGGGCATAGAAGCCCGGCCACGCCGCTGATGGGGTGGGGTTGACGGGCGGGGGGTGAGCCCTTAGGTTCGTTGGCCCGCTGGGTTGGCGGGGTTTTGCTGGATTGGTTGGTGGTGACCTCCCCTGAGGTTATCTCG
>JAFADX010000301.1 GCA_023424475.1 Pseudomonadota bacterium
GCCATGGCGGCATCGGCCTCGGCCTTCGCGGCCTGGGCGGCCTCGAGGTCGGCGGCGATCCGCGCGCGGCGGGTCTCGATCACGGCGCCGACGCGCGGCAGCGCGACCTTGGCCATGATGAAGTAGAGCGCCGCGAAGATGAACAGCAGCCACACCACCTGGCCGACCAGGAGGCGGCCCTGCTCGGGGTGACCGAAGGCAAGCTGCGGCATGCCCTGGACGGGCACCTCCGACGAACTCGCGGCCATCACGATGGTGGGCAGGATAGCGGCCAGGGCCGCCAGCAACGTCACTCGGCGCATCGCCGTCTCTCCTCGCCTCGATGCCCGGGCCAAAGGCCGCCCGGGCAGGCCCGGGGCCCCGCCAAGGCCCGGATGGGCCGGCGGGGCCGGGGTGATCAGGCGAACAGGATGAGGAAGGCGATCAGCAGCGCGAAGAGCGCCACGGCTTCCGTCAGCGCGAAGCCGAGAATGCCGATCGGGAAGACCGCGTCGCGGGCCGCCGGGTTGCGCGCCACGCTGTTGATCAGCGAGGAGAAGATGTTGCCGATGCCGAGACCAACGCCGAAGAGGGCGATGACGGCGATACCGGCCCCGAGGGCCTTCGCGGCGGCGACTTCCATGATGCTCGTCCTTCCTAAATCACATGGAGGTTCTGTACGTACGCGTGCGCAGATGCACCCCGGTCACATGGCGGGTCAGTGCAGGTGCACCGCGTCGTGCAGGTAGATGCTGGTCAGGATCGCGAAGACGTAGGCCTGCAGGAAGGCCACGAGGAACTCGAACCCGATCAGGACAACGTTCACCGCGAGGGGCATGGCCGCCACGAAGGGGCCGATGGCGCCCAGGCCGCCGAGCAGCACGACGAAGGTGGCGAACACCTTCAGCATGACGTGGCCGGCGACCATGTTCGCGAAAAGACGGACCGAGAGGCTCACCACCCGGGAGAAATACGAGATCACCTCGACCGGGATGATGATCGGCGCCAGCCACGTCGGCGCGCCCTCGGGGAAGAAGTAGGAGAAGAAGTGCATCCCGTGGATGTAGAGGGCCACGCCCGTCACCACGAGGAACACTACCACCGCCAGCGTGAGCGTCACCACGATGTGGGAGGTGAAGGTGAAGGCATAGGGCAGCATGCCGAGCATGTTGCCGAGCAGCACGAACATGAAGATCGAGAAGACGAAGGGGAAGTACTTCCTGCCCTCGTCGCCGACCTGGTCGCGCACCATGCCGGCCACGAACTCGTAGGCGGCCTCGCCGAGCGCCTGCACGCGCCCCGGCACCAGCGCCCCGCGGTCCGCCGTCACCTTCATCAGGTACCAGGCGATCGCGACCGCGATCACCATGAAGACGTTGGACTGGCTGAAGGACACCGCGTCGCCGAAGACGCCCAGCACCGGAGAAAGCTCAAACTGGCTGAGCGCGTCGATCGTCTTCTCTTCGGCGGCCACCGGCAGGTCTCCCGTTCGTGCGTCACTTCGCGCGGGGTGGATTCCGGGGATTGAACAGCCGATAGACGTTCAGGACCCCGGACGCGCTGCCCAGGACGAAGAACACCAGGAAGAGCCAAGGCCAGGTTCCGAGCCAACGGTCCAGCGCGAAGCCGATCCCGATGCCCACCACCAGGGCCGAGACCACCTCGACCCCCGCGCGCAACCCGATGCCCCAAGGGCCCGGCGGCAGTTTCCCGCGCCCGTCAGGGCGCTTGTCCAGGCCCTCGCGGGTCCTGGCCTGCCGCAACCGATCCTCGAAATCGCTGCGCTCGTCCACCTTCGCTCCCTGGCGGAACCCCGCCGGAAGGCAGGCGGCCTTTAGGGTTTGCCCTTACACCTGTCAAGCGCATGCGGCGGCGCAACACGGCCGCTGCACGGCTTTTTTCCTCACGCCGCGACCGGCCCTTCGGCCATCTGCACCGCCTGCCCCAGATCGACCGACAGCAGTCGCGAGACGCCCTGTTCCTGCATGGTCACGCCATAGAGGCGATGCATCCGCGCCATGGTCAAGGGATGGTGCGTCACCACCAGGAACCGGGTGCCGCTCTCGGCCGCCATGCCGTCGAGCAGGTCGCAGAGCCGTTCCACATTCGCGTCGTCCAGCGGCGCATCCACCTCGTCCAGCACGCAGACCGGCGCCGGCTGGCAGCGGAACACCGCGAAGATGAGGGAGAGCGCGGTCAGCGCCTGCTCCCCGCCCGACAGCAGCGACAGCGTCGCGAGCTTCTTGCCCGGCGGCTCGGCATAGATCTCGAGCCCCGCCTCCAGCGGATCGTCCGAGCCGACCAGCGCGAGATGCGCCCGCCCGCCGCCGAACAGGCGCGTGAACAGGGACCGGAACTCCGCATCCACCCGGTCGAAGACCTCGCGCAGCCGTTCGCGGCCCTCTCGGTTCAGATGGCCGATCGACCCGCGCAGCTTGGCGATCGCCGCCGTCACCTCGTCGCGGTCGCCGGTGATCTGGCCGATCCGCTCCTCGATCTCGGCGACCTCGATCTCGGCGCGCAGGTTGACCGGGCCCATCTCCTCGCGCTCCCGGGCCAGGCGCTCGACCTTGCGGCGGGCCTTGTCCTCGGCGGCATCGGAGAGTTCCTCGGGCGGCGGCGGCAGCTCCGCATCCTCGCCGAGCCGCTCGGCGATGCGGGCGGCGACCGCCTCGCCGGCGGTGCCGGCGGCCTCGGCGGCGGCCTCGGCGCGCACCTGGCC
>JAFADX010000075.1 GCA_023424475.1 Pseudomonadota bacterium
CCTTCGCCCCGCGCGCCGCGGCGTGTTCCGCGGTCTCCAGCACCAGGAAGGCGCCGAGCGCGCCGCCGACGAAGCCGCCCGCGCCGGTGCGGGCCGAGACGGGCGCGAAGGGCCCGCGCCAGCAGGCGCCGCCCGCGCCATAGAGCAGCACCAGGTCCCAGCGTTGGGAGGCATAGGCACCGCCCACCAGGGCGATGCCGCCGCGCCCTTCGGCGAGCCGCGCCGCGGCGATGCGCACCGCGTCGGCCGCCGCCTGCTCCTCGCCCATGAAGGTGCGGGAGGAGCCGGTCACGCCATGGACGATCGAGATGTTGCCCGCGAGCAGGTTCGACAGCTGCGCCAGGAACAGGGTCGGGCGCAGGTCGGTGGCGAGCTTCTCGTTCAGGATCGGGCCGGCTTCCGCGGGCGGCGTGGTGCAGAGCGCCGTCGCCACCGCCTCGTCCACCGCGACGTCGCGCTCGCCGCCGCCGGCGGCGACGATCAGGTGCATGTCGGAGACGAGGCCGCGCGCGCCGGCCTGGTCGATGGCGAGCCCGGCGGCATAGGTGCCGAGACGCTGCCACGGTTCCATCTGGCGCTGGTCGCCCTTCTTGGGGATCTGCGCGTCGAAGGTCATCGCCGGCAGCGGATGGACCGCGTAGGGCGCGAAGGCCGCTTCGTCGAGCACCGGCGCCGCGCCGGGCTTCGACAGCACCTCCCAATGCGTGTCCGGGCCCTCGCCGAGCGACGAGACGAGGCCGATCCCGGTGATGACGACATCCTTGCGGGTCATGCGAGGCCGAGCTCCTGCCCGCGCCCGCGCATCGCGGCTGCGAGCTCGGGGGCGGGAAAATCCATGATGCGCAGCGTCAGTTCCGCGTCGCAGATGCGCTTGCCGTTCGCCTCGATGCGCGCCTGGGTCACGGCATAGCCCGACCCGTCATGGATGCGCTTCGCGTGCACGGTCACCGGCGTCGAGGGGCCGACGAAGGAACGGAACTTCGCCTCCTTCACCCCCATCAGGAAGGGCATGCGCTCGAAACTCATCAGCTTCAGCAGCAGCCAGCCGGAGGCCTGGGCCATGGTCTCGACCAGCAGCACGCCGGGCATCAGCGGGTAGCCGGGGAAATGGCCCTCGAAGACCGGGGAGGCGTCGGGGATGGTGCTCTCGACGATGATGGCCTCACCCTCGAACGAGGCCACCCGGTCCACCATCTGGAAGTATTCCAAGCGCACGCGCGGGGCTCCGCCGGAAGGGGCCTCAGCCGCCTTTCGCGGCCACCAGCTCGTCGATGCGCGCGGCGAGGTTCTTCATCACGAAGTACTGCTCCGCCGGCGCGTTGCCCGCGTTGACCTCCTGCGTCCAGGCCTCGACCGGGACCTTGATGCCGAAGGCCTTGTCGATGGCGAAGACGATGTCGAGGAAGTCGAGGCTGTCGATGCCGAGATCGTTGATGACATGGCTGTCCGGCAGGATCTTGTCGCGGGAGACTTCGCTGTTCTCCGCGATGATGTCGGCGATGCGGTCGAAGGACGAGGCCATGCGTGGCCCTCCGTGCGGAATCTGGGTCGAAAGGGGATCGGGGGGCGTCTTTCGCGCGATTAGGGGCGGAAGGCAAGCATCGGGGGGGCGGCCGCGGGAACCTGCCCTAGCCGTTCAGGCCGGTTTCGTCCTGCCGCCGCCGTTCCAGTTCTTCTCCGTAACGGCGAAGGAGGTGGGATTCCGTGAGCAGGCCGGTCACGAAGCCGGTGGCGGGCGCGACCACCGCCAGCGCCTCGGCGCCCGACCTGTCGAACAGGGCCATGGCGGCCTTGGCGTCCATCAGTTCGTTCAGGACCACGTCCGGGTAGTGGAGCAGGGGGGCGAGCCCCGCTTCCTCGTCCACCGTCCCATGGGCCTCGGAGACCAGGACGATGCCGGCGTAGTGGCCGTTCCCGTCCAGCATCACGACGCGGGTGTTGGAGCCGAGGGGGAAGGTGGTGCGGAAGGTGGCGAGGGGCATGGTGAGCGGCGCGGTGCGCGGGTCGTGGCGCATCAGGCGCCCCACCGTCAGGTCGCGGACCCAGCCGATGTCGTGGGCGGAACGGATCGCCTCCCCCCGCAGGTGGAAGCGCCAGGTGGCGAAGGAGAAGCCGAACAGGCGCCGCACGGTCAGCGCCGCGGCCGCCACCGCCGGCAGCACCGCCAGCGCCGGGGCGAAGGCGCCCGTCGTCTCGATCACCATGAAGGTCATGGCGAGCGGGGCGCCGACGATCGCGGCGCCGAAGGCCGCCATGCCGGTGGTGGCCCAGAGCCCGGCGTCGAGCACCTCCGGCGGGGCGCCCAGGGCCGCCGCGAGCGCCCCGCCCACGCGCCCGAGCACGGCCCCGAGCAGCAGGGAGGCGAAGAACAGGCCGCCGCGGAACCCCGCCCCGACCGATACGGCCGAGGCCGTCGCCTTGGCCAGCAGCAGCACCGCCAGCGCCTTCAGGCTCATGTCGAGATCGAGAACCAGATGGAGCGCGCCGTGGCCGGCGCCGAGCACGGCGCGGGTCGTCGTCATCGCCAGCAGGCCGACGACCAGCCCGCCGACCGCGGGGCGGAAGAACGCCGGCACCGGGAACATCATGCGTTCGACCACGTTGACCGAGCGCATGATGCCGATGGCGACCAGCCCGGCCGCGACGCCGAGGAGCAGCGAGAGGGGGTAGAAGCCCGCCCCGATCGGCGCGACCTCCCCCACCAGCAGGGCGATGGGCGGGCCGTTCAGGGCGTTCACCACGGCATCGGAGGCGAGGGCCGCGACGACGACCGGCAGGAAGCCTGCGAGGGAATAGGTCCCGATCACCAGTTCGAAGGCGTAGAAGGCGCCGGTCAGCGGGGCGCTGAAGGCGGCCGAGATCGCCGCCGCGGCACCGCATCCGACCAGCAGCCGGAGATCCGAGCGGCGCAGGCCCAGGCGGCTGCCGATGAAGGCCGCCGCGGTCGCGCCCGCCTGGGTATAGCCGGCCTCCAGCCCCACCGAGGCTCCGCTGCCGTTGGAGACGATGTTCTGCGCCACCACCTCCAGGCCGTCCCTGGCGGGGATGCGGCCGCCGTGCAGGGCATTGGCCTCGATCGGGTCGACCGGCTGGCGGCTGCGCGGCGCGAGGCGCGCGAGGGCGAGGCCCAGCAGGGCCAGCACCAGCCCGCCGCCGGCCGGGGCGAGGATCGCGAGGGGCTTGTGCAGCGCCAGGCTGCCGGAGAGCCGCTCGGTCGGAGACAGGCCGAACAGCAGGGACTGCAGCGTCCAGGACGCCTTGCCGACGCCCGCGACGATCAGGCCGGTGGCCGCGCCCACGACGCCCGCGAGGGCGATGAGCCCGACCTCGCCGTGCCGGATGCGGCCGCGCAACAGGGTCGAGAGGCGCCTGAAGGGTCCCCCGGCAAGGCCGCCACGGTCCGGTTCCGGCTCCGGCGGCGTGGGCCGTGGCCGGGGCGGCGGCGTGACGGGGCGGCGGTCATCCATGGCGCAGGGCAGCCCCGGCCCCGGAGGCAACGCACCACTCTCCGCTTCCCGCGGCCGGGCGGGAAGGGGGATGGTTCGGGCCGCTTGAGGTCACGGGGACTGCCTTTCGGGCGCGCCGGCATCGGCATGGCACGCCTGGTGCGGGTGGTCGGTTTCGAACCGACACTCCGTTGCCGGAAACGGATTTTGAGTCCGTCGCGTCTACCGTTCCGCCACACCCGCAGCAAGGCGGCACGCCACCTTACGCAGTCCTAATAGCGCAGCCTTCGCCGCATGGCAGCCCCGTCCGCCCGGCTATTCGGCAGCGGCGGCCGGGGCGGGGACGTTCTTCGTCTCGAACTCGGCGGGGCCGGTGATCTCGAGGATCTCGACATCGTCCGAATGCTCGATCTCCCGGTGCCGGACGAGGCGCGGCTGGTAGCAGCAGTCGCCGGCGTGGAAGGTCTTCTCGCCGATATCCTCGTATTCGAACTTCACCCAGCCCTTCAGCACGAAGAACATCTGGAAGGGCAGGTCGTGGGTGTGCCACTGGCCGGTCGCGTGCTCGCCCGGGATCGCCCGGATCACATGCGCGCCGAAGGCGCCGCCGGTCGCGTCCTTGATGCCGAGGTCGCGATATTCGAAGAAGGCGCGCAGCCCGCGCTGGAACGCCGCATCCTTGGCGTGGCTGGTGGTGGTCTGGCCCATGGTCGTGTCCTCCGTATCCCCGTGCGGGGGCGGATTGCCGGAACATGGCGCGCGGGCACGCCGCCGATGCCGCGGCCCGGCCGCTCCGCATCCCGGTCCAGCCTGCCTCGAACCTCGCCCGGGGAGCAAATGAGGAACCTCCGGCGGCTCACGCCGAGCCCCGAAGCGCCTCCGCCCAGCCCGGCAGGGACGACCCGGAAGCGGCCCCTGGCGCCGCCGGCCGTCCGCCGGCCCGCGCATGCAGCCGGTGCCCGCCGTCGCTCAGGGCGCAGGCGAAGCA
>JAFADX010000109.1 GCA_023424475.1 Pseudomonadota bacterium
CGCGGCTGTATGGGCGCAGCCTGCGCGGGGTGCGGCTGATCGGCACCGCGCCTCACGGCCACTGGAAGACCACGACCTTCCTGGCGGGGCTGCGCCATGACGGGATCGTCGCACCCCTGGTGCTCGACGGGCCGATCAACGGTGCGTCATTCCTGGCCTGGACGAAGCAGTTCCTGGTGCCGGTGCTGCGGCCCGGCGCCGGCGGGCCGGAAGCCTGCGAAGGCTCTGCCGGGACGGGCGCCGCCGCTTCCGCCGTCCGCGTCAGACCGCGGTGCCGCCCACCGTCAGCCCGGTCATCTTCAGCGTCGGCTGCCCGACGCCGACCGGCACGCCCTGGCCCTGCTTGCCGCAGGTGCCGATGCCGGGGTCGAGCGACATGTCGTTCGCGACCATCGCGACCTTGGTCAGTGCATCCGGCCCGTTGCCGATCAGCGTCGCGCCCTTCACCGGGGCGCCGATCCTCCCGTCCTCGATCAGGTAGGCCTCCGAGGCGCTGAAGACGAACTTGCCGGAGGTGATGTCCACCTGGCCGCCGCCGAAGTTCACCGCGAAGAGGCCGCGCTTCACGCTGGAGAGCACCTCCTCCGGCGCATGCGCCCCGCCGAGCATGACGGTGTTGGTCATGCGCGGCATCGGGGCATGGGCGTGGGACTGCCGGCGGCCGTTGCCGGTCGGCGCCACGCCCATCAGGCGCGCATTGAGCCGGTCCTGCAGGAAGCCGGTGAGGATGCCGTCCTCGATCAGCACCGTGCGGCCCGAGGGCGTGCCCTCGTCGTCCACCGTGATCGAGCCGCGCCGGTCGGGGATGGTGCCGTCGTCCACCACCGTCACGCCGGGCGAGGCGATGCGCTGGCCCATCAGCCCGGCGAAGGCGCTGGTCTTCTTGCGGTTGAAGTCGCCCTCGAGGCCGTGGCCGATCGCCTCGTGCAGCAGGATGCCCGGCCAGCCGGGGCCGAGCACGACCTCCATCTCGCCAGCCGGGGCGGGCACGCTGTCGAGGTTCACGAGCGCCTGGCGCAGGGCCTCGTCCACCGCGCCCTGCCACTGCGTCCCGGTCAGGATGCGGTCGTAGCCGAAGCGCCCGCCGGTGCCGTAGGCGCCGGTCTCGCGCCGGCCATCCTGCTCCACCACCACCGAGACCGAGAACCGCACCAGCGGGCGGAGATCCGCCACGCGCCGGCCATCGGGGCGCAGGATCTGCACCGCCTGCCATTCCCCGGTGATGGAGGCCATGACCTGCACCACCCGCGGGTCCCGCGCCCGCGCGAAGGCGTCGATCTCCTGCAGCAGCGCGGTCTTGGCGGCGAAGTCCATGGCCGCGAGGGGGTTCGCATCGGAATAGAGCCGCGCATTGGTGGCGCGCGGGCCGGCCTCGAGGGTGCCCGAATGGCCCTGGCGGACCGCCTTCACCGTCTCGGCGGCGCGCGCGATGGCGTCGTCGGACAATTCGCCCGCATGGGCGAAGCCTGCCGCCTCCCCGGCGACGGCGCGCAGGCCGAAGCCGCGCGTCGCGTCGTAGGAGGCCGAGCGGATGCGCCCGTCGTCGATCGCGATGGCCTCGCTCTCCCGGTATTCGAGGAAGAGCTCGCCGTCCTCGCAGCCTGCCGTCGCCTCGCGCAGGCGGCGTTCGGCCGCGTCGCGGTCGAGCAGGCCGAAGAAGAGGTCGTCGGTGGTGGCAAGCGCGGTCATGGGATCTCCTCGGGCACCGCCTCTGAGATGGTGATCTCCTGCGGCAGGCGAAGGGTGGCGGTGGTGCCCTGGCCGGGGGCGCTTTCAAGAGTGAGCGTCGCGCCCATCGCCTCGGCGAGCAGCCGCGCCAGGTGGAGCCCGAGGCCCGAGCCGCCGAAGCGGCGGGAGAGGTCGGAATCGAGCTGGGTGAAAGGTTCGAAGGCGCGGGGGATGTCCTCCGGCGCCATGCCGATGCCGGTGTCGGCGATACGGAAGGCGAGGCCGCCCGCTCCGCCGGGCGCGAGGCCGAGGGTGACCCGCCCGCCCGGCGGCGTGAACTTCACGGCATTGTCGGCCAGGGCGCGGAGGATGCGGCGCAGCCGGCGCGCGTCGCAGGCGATCCGCGGCAGGCCGGGCGGCGCCTCGACCTCGATCGCGAGTCCGGCGCCGTCGGCGGCGGGGCGGAGGACGGCCGCGACCTCCTGCAGCAGCGTCGCGGCGTCGATGGGCGGTACCGGGGGTGTTGCGCCGGGGCCGGCGGCGCTCGCGACGTCGAGGATGTCGTCGATCAGCGCCAGCAGGAGACGACCGGAATCGCGCACCGCCGTCGCATAGTCGGCGACCTGCGCCGGGTCGGGCTCGGCGAGGATCGCCTCCGCGAAGCCGATCACGGCCGAGAGCGGCGTGCGCAACTCGTGGCTCATGGTGGCGAGGAAGCGCGACTTGGCGTCGCTGGCGGCCTCGGCGGCGAGGCGCGCGCGGTCGAGTTCGTCGCGGATGCGGCGTTCGTCGGTGACGTCGGCATAGGTGCGCACGAAGCCGCCTTCGGGGGTGCGGTCGGTCGTCACCTCGATCATGCGGCCGTCGGCGCAGCGGCGGACGTAGCGGTCGGGCGCACGCAGCGGCACGTCCCGGCGTTCGCCGAGGATGCGGCGCGCTTCCTCGGGCGATTCGTAGGCGCCCGAGCGGATCTGCTCCTCGCGGATGTCGAAGATGGCGCGGCCCGGCCGCAGGGCATCGGGGGGCAGGCCGGTCATGTCCGCGGCCAGGGCATTGGCGGCGACCACGCGCCCCTCCGCGTCGAACAGGCAGATGCCGTGGCGGATGTTGTCGAGCATCGCCTGCAGGAAGGCGGCGCGCGTCTTCGCCTCGGCCTCGGCGCGGGCGACCGCGGTGATGTCGACATGGGTGATGATGAAGCCGCCGTCCGGCGTGGGGTCCGACGACACCTCGATCACCCGGCCCGACGGCGTCTCGCGGATGGTGCGGTGCGGCTTCGAGCGGTCGATGGCGCGCGCGGCCGCGGCCATGAGGGTCGCGCGCGGCTCGGGGCCGAGGCGGCCGGACTCGTGGAGGGAGGTGATGAGGTCCTCGACGCTCCGGCCCACCCAGACCTCGTGCGGTTCATGGCCGGCGAGGCGGGCGGCAAGATCGTTGCGCGCCAGGACACGATGGTCCGGACCATAGACGACGAGGCCGTGGCGCATCGAGGCCATCGCGGTCTCGAGCAGGGAGGCGCGGCGCGTCGCTTCCTCCTCGGCGCGCCAGAGCCCGGTGATGTCGGTGACGACCGAGACGTGCCCGCCATCGGGTAGCCGCGCCGTGCGCACGTCGAGGGCGGTGCCGTTGGCGCGCAGGCGACGGTAGCCATGCGGGACCACGCGGGTGCGCGCCATCTCGCGCGCCCAGATCTCCCCGGGGTCGCCCGGGCCGTACTCGCCGGCCTCGGCGCGCCGGCGGATCACGTCTTCGAGGGCATCGCCCACCCGCAGCGGGGCGCCTTCCATGAGCCGGGCATAGGCGGCGTTGATCTTGGCCACGCGCGCATCCGGCCCCCAGACGCAGACCCCCTGGGGCAGCGCCTCCAGCACGCCGTCGAGCAGGGCGGCGCGGCGGCGTGCCTCGTCCTCGGCGCGGCTGAGGTCGGTGATGTCCTCGGATTCGATGAGGAAGCCGCCCTCGGGGTGCGGCGTGCTGACGTAGCGCACGATGGTGCCGTCGTGCCTCTCGCGCTGCACGACGCGCATGAGGCGGCGGTCGGCGGCGACGCCCTCACGCAGGTGCTCGCGGTCGCGGCCGGTCAGGAACTCGCCTGCCTGGTCGAGCCGTGCCAGCACCTCGTGCAGCCTGGGCCGGTCGGCGAGCATCTCCGGCGTTGCGCCGGAATGGCGCCGATAGGCCGCGTTGTGCAGGACGAGGCGCTGCGAGCCGTCGAAGAGGGCGATCCCGCCGCGCTGGTCGGTCAGCGCGCGTTCGAGGAGCGCGGCGCGATCCTGGGCTGCCGCGGTGGCGCGGTGGCAGGCGGTGATGTCCATGCGCAACATGGCGAAGCCCCCGTCGGCCAGGGGCACGGTGGTGACCTCGTCCAGGCGGCGGCCGTCGGCATGGCGCAGGTTGCGGCGCGTCGGCCGGGTCAGATCCTGGCCCAGCGCTTCGGCCACGAGGGCATCCGGCTCGCCCGGGCCGAGCAGGCCGCGGTAGGCGAGCAGGCGCAGGATGGCGTCGAAGGGCGTGCCGGGCGGGAAGCGGGATGCCTCGGCCCCGGCATCGCGCCAGAAGGCGGCATTGGCGAAGACCAGCCGCTGCGCCCCGTCCGCCACGAGCATGGCATGGGGCAGGGCTTCGGCGCCCTGCAGCGCGGCAGCCTCGGGCGTCATCCGGGCGATGCGGGCGGCGCCGGGCGGCGCAGGGCATGCAGGGCGAGCAGCGCGCCGGTCAGCACCAGCACCGCGACCGCCTGGTGCAGCGTGCCGAGCCAGGCCGGCACCACCGCCAGCAGCGTCGCGACGCCGAGCCCGTATTGCAGGAGGACGGCAAGGCCGAGGCCCATGACGGCGCCCCGGGCGGCGCCGCGCGGCAGCGCGTGCCGAGCCCGGATCGTCGCCCATCCGGCGAGCAGCAGCGTCACCGTTGCCAGCAGGCGGTGGTTGAACTGCACGGCCGCGATGTTGGCGGTCAGGTTCTTCAGCGCCGGCGACAGGTCCCAGTAGCCCTCGGGCACGAGGCGTCCATCCATCAATGGAAAGGTATTGTAGGTGAAGCCCGCACGGAGTCCCGCGACGAATCCGCCGGCCAGCATGGTCACGATTGCGAGCCCCGCCGCGACATGCACCAGGCGGCGCAGGCCGGGCGGCGCGCCCGCGGCCCCCGGGGCCGGGCGCAGCAGCCCCATCGCGGTCCAGACCAGCATGGCATAGAGCAGGAAGGCCATGCCGAGATGGACGACGAGGCGGTAGGGCGAGACGGCGGTGCGGTCGGCCTCGAAGCCCGAGGCGACCATGAACCAGCCGATCGCGCCCTGCGCCCCGCCGAGGGCGAGCAGCAGCAGCAGCCGCGGCTTCAGCCCCGCCGGCACCCGGCCGCGCAGCCAGAACCACGCCATGCCGGCGACATAGACGAGCCCGATCATCCGGCCCCAGAGCCGGTGCGTCCATTCGAGCCAGAAGATCTGCTTGAAGCCATCCAAGCCGAAGCCCCGGTTGACCAGCTCATATTGGGGGATGGTGCGGTACAGATCGTAAAGGCGGTGCCATTCCGCATCCGAGAGCGGCGGCAGCGTGCCCATGATCGGCGCCCATTCCATGATCGACAGGCCCGAGCCCGTCAGGCGCGTGGCGCCGCCGAGGGCGACCATGATCCAGACCAGGGCGGCGACGAGGAGCAGCCAGCGGGCGACGGCGCGGGCGTCGGCATCGGCGGCGGAGCGGGGTGTGGCGGCGGTGCGGGAGTCGAACGGCATGGCGGCGATATAGGCCCGTGCGGCGCAGGGCGCACCGGGGCGCTTGCCGATGGCGTGCGCCCCTGCTACCCGCCCGCGCCATGTCTCCCGAGCCCAGCGCCGGGGCCGTCCCTGCCGCGCCGGATCGCGCCGCACTGCCGACCCTTTCCGTCGTCATCCCCGTCCGGAACGAGGCGCCCAACATCGCCCCGCTGGTCGCCGAGATCGAGGCGGCGCTCGGCGCCACCCCGCATGAGATCGTCTATGTCGACGACGGATCGACCGACGGGACCTGGGAGGCGCTGCGGGCCGCGCGCGAGGCCGGCGCGCCGGTCCATGCGCTGCGGCACCGGGCTTCCTGCGGCCAGTCGGCGGCGGTCGTCACCGGCGTGAAGGCCGCGCGCGGCCGCTGGATCGCGACGCTGGACGGGGACGGGCAGAACGACCCGGCCGACATCCCGCGGCTGCTCGCCCGCGCCGAGGCCGAAGCCGCGGCCGGGCGCCGCACGCTGGTCGCCGGCCATCGCGTCAACCGCAAGGACAGCGGGGTGAAGCGGCATTCCAGCCGGATCGCCAATGCCGTGCGCTCGCGGCTGCTGAAGGATGCGACGCCGGATACCGGCTGCGGGCTGAAGGTCTTCGCGCGGGACCTCTTCCTCGAGCTTCCGCATTTCGACCACATGCATCGCTTCCTGCCGGCGCTGACGCTGCGCCAGGGCGGCCATGTCGTCAGTGAACCGGTGAACCACCGCCCCCGCATGCGCGGGGCGTCGAACTACGGGACGCTCGACCGCCTGCTGGTCAGCATCTTCGACCTGATCGGCATGGCCTGGCTGCAGCGGCGCGGGCGCCGGGCGGTCATCGAGCACGACGAAGGGCCATGACCGCGGAAGCGGCGTCCGCCAGGCGCCGCGCGGCGCTGGCCAAGCTGGCCGTGATGGCGGCGGGCCTGGCGGTGGCGGGCCTGCTGCTGCGCAGCATCGGCTTCGCGCCGGGCACCGGCTGGGTCGACCGCTGGGTGCTTGGGCAGGGGCTGCTGGGGGACCTTGTCTTCGTGGGGATGGGGGCGGCGGTGACCGCGGCGGGGGCGCCGCGGCAGGGGGTCGCCTTCCTGGGCGGCTATGCCTTCGGCGCGGTGGAGGGGACGCTGCTCTCGCTCGCCGCGCAGGTCGGGGGCTGCGCCATCTCCTATTTCTGGGCCCGGGCGGTCGGGCGGGCGTGGGCGGAACGCCGGCTCGCCGGGCGGTTCGGGCACCGGCTGCGGCCGTTGCGCGACGTGCTGGCGGGCAGCCCGTTCAACGCCACCCTCGCGCTCCGGCTGCTGCCGGTCGGGAACAACCTGGCGCTGAACCTGCTGGCCGGGATGGCGGCGATCGCGCCGGTGCCGTTCCTGCTGGCCTCCGCGATCGGCTACCTTCCGCAGACCGTGGTGTTCGCGCTGCTCGGCAAGGGCATCCGGGTGGACGGGGCGTGGCAGCTCGCGCTGGCCGTGGCGCTGTTCGTCGTCTCGGCAGCCCTGGGGCTGCTGCTGCTGCGCAGCCATCGCGCGGGGCGGGCGCTGGAGGACGAGGGCTGAGGCCCCATTTGTGCTGGATCATGGACGGCAGGCGCCGCCCGGAGGAATTTGCAGCATGGACACGGATGTCGCGATCATCGGGGCGGGGCCGGCAGGGCTGGCGCTTGCCTGTGCATTGGCGGGCAGCGGCCGCTCGGTCACGCTGCTGGAACGGGCGCCGGAAGCCGGCATTGCCGAACCGGCCTTCGACGGGCGGGAGATCGCGCTGACCCACCGCTCCCAGGCCATCCTGCGCGAGCTCGGCGCCTGGGGGCGCATTCCGGCGGCCGAGATGGCGCCGCTGCGCGAGGCGAAGGTCATCAACGGCGGCTCTCCGCTGGCGCTGCGCTTCGCGCCGGGTGGGAAGGAGCCGCTCGGGCGGCTGGTGCCGAACCACCTGATCCGCCGCGCGCTCTACGAGACGATGGCGGAACGGGGCGAGGCGCGGCTGGCCGCGGGCCGGGCGGTGACGGGCCTGGCGCTCGGCGCCCAGGGCGCGAGGGTGACGCTGGATGACGGGGAGGAGGTCTCCGCGCGCCTGGTGGTCGCGGCGGATTCCCGGTTCTCGGAGGCGCGGCGGCGGGCCGGGATCGGGGCGCAGATGCTCGATTTCGGCCGCACCATGATCGTCGCGCGGGTGGCGCATGACCGGCCGCACGAGGGCATCGCGACCGAATGGTTCGGGCATGGGCAGACCATCGCGATGCTGCCGCTCGCGGGCGATGTGTCCTCGGTCGTGCTGACGCTGCCGCCGGCCAAGGCGGAACGGCTGATGGCGATGACGCCGGAAGCCTTCGCCGAGGAGGTGGCGCGGCGCTACGAGGGGCGCCTCGGGTCCATGCGGCCTGTGGGGACGCGGCATGCCTATCCGCTGGTGGCGACCTATGCGCACCGCTTCGCGGGCCGGCGCTTCGCGCTGCTCGGCGATGCCGCGGTCGGGATGCATCCGGTCACGGCGCATGGGTTCAACTTCGGCCTGTCCGGGGCCGCGCTGCTGGCGCGGGAGATCCGCGCGGCGGGCGATCCGGGGGAGGCGGCGGGGCTCGCGCGCTATGCCTCGGCGCATCGGCGGGCGAGCCTGCCGCTGTTCCTGGCGACCAATGCCATCGCGCGGCTCTATTCCGACGACCGGCCGCCGGCGCGGCTGGCGCGGGCGGCGCTGATCGGGGCCGGGGCGGTGCTGGCGCCGGTGCGCAAGGCGATCGTGGCGGGGCTGATGGATGCGCCCGGCAGGCGCGCCGTTGGCGGGGCCTTGCCCCTCCAAGCCTCCCCACCAAAGGCCTGAAGGCCTCTGGACACTCATTTTTCGTATTGGTTTCCAAAGGCCTTTCGGCCTTTGGCGGGGTGAGGTCCGGAGAGGGGCAAGGCCCCTCTCCGCCCGAATCCATTTGACATCGGATAGGCCATGAGCTGAAACTTAACTCAATGGTTCAGTTTCAGCCGCCTTCCCTGGACCGCGTCTTCGGTGCTCTGACAGACCCTACCCGGCGCGCGCTGCTGGCGCGGCTTGCCGAGGACGGGGATCTCACGGTCAGCGAACTCGCGAAGCCCCTGCCGATGTCGCTGCCGGGGGTGATGAAGCACCTCGACGTGCTCGAGGGCGCGGGGCTGGTCGCGCGGCACAAGGCGGGGCGGACGGTCACCTGCCGGCTCGTCGCCGCGCCGCTGGAGGACGCCATGACCTGGCTGCAGCGCTATGCCCGCTTCTGGGAGGAGAGCCTCGACCGCCTGGCCGCGGCACTGGAGCGCGCGCCGTGACGCCGAGCCTGACCCTGGTGCGCCGCCTGCGCGCCACCCCGCGGCAGGTCTTCGAGGCGTGGAGCCGGGCCGAGCTGCTCGCGACCTGGTTCGGCCCGCATCACACCCGCGTCGAGGAGGCCGAGGTGGATGCGCGGCCCGGCGGTCGGTTCCGCGTGGTGCTGCGGGAGGACAACGGCGCGCGGCACGAGGTCGGCGGCCGCTACGAGGAAGTGACGCCGGGTGAGGGGCTGGTCTTCACCTGGGCCTGGCACAGCACGCCCGAGCGCGAATCGCGCGTGACCGTGCGGCTGCGGGCGGTGGCCGGCGGCACCGAGCTGACGCTGGTGCACGACCGCTTCGCCGACGAGGCGACGGCGACGCGGCACCGGCGCGGCTGGACGGAATCGCTCGAGCGCCTGCAGGCGCGGTTCGGCGGCGAGGCGCCGCACGGCTGAACGACGGAGGATGGTCCATGGCGAGTGGGGTGAAATTGCTGCTTGGCACCAAGAAGGGTGCCTTCATCGTCGAGGGTGACGCGGCCCGCCGGGACTGGGCGCTGCGCGGGCCGTTCTGCGAGACCTGGCCGATCAACCACGCGATCGCCGACCCGGCGACGGGGACGATCTGGGCCGCCGGCGGCAACGAGTGGTTCGGGCCGGCGGTCTGGCGCTCGACGGATGGCGGCCAGAACTGGACGCATTCGAGCGCAGGGCTCGCCTATGCGGAAGGCGAGACGCCGATCAAGGCGGCCTGGTCGCTGGCGCTCGGCGCCGACGGGACGCTGTGGTGCGGCGTGGAGCCGGCCGGGCTGTTCCGCAGCGAGGACCGGGGCGAGACCTGGTCCCACGTGGCCGGCCTGACCGAGCATCCGAGCCGCGCCGACTGGCAGCCCGGCGGCGGCGGGATGATCCTGCACGGCATCGTCGCCCATCCGACGGACCCGCAGCGGCTGTGGGTGGCGATCTCGGTCGCCGGCGTCTTCGCGACCGAGGATGGCGGCGCGACCTGGGTGCCGCGCAACCGCGGCACGCGGCAGGACTATGCGCCGGAGGAGCACCGCTACCCCGAGCATGGGCAATGCGTGCACGCCATCGCGATGGCGGCGGGGATGCCGGAGCGGCTCTACCAGCAGAACCATTGCGGCATGTATCGCAGCGACGATGGCGGGCGCGCCTGGACCAGCATCGAGGCGGGCCTGCCGTCCACCTTCGGCTTTCCCGCGGTGGCGCATCCGCGCGACCCCGACACGCTGTTCCTGATGCCGCTGAACGGCGACCAGGCCGGGCGCTTCATGCCGGATGCCGCCGCCGCCGTGTGGCGCACGCGGGATGCCGGGGCGAACTGGCAGGCGCTGCGCGACGGCCTGCCGCAGAGCAACGCCTATTTCGGCGTGCTGCGCCGGGCGATGGCGGCGGACCGGCTGGAACCGGCCGGCGTCTATTTCGGCACCAGCGGCGGCGCGCTCTTCGCCAGTGCCGACGAGGGCGAAGCCTGGGCCTGCATCGCGGAGCACCTGCCGACGATCCTCAGCGTCGAGACGCTGGTCCGCGATGGCTGAGCCCGTCACGGTCCTGCTGCCGGAGGCCCTGCGGCGCCTCTTCCCGGGCGCGCCGCAGATGGTCGAGGTGACGGCCGGGTCGGTCGCGGAGGCGGTCGGGGCCTTGGACCGGCGCTGGCCCGGCATGCGCGACCGGCTGTGCGATTCGACCCCGGCGGTCCGCCGGCACCTCAACATCTTCGTCGAGGGCGAGCGCGCGGGGCTCGACACCCCCATTCCGCCGGGCGGGGAAATGATCGTGATGACCTGGATCAGCGGCGGCTGACCCTTTCGGCCGGGCGTCCGCCCGTGACGGCACGCGAGCCCGGAGGCGATGGACGGTCCGATCGCCGCCTTCCGCGAGGTTGCCGGCGGGGAGGAGGCATGGCGGGGCCGCCTGCCGGAAGCCGATGGTCCGCCACCGCGCCGCTGCCGCCCCTCGGACGCCGGGCCGGAGG
>JAFADX010000117.1 GCA_023424475.1 Pseudomonadota bacterium
CGCGGCTGTATGGGCGCAGCCTGCGCGGGGTGCGGCTGATCGGCACCGCGCCTCACGGCCACTGGAAGACCACGACCTTCCTGGCGGGGCTGCGCCATGACGGGATCGTCGCACCCCTGGTGCTCGAAGGGCCGATCAACGGCCTCGCCTTCCAGGCCTATGTCGAGCAGGTGCTGGTGCCCGACCTGCGGCCCGGGGACATCGTCATCATGGACAACCTCGGCAGTCACAAAGGTGCGGGCATCAGGGTCGCGATCGAAGCGGCAGGTGCAAGCCTGCTCTACCTGCCGCCCTATAGCCCTGACCTCAATCCGATCGAGAACGCCTTCGCCAAGCTCAAGGCCATGCTGCGCAAGGCCGCGGAACGAACCATCGGAGGCCTCTGGTCCTCCATCGGCAGTTTGATCGACACCTTCACTCCAACCGACTGCACCAACTTCTTCCGCCACACCGGATACCCATCAATATGATCGGAAAACGCTCTAGCAGCCACAGGAGCGCCGCAGCACGCGACGCCATCGAGGCCTGCGGCGCGCAACTCCATCTGCTGCCCGCCTACTCCCCTGACCTCGACCCCATCGAGCAGGTCTTTGCCAAGCTCAAGGCCCTGCTACGCCAGGCCACACCCCGCCGCCGTAAGACCCTGTGGCGCACCATCGGCGAGAAGCTCGGTTCCTTCTCTCCCACCGAATGCACTAACTATCTCCGCAACTGCGGATACGAACACCCCGCGTGAAATCGCTCTAAAGCAGCGATGCCTGACGCGTGTCGACCTCCACGGCGACGGTGGCGCCGGGTGCAAGCGGGTCGCGTCCGCGGAGATGGGCTTCCTCGGCGACGAGGCTCAGGCCGCCGGCGAGTTCGAGCGTGTAGCGGACATGCCCGCCGAGGAATTCCGCGCGCCGCACCCGCGCCTGCAGCGCGCCGCCGCCCTCGCGGAGCAGCCGGATGCCCTGCGGCCGCAAGGCGAGCGTGGCCCGCCCCGGCCGCGACGGTGCGGCGAGCGGCAATGTCGCCGTGCCGATGCGGAAGGCGCCGTCCGCCACCTCGCCTTCGATCAGGTTGGCGGTGCCGAGGAAACCGGCGACGAAGCGGTTGGCCGGCCGGTCGTAGAGCTCCGCCGGCGGACCCACCTGCAGCACGCGACCGCCATCCAGCACGGCCATGCGGTCGGCCGCGGCGTTCGCCTCTTCCTGGTCGTGGGTCACAAGGATGGTGGTCAGGCCGAGGCGGCGCTGCAGTTCGACCAGTTCCTGGCGCACACCGGCGCGCAGCGCGGCATCGAGGTTCGACAGCGGTTCGTCCAGCAGCAGAACCTCGGGCTCGATCGCCAGGGTGCGGGCGATCGCCACCCGCTGCTGCTGCCCGCCCGAAAGCTGTGCCGGCCGCCGGTCGACCAGATGGACGAGGCCCACGAGGTCCAGCGCCGCCTTGACCCGGCGCTCGCGCTCGGCGCGCGGGATGCGCCGGCGCTCGAGCCCGAAGGCGACGTTCTGCCCGACCGTCATGTGCGGCCACAGCGCGTAGCTCTGGAACACCAGGCCGACATTGCGGCTCCAGGGCGGGGTGCGCGTCATGTCACGTCCGCCGATCAGGATCCGTCCGCGATCGGGCGTGCCGAAGCCCGCGATCAGCCGCAGCAGCGTCGTCTTGCCGCTGCCGGAGGGGCCGAGGAAAGCGAAGAACTCGCCCTTGCGGACCGAGAGGGAGACATCCTCCAGCACCCGCGTCGTGCCGTAGCCGAAGGACACGCCCTCCACATCCACGCCTGCCGCGTTCATGCCGCCCCCCTCGCCTCGGCCGTCCTGGCGCGCCGGCTGCGTTCCCGCTCGGCGAAGGCATGCGCCGCCCAGGTGCAGAGCGCCACCACCACCACCGCGATGACGCCGAGCGCCGCTCCCGGCCCGCGGCCCGCCGCGCTCTGCATGTAGATGTAGATGCCGTAGGAGAGCGGGGCGTCCACGTCGCGCGTGACCAGCACCAGGGTGGCCGAGAGTTCCACCGCCGCCGTGGCGAAGCTGGTGACGAAGGCGGCCGCCAGCCCGCCCGCCATCAGCGGCACGACGATGCGCGCGAGCGTCGTTGCCTTCCCGGCGCCGAGGTTCTCCGCCGCTTCCTCGAGGCTCCGGTGCACCTGGCGCAGCGCCGCCGTCACCGCGCGCAGCGCATAGGGCAGGCGCCGCACGGCGAGCACGATGGTCAGCATGATCCATGAGGTGGCGAGCGAGTTCCCGTCCGGCAGGCTGATGCCGAAATAGGTGCGCAGGATGCCGATGCCGAGCACCAGCCCCGGCACCGCCAGCGCCGACATCGCCGCGAGGTCGAGCAGCCCGCGCCCCGGCAGCTGCGTGCGGTGCACCAGCCAGGCGATCATGACGCCGAGCACCACGTCGATCAGCCCGGCGAGCCCGCAATAGAGCAGGGTGTTGGTCAGGAACTGCGGCGTCTCCCGCAGGACCGTGACGTAGTGCGCGAGCGTGAAGCCGTCCGGCAGCGGGCTGAAGGACCAGATGGTGGCGAGGCTGAGCAGCAGGATGCCCGCATGCGGCGCCAGCACCAGCAGCAGGGTTGCCACCACGAAGCACCAGGCGACGATCCGGCCGAGCGGCGTCATGCGCCGCCGCGACAGCCCGCCGCCGCCGCGCTGCGCCGTGGCGTAGTCCCGCCCGCGCAGCAGCAGCGCCGCGCCCGCCATGGCCAGCACCGAGACCACCATCAGGATGACGCTGATGACATAGCCCATCGGATCGGCGAGCCCGACCGAGGTCACCCGCAGATAGGCCTGCGGCGCCAGCATGTTCGTCACGTTCAGCAGCAGCGGCGTCGCGAGGTCGTCGAACACCTTGACGAAGACGAGGCTGGCCCCGGCGAGGTAGCCTGGCAGCGCCAGCGGCAGCACGATGGTCCGCAGCAGCGTGAGCCCCCGTGCGCCGAGGTTCTGCCCGGCTTCCTCCATGGCCACATCGATATTGGACAGCGATGCCGAGAGGTTCATCAGGATGAACGGGAAGTAGTGCAGCGACTGGACGAAGATGACGCCGTTCAGCCCTTCCATCAGGTCCAGCCTGACATCCAGCCAGTCCATCAGCAGCAGGTTGACCGTGCCGTTGCGCCCGAAGATGAGTTGCATCGCCACCGCGCCCACGAAGGGCGGCATGACCAGCGGCAGAACGCCGAGCGTCGCGATCAGCGCGCTGCCGGGAAAGTGGTAGCGCGCCAGGATCACCGCCAGCGGCACCGCCAGCAGCGAGGCGAAGACCACGCTCATCCCCGCGACGTAGAGACTGTTCCAGAAGCTCTCGATGAAGAGGCTGGTGCGGAAGAAATCGGCGAAGTGGACCAGGGTGAAGCCGCCGCCCGGCGCGGCGAAGGCGGTGACGATCACGCGCCCGACGGGGACCAGCAGGAAGGCGAGCAGGAAGGCGGCGACGATCGCGGCGGCGAGCAGCTGGCTCGCGCTCGCATCGCCACGAAGCCGCGCGCGCCAGGGGCGCGCCGCGGCGACGGAGGCCGCGCCGTTCAACGCGCGCGCTGCGCCTGTTCCGCGAGGCGCCTGCCTTCGGCGTAGGCGGCGACGGCGGCGCGGTCCCATTCCTCCTCGAACTGCGCCTGGCGGCCGGCGGCGGGCCGGTCCGGCCGCGTCGCGCGGAAGGCGCCGGCGATGGCGGGATCGGCCGCCTGCTGCTCGGTCACCGGCACGGCGGTGAGCTTCGCCCGCGCCTCGGCGACAAGGCGGCGGCCCTCGGCATTGTCGCGGCGGGCGAGTTGCGCCTCGGCGGCATGCACCGCCTTCCAGGCATCCGTCAGCTCGCGCAGGCGGAAGGTGATCACGCGGTCGAAGAGGCTGTTGAGGAGCTGGTAGCGGACCTCCGAGACATCGCTGTTGAAGCGCACCCGCGCGCCGAGGCTCGGATTGGTGAAGGGGTTCGGGAAGCCGGCCGGGGCTCGGGCATAGGCCTCCCGGCGCACCGGCAGGCGCATCACCTTGGGATCGAGCAGGATCTGCTGGCCCTCGGGCGAGAGCAGGAACTGGATGAAGGCGCGTGCCGCGTTCGGGTTCCGCGCCCCTTCGATCATGCCGATATTGGCCGGCACCAGCGTCGTCACGGTGGGATAGACGAATTCGACCGGGAAGCCCGAGGCCTTGGCCGAGAGGCCGAAGAAGTCGATGACGATGCCGATGCCGTACTGGCCGCTGTTGACGGCGTCCGGCACGCCGAAGCTGCGGTCCGAGACCTGCGCGAAGTTGCCCGCCATCTCGAGCAGCTGCGCCCAGCCCTTCTCCCAGCCCTCGCCCTGCAGGATCGTCTCGACGGTCAGGTGCGTGGTGCCGGAGCGGCTCGGCGCCGAGATGCCGACATGGCCCTGGTAGACGGGCTTCGTCAGGTCGGCCCATTCCTTCGGTTCGGGCAGCCGGTTCGCACGCAGGTAGCGCGTATTGTACATGATGCCGTAGCCGGAGACGGCGAAGCCGAAGTAGTGCCCGTCGGGATCGTTGGTCGGCTGGCCGCCGATGCGCTCCGGGATGCCGCTGGTGTCGATCTGCGGCCTGGCGAGCAGGCTGCCTTGCTTCAGCACCTCGAAGGCATCCGGCGCGCTCGCCCACATGAGGTCGGGTGGGCTCGAGCGCGTCTCGCGGATGAAGGCCACGGCGGCGGCGGTGTTGCGGTTCTGGATCTCGACCTTGGTGCCCGGATGCGCCCGTTCGAAGCCCTGCGCGAAGGGCGTGGTGACCTCGCGCGAGAAGCTGGTGACGATGACGACGCGCGGTTCCAGGGCCGGCTGGGCGATCGCGCCCCGCACCCCCGGCAGCAACCCGAGTGTGCCGCCCGCAGCGAGCAGCGCGCGGCGGGACGTGGTCGGCTTCGGCATGGCGATCCTCCTTCGTTGTCCGGCCCCGTAGGCAGGCGGCGGCCCCGGCTTCGCATCAATCTGGCACGGTCCTGCGGCGTGGGGGAGAGGTCTCCCGCCCAGGCCGGCGGATGCGATGCCCGGATCGGGTGGCGGCGGGCGTTGCCTGCCACACGCTAGGTTGTGTGGACTCTAGGGGTTCCCTGAGCGGTGGGATCGTGATTCAAGGCTGCCTTTGG
Source organism: Pseudomonadota bacterium (assembly GCA_023424475.1). Taxonomy (GTDB): domain Bacteria; phylum Pseudomonadota; class Alphaproteobacteria; order Acetobacterales; family Acetobacteraceae; genus Neoroseomonas. The sequence continues at coordinate 5,091 of JAFADX010000117.1, forward strand.
GGAGGCGGCCTTGGGTGTATTGGATCGTCTGGTGTTGAGCGACGCGGCGTGGGAGCGGATGGCGCCGCTGATCATCGGCCGGCCTGACCAGAGGGGCTCAACCGGCCGCGACAATCGGATGTTCGTCGAAGGCGTGCTGTGGATTGTGCGCACCGGC
>JAFADX010000162.1 GCA_023424475.1 Pseudomonadota bacterium
GTTCTGCCGCCTCAAGGACTTCCGCCGCATCGCCACCCGTTACGACAGGCTCGCCCGCAACTTCGCATCCGCCGTCGCGCTCGTCGCCTCCATCATCTGGTGGACCTGATTGAGGCGCGACCCTAGCGCCGGAGGTCGGCCGCGATCTGCGAGGTGTCGTGATACTCGTGGAACTCGCTGATCCGGCCGTCGCGCAGCCGCATCACGTCCACCTTGGAAATCTCGCGCTCCGCGCCGTTGTGATGGCAGCGGGCGCGCGCCCGCGCGGTCACGGCGACCCAGTCGCCGTCGGTGATCACCTGGTCGACATGGTAGCCGACGATGCCGCATTCGGCCGCGAGCGCCGCGAAGTAGCCCTGCACGCCCTCCCGTCCGCGATGCGTGCCGCACCAGGGCGTGGCCACCGCCTCGTCCCCCGAGGCCCAGCAGGCATCGTCGGTCGGCGCATCCAGCACGAATGGCAGGTTGCCCTGGAGGTAGGCCGCGTAGATCTCCTGCACGCGGGCACGGTTCCGCGCCGTCGCATCCGTGGCCATCGCAAGCGCCTCCGTTTGTTCGGCGTCCGGACGGTCGCGCGGCGCGATGGCGCGGATCAAGCGAATTCGCGCCGGGACTTCGTCCCCCACGCGCCGAGGGATGGCGGATCAGGCGATCATGTGCTCGAGGATACCCACGCGCTCGACCTCCATCCGCAGCCGGTCGCCCGGCTTCAGGTAGCGGGGCGGGTCGCGGAAATGTCCAACCCCGGCCGGCGTACCAGTCGCGATCACGTCGCCTGGTTCGAGCGTCATGTAGCGGCTGAGGAAAGCGATCAGCGCCGGCACCGGGAAGATCAGGTCGCGCGTGTTGCCGTGCTGCACTTCCTCCCCGTTCAGCCAGCAGCGAAGGTCGAGTGCCCAGGGCTCGCCCACCTCGTCCGCCGTCGCGACGCAGGGGCCCATCGGGCAGAAGCCGTCCATGGCCTTGGCGAAGGAGGTCATGGCGAGCGGCACGTCGAACTGGAATTCCCGCGCGCTGATGTCGTCGAGCACGGTGTAGCCCGCGATGTGGTCGAGCGCGGTGCCCTCGCTGACGTCGCGTGCCCGCCGGCCGATGACGACACCGAGTTCCACTTCCCAATCGGGCTTGGTGACGCCCCGGGGGATGCGCACCGCGGCGCCGGGGCCGACGACTGCGGAGGTCGGCTTGAGGAAGATCTTCGGTATCTCGGGGTTCGGGCTGCCGGCCTCCTTCGCATGGTCGGCGTAGTTGCGCCCGACGCCGAGGATCTTGCCCGGCCGCAGCGGCGCGAGCAGGCGCACCTCGGCATGCGGCCGCCGCAGGGCCGCATTCTCCGCCCGCGCGGCGAAGGCGAGGGCGCGGCCCGCGGCGACCATCGCCGCCTCGTCGCCGATCAGCGCCACCATGTCGGCGGGGATGGTACCGGCGGAGGTGTCGGGCTCACCCGCCGCGCGCATCGCCGCGGCGAGGGCCGGGCGCAGTTCCACGGCGCTGTCGCCGACCATCCCGCCGAGTGTCGGCCCGCCGGGGCCCTCGAAGGTGACGAGCCTCATGCGGCCAGCGCCGCGTAGTCGAGGTTCGCCATGACCTGCACCCGCAGGATGAAGCGGTGTTCATCGGGGCCGTAGTCGGCGACGGCATTGTGAATGGTGCCGATGTTGTCCCACATCAGCACGTCGCCCTCGTCCCATTCGTGGGTGTAGAGGTATTTCTCCTGCGCCTGGTGGCGGAACAGGTAGTCGAGCAGCGCGTCGCTCTCCGCGCGCTCCATGCCCTCGACATGCATGGCGTAGCCGGAATTGCAGTAGAGCACGCGCCGCCCCGTGACCGGGTGCACGCGCACCAGCGGCTGGGAGACGGGCGGCTTCTTCGCGCGCTGTTCCGGCGTCAGCGGCCCGCGGATGGATCCCGGGCGGATGCGCATCATGTCCCAGAACTTGGCAAAGTCGTGGATCGCCGTGCGGCCTTCGATGCGCTGCTTCACCTCGGCGGGCAGGTCGTCATGGGCCGCGTGCATGTTGCGGAACTGGGTGCAGCCCAGCACCCTGCCGTTCCGCCGCGGCACGATCTTGGCGTGCAGCACGTTCGCCAGCGCGATCTCCCGGGAATAGGACATGTCGGTGTGCCAGCCCTGGCCGGCGTCCGAGAGGCCGATCGGCCTGCCCTCGGCGTCCTTCATGTTCGACAGGTGCATCACCTCCGGATGCCTCTCGGCGTGGAACAGGTTGGCGACATTGACCTCGAGCTCGCCGAAGCGGCTGCCGAAGGCGGACAGCGCCGCCGCATCCAGGTCCTGCTTCGGGAAGCACAGCACGCCGTACTGGCCGAGGGCGCGCAGGACCGTCCTGAAATCCTCGGGCGGGAGGGAGCGCGAGAGGTCGATGCCCTCCACGCGCGCGCCCAGCCCGGCATTGTTCGGGGTGATCCGCATGGGACGTTCCTCGTCCTGGTTGCGTAAAGGGTGCGCTGGCCCCGGTCGGCCGTCAACGCGCCCGCCGGGCTTCCGTGCCGGCCCGGCCTGCGCCAGCATGCGCGCATGCAGACCCCATCGGACCCGCCGCGCATCGTTGTCATTGGCGGCGGCATCGTCGGCCTTTGCGTCGCCTGGCACCTGGCGCAGCGCGGCCTCAGGCCGCTGGTGCTGGAGGCACGGAAGGCCCACGCTGCCTATACCGGCAATGCCGGGGCCATCAGCCATGGTTCGGTGGCGCCGCTCGCCATGCCGGGCGTGCTTTGGCAGGTGCCGAAGATGATGATGGACCCCAGGGGCGCGCTGCACATCCCGCTGCGCTACTGGCTGAAGGCCGCGCCCTGGCTCGCGCGCTTCGTCGCCTCCGCGCGCACTTCCCAGGTCGAGGCGGCGGCCTCCGCGCTCGCCTCGCTGATGTTCGGCGCGCTCGAACGGCACCGGGAGATCCTCTCGGCCGAGGGCGCACTCGACCTGATCCGGGAGGAGGGACAGATGTACCTCTACCGGGACGAGGCGCAGATGGCGAAGGATGCGGCCGGGCTCGACCTGCGCCGCCGCCACGGGCTGCGGATGGAAGTGCTGGACCGTGCGGGGTTGGCGGCCCTCGAACCGGAGGTCTCTTCCGACTACACGCGCGCGGTCTTCCTGCCGGACCATGGCTCCTGCGTGAATCCGGCGCGGATGGCCTCGGTGGTCGCGAAGGGCGTGCGCCGCATGGGGGGCGACATCCGCGAGGTCGAGGTGCGCTCGATCCGCATGGACGGTCGCCGGGTGGCGGGCGTCGTCACGGATGCGGGGGTGATCCCGGCGGACAAGGCGGTGCTCTCGGCCGGCGCCTGGTCGGCGCGGCTGCTGGCGCCGCTCGGCATCAAGGTGCCGCTCGAGACCCAGCGCGGCTACCACGTCATGCTGCCCGGCGCCGGCGTGCGGCTGGGGCGGATCCTCTCGCCGGCCGACCGCAAGGTCTTCATCTCGCCCATGGAGGAGGGGCTGCGCGTCGCCGGTTCGGTCGAGATCGCCGGCCTCGACGCGCCGCCGAACGAGGCGCGGGCGCGGCTGCTGCTGGGCGACCTGCGCGCCGTCTTCCCGAACGTCCGCACCGATGGGGGCACGACCTGGATGGGCCATCGCCCCTGCCTGCCGGACAGCGTGCCGGTGCTGGGGCCGCTCAGGACCTGGGACGGCATCTGGTGCGCCTTTGGTCACGGCCATCTCGGCCTGACCGGCTCGGCACCGACCGGGGCGGTGGTCGCGGCCGCGATAGCCGGCGAGAAGCCGAACTTCGACTTCACGCCGTTCAGCGCGGAACGCTTCGCCTAGGCCGTGTGGACAGTTATCTCAACCACAGGATGGTGGCGGCGAGGGTGACGATGCTGAGGTAGTTCCTGGCGGTCTTCTCGTATCGCGTCGCGACGCGGCGGAACTGTTTGAGCTTGCTGAAG
>JAFADX010000187.1 GCA_023424475.1 Pseudomonadota bacterium
CCGCCAATCGTGGCCGGCCTGTGCGCGCCGCCGCCCCGCAACGGCCGCGCCTCTTTGCCAATGACGGCGGTGCGCCGCGGCCCGATGCCGGTTTCCTGGGCTTCGACGCGGGCCGCCCGGCGGGCGCCGCTGCCCGTCGCGGCGGAGGCCGCGGCTGACGCCTATTCGGCGGCGAGAAGCTGTTCGGTCGCCGCCGGATTCCGCAGTTGGACCAGCGTGAAGATCCCTGCCGGCGGACAGGGCTCCATCGCTTCGACATCGGTCGTCGCGGGATCGAGCAGGTCGCAGAGCGCGAAGTCGGGATGCCAGCCCAGGCGGCGCGACAGCGGCGCCATCGCCCGCTCCACCCACCAGCGCGGCCCGCCCTCGGCGGCGAAGTGGTTCACGAAGAGAAGGTGGCCGCCGGGCCGCACCACGCGCGACATCTCGGCGAACAGCTTCTTGGCATCCGGCACGACCGAGGCGGTGAACATCGCCACCGCGACGTCGAAGGATGCGTCCGCAAAGGCCATGTTCTCGGCGTCCATCTCGAGCAGCCCGCGCACGTTCGCGAGCTTCTCCTTCGCGACCCGCTGCCTCGCGATCTCCAGCATATGGCGCGAGAGGTCGATCCCGACCACCTGCAGGTCCCGCCGGTACAGCGGCAGCGCGAGGCCGGTGCCGACCCCCACTTCGAGGACCCTGGGCCCGGACAGCCGGTTCACCGCCGCGACGGCCCGCCGCCGTCCGACCCCGGAGACGCCGCCGAAGACCATGTCGTAGAATCCGGCCCAGCGGCGATAGGCCTCACGCACGCTGTCGGCGTCGAGCGCCGCCCGGGCGTGCCCGCGTTCCTCGGCCCCTTTGGCCAGTCCGATGTCAGCCATTGCGTCCCTCATGCGCAGTCCCGCAACGACGGGGCCACGAGTCGCCTGGCGCCGAAAGGCGGCTGCCTGCGACGGAGTTCGGTAACGCAGCGGGGGCGCCGGCGCAAGCGCGACCGTATCGGCGCGGCCACACGATCGCTGGCGTGCCCCGGTCCGCGGCCGCCGGCGCGGCCTCCCCAGGCGGGGCTCAGCGCCGGGACCGGTCCGGCAGCGCGACCAGGATGCCGCCCGCCGCGATCACCGCCATGCCGACCAGCGTCAGCATGTCGGGCACGTCCCCGAAGACGAGCACGCCGGCCAGCACCGCCCAGATCATCTGCGTGTAGGACATCGGCGCGAGCAGGCTCGCCGGCGCCCGGGCATAGGCGAGCACCAGCAACCCGTGGCCGAGCCCGCCCAGGACCCCGAGCATCACCAAGGCGCCCCAGGCGCCCGCCGAAGGCCAGACGGCGCCGAAGGGCAGGATGGCCGAGGTCACGAGCGTCGCCGCGAAGCTGGTGTGCAGTATCGTCGTCCGCGGATCGTCGATCGCCGCGAGCTTGCGCGTCAGGATCTGGTAGACGGCAAACAGGGAGGCGGTGCCGAGCGGCAGCAGCATCGCCCAGTGCACCGGCGCGGTGCCGAAGATGAAGGGCGGCCGCAGCAGCACCACGACGCCGAGCAGCCCCACCCCCACCCCGGTCCAGCGCCGCCAGCCCACCTTTTCCTGCAGCCAGACCGCGGCAAGCGAGATGGTCAGCAGCGGCGAGGCGAAGCCCACCGCTGTCGCATCCGCCAGCGGGATATGCACCAGGGCCGTGGTGAACAGCATGTTGCAGCCGCAGAGCATCAGGCTGCGCAGCGTCTGCATCCCCGGTGCGCGCGACCGCCAGGGCACCTGCCCCGTGATCACCCGCATCGCGATCGCGACCGTCAGCAGGCCGAAGAAGAAGCGCGCCCACATCACCTGCACGACCGGAAAGCCGTGGGTGAGCAGCTTGGTCATGGTGTCCATGGCGACGAAGGTCGCGAGCGCGGCAAGTTGCAGCGCGACACCGGCAAGGGCGGATGGCATCGAAAGGACAGCATCGCCGCCATCTGCGGCGGCGTGAAGGCGGTAGCGGCGGAGGTCGGGCGGGGCGGCGCGTCGCGCCGGCGGTGTCGCGCGCGGGGTTGGCGTCGTGGCGGCGCGCAAAGCCAAGGGGATACGGGCAGCGGCGACCGCCGGGCATGGGTCAGGCGCCGCCGCCCGTGTCATACCGGGCGGGCGAAGGTCCGGCCTGCGGCCCGGGGGGGCGGGCGCCCGGACGGGTGCTGCCGCAAATGCGGCGAAGCCAAGGGCCACGAATGCGGCCCGCCAGCGCATGAAGGCCACGAAGGTAAAGCCTTCGGGCGCCTGATATCAGCCCCGCCCTGCGCGCACCGCTTCCAGGATGCTGCGGAACAGCCGCGCCGGCAGCCCGCCGCCCGCGACGCCATCCATCGGCGTCGCGTCGTCGTTGCCCAGCCAGACGCCCATGACGAGGCCGCCGGCCATGCCGACGAACCAGGCGTCGCGATTGTCCTGCGTGGTGCCGGTCTTGCCCGCCACCGGGAGGCCCGGCACCGCGGCCGCGCGCCCCGTGCCGCGCGCGACCGTCGCGGCCATCATCCGCCGCATCGCCTCCGCCTGCGCCGCCGTGATGACGCGCGCGGGGCCGGGCGGCAGC
>JAFADX010000310.1 GCA_023424475.1 Pseudomonadota bacterium
CGACGCCCCCGTGGCGCGATGTCGCCGCGGCGGCCTGCCATTGGCCCGCGGCCGAGTTCCGCTTTCCGAGCGCGCTGGCGCCGCGCGTGCCCGGCGCGACCGGATATGCCGCCGCCTCCTTCGCGCCGGGCCGCCCGGTGCTGGCCGGACTGCTCGAGCTGATGGGGCGGATCCGGCGGGACTTCACCTACCGGCCCGGCGTCACCGGGCCGAACACGCAGGTCGCGGAGGTCCTGGAAAGCCGCACCGGCGTCTGCCAGGATTACGCGCACGTGATGATCAGCGGATTGCGCGGTCTCGGCCTGCCGGCGCGCTACGTGTCGGGCTATGTCCGCACACGCCCTCCGCCCGGCGGCGTCGCGCGGCGCGGCGCCGACCAGTCGCATGCCTGGGTCGAGGCATGGCTCGGCCCGGAGCACGGCTGGGTCGGCCTTGATCCGACCAATGACATCGTCGTGCGCGACGAGCATGTCGTGCTCGCCTGGGGGCGCGACTTCGCGGATGTGAGTCCGTTGCGGGGCGTCATCCTCGGTGGCGGCGAGCACGGCCTCTGGGTCGGGGTGGACCTTGAGGAAGCGGATGCGCGCCTGCCCGCCTGAGCGCATTCGCGGCAGGCCCTGCCTCGCATCGCGGCACTGCGGCGCGGCGCTGCGCGTTGTGCAGGCGGAACGCGGGTTGACGCCTGCACGGACCAAGATGACAGTCCGGCCATTCCGCCGGAGCCTGTCGCCGTGAACGCCGTCACCCCGCCTGCCGCGATGCGTGGCATAAGTGAAGATGAATGGAAGATCCGCTGCGATCTCGCGGCCCTTTACAGGCTCGTCGCGCATTTCCGGATGACGGACTTCATCTACACGCATATCAGCGCGCGGCTGCCGGGCCCCGGGCATCACTTCCTCATCAACAGGTACGGCGTGCTGTTCCACGAGATGCGCGCCTCCGACCTCGTGAAGATCGACCTCGACGGCAAGGTGGTCGAGGAAGGCGCGGAATCGAAGCCGGTCAACGCGGCCGGCTTCACGATCCATTCCGCGATCCACATGGCGCGCGAGGACGCCGCGGTCGTCATCCACACGCATACCGAGGCGGGCATCGCCGTCTCGGCGCAGCGCCAGGGGCTGCTGCCGGTCAGCCAGCACGCGCTGAAGTTCTACGGCCACCTCGCCTATCACGATTACGAGGGCATCGCCCTCGACCTCGATGAGCGGGAGCGGCTGGTGAAGGATCTCGGCACGCACAATGCGATGATCCTGCGCAACCACGGCCTGCTGGTCTGCGGCCGCCATGCGCCGGAGGCCTTCCTGAACATCTACTACCTGGAGCGCGCCTGCCAGGCGCAGATTGCCGCCATGGCGGGCGGTGCCGAACTCGTGCTGCCGCCTGAAAGCGTCCGCCGGCACACCGCTGGCCAGTTCAACCGCCCGAATGCCGGCGAGGATGGCTTCGCCATGGCCTGGACCGCCGCTCTGCGGCTCATCGAAGACGGAAAGCCGGATTACCGCTCGTGACTGCCGACCTGCTGATTTCCGGGGGGCGGGTGTTCCGCGGCCTCGCGCATGGGTTCACCGATGCCGTGGCCGTGAAGGACGGCCGCGTCCTGGCGCTGGGCGAGGATGCCGTCGCGGCCGCCGGGGCGGGGACGCGGCGCATCGACCTCGCCGGCCGCGTCGGCATCCCGGCCTTCAACGAAGCGCATATGCACCTGTTGCCCTATGGCCTCGGCCTGTCGCAGGTGAATCTGCGGGCCGAGGAGGTGCGGACGCTGGACGAGGTGCTGCGCCGCATCCGCGTCGCCGCGCAGGTGCTGCCGAAGGGGGCCTGGGTGCTCGGGCGCGGCTATGATCATGGCGAGCTCGACATCGGCCGCCAGCCGCTGGCCGAGGAGCTCGACGCCGCGGCGCCCGACAACCCGGTCTTCATCGTGCGCACCTGCGGGCATGTCGGCGTGGCGAACAGCGCGGCGATGAAGCTCGCCGGCGTCGGCCACAACACGCCCGACCCCGAAGGCGGCGTGATCGTCCGCAAGGGCGGCAGGCTGACGGGCGAGTTCCAGGAACGCGCCATGCGCCTGGTGAGGGACGTCATGCCGGCGCCCGGCCAGGCGCGCATGGTCGATGCGATCGGCGCGGCCTGCGATCATCTTGCCTCGCTCGGCTTCGCCTCGGCGACCGACATGAATGTCGGCATGACCGCCGGGATGAACGAGATCGCGGCCTATGACGCGGCCAAGGCGGCGGGGCGGCTGCCGCTGCGGATGTGGCAGGTGCTGGCCGGCAACCCCGAAGGCATCGCGCAGGACGCCTGGGCGGCCGGGCTGCGGCCGATGGCGGGCGACGACAGCCTGCGCTGGGGCGCGGTGAAGGTCTTCGCCGACGGCTCCGCCGGCGGCCTGACCGCAGCCTTCTTCGAGCCCTATCTCGCGAGCGCCGGCGGCGGCACCGGCGTCTTCACCTTCCCTGACGAGAAGATCCATGCGCTGCTGAAGCTCTATCATGAGCAGGGCTGGCAGCTCGACATCCACGCCATCGGCGATGCCGCGATCGAGCAGGTGCTGCAGGGCATGGAGGCCGCGGACAGCGCCACGCACCCCTTCGCCGGCCGCCGCCACCGCATCGAGCATTGCGGCTTCCTCACCCGCGACCAGCGTCGCCGGATGAAGGCGCGCGGCATCCTGCCGGTGCCCCAGCCGACCTTCATGTACGAGTTCGGCGACCTCTACCTGCGCAACCTCGGCCATGAGCGTTCGGACCGCGCCTATCCGATGAAGACCTGGCTCGACGAGGGCCACCATCCGGCGGCTTCCTCCGACTGCCCGGTCTGCACGGTGGATCCCTTCATCAACCTCTTCACCATGGTCACGCGGAAGACCAACCGCGGCACGGTGCTGGGGCCGGAAGAGCGGCTGAGCCCCGAGGAGGCGGTGCACTGCTACACCTGGTGCGGCGCCTTCACCCAGTTCGCCGAGGACCGGCGCGGCACGCTCGAGCCCGGCATGCAGGCGGACATCGCCGTGCTCTCCGCGGATGTCTTCGCGATCGAGCCCGAGGCCATCCTGAAGACGCAGGCTGACCTGACCTTCCGCGACGGCGCGGCGATCTTCGACCGCCACGGGGAAGCTGCGGGCGCCGCGGCGGCGCAGTAGTCCTTCCATGCTGCGTCACGCCATCCAGCGCCTGGTTCTCGCCGTCCCTGTGATGTTCGGCGTGCTGCTGATCGGCTTCCTGCTCATGCAGGTGGTGCCGACCGACCCGGCGACGGTGCGCGCCGGGCCGACCGCAACGCCCGACGTCATCGCCGCGATCCGTGCCGACCTCGGCCTCGACGAGCCGCTCCATGTCCAGTTCGGCCTCTATCTCTGGCGGCTGCTGCATGGGGATCTCGGCGCCTCGATCATCAACAACGTGCCGGTGAGCCAGGAACTCGGCGCGACCATCGGCCCGACGCTCGAACTCATGTTCGCGAGCCTGATCTGGTCCATCCCGCTCGGCATCCTGCTCGGGACGCTGGCGGGCTATTGGCGCGGTTCGATCCTGGACCGGCTGATCATGGCGGTCTCGGTCGCGGGCGTATCGGTGCCGGTGTTCTTCCTCGGCCTGGTGCTGATCTGGTTCGTCGGCTTCCAGTGGCAGTGGCTGCCCTTCACCGGGCGCGGCGGGCCGCTGTGGACGCTGGACGGCATCAAGTCGATCATTCTTCCCGCCATCACCCTGGGCGGGGTCTTCGTCGGCCCCGTCTCGCGCATGACCCGCACGGCGGTGCTGGACGTGCTCTCGGCCGACCATGTGCGCACGGCGCGGGCCAAGGGGCTGACCGAGCGGCTCGTGGTGCTGCGCCACGCGCTGCGCAACGCCCTCGTTCCCGTCATCACCCTGATCGGGCTGCAGATCGGCTTCCTGCTCGGCGGCGCCGTGGTGACGGAGACGGTCTTCTCCTGGCCCGGCGTCGGGCGGCTCGCCGTCGGTGCCATCCTGTCCTCGGATTTTCCGATGGCGCAGGGAACCATCATCGTTCTGTCCATGGGCTTCATCGTGATCAACCTGACCGTGGACGTGCTCTACGCCGCCCTCGACCCGCGGATCCGCGGCGCATGAGCGCCACGACCGAGACCGACGAGCCGATCGCCCCGCCGCGCCCGGGCGTGCTGTCGCGCCTGATCCGCGAGCCGGCGGCGGCCTTCTCCCTGCTGCTGGTGGTGCTCCTGGTCCTCGCCGCGGTCTTCGCGCCGCTGCTGGCGCCGACGGATCCCTACGACAACGACCTTTCGCTCGCGATGCAGCCGCCGGGCAGCGAGGGCCTGCCCCTCGGCGCCGATGCGCAGGGGCGGGACATGGTCACGCGCCTGCTCTTCGGCCTGCGCGTGTCGTTGCTGATGGGCTTCGCGGCGGTGGTGCTGGGCGGCAGCCTCGGTGCGCTGCTGGGCTTCCTCGCCGCCTTCTATCACCGCTGGCTCGACGGCCCGATCATGCGGCTGGTGGACATCATGCTGTCCTTCCCCGCGATCCTGGTCGGGCTCGCCATCGCCGCGATCTTCGGGCCGGGGATCTTCTCGGTGATCCTCGCGCTGTCGGTCGCCACCGTGCCGCTGATGGCGCGCATCGTGCGCGGCTCGGCCATGGTGGTCATGCGCCTCGACTACATCGAGGCGGCGCGCGCGACGGGCATGACGGATGCGCGGCTGATCCGCAGGCACCTGGCGCCGAACTGCCTCTCGGCGATCTTCGTCTTCGCCACGCTGCGCTTCGGGCAGGTGATCCTGCTGGGCTCGGCGCTGTCCTTCCTCGGCCTCGGCGCGCAGCCGCCGGTGCCGGAACTGGGCGCCATGGCCTCGGAAGGCCGCAACTTCCTGTTCTTCGCCCCGCATATCGCGGTGGTGCCCTGCATCCTCATCTTCGTCGTGGTGCTCGCCTTCAACGTCCTCGGGGACGCCTTGCGGGACGCGCTCGACCCTAGGCTTCGCGTATGATCGGGAGAGATGGACTGATGAAGAAGACCCTCGGCGCCGCGCTGCTCGCGCTCGCCGCCGCCGCGCCGGCGGGCGATGCGCTCGCCCAGACGGCCAATCCGCCCAACACCCTCGTCGTCCTGCGCGAGATCGACGCCGACCGCTACGACCCGCCGCGCTCCACCGCGCGCGGCGCGGGCGAAGTCCTCTACATGATGGCCGATACGCTGGTCGCCCTCGACTTCGACATGCGGACCATCCGCCCGCTGCTCGCCGAAAGCTGGGAGGTCAGCCCGGACGGGAAGACCTACACCTTCCACCTCCGCCGCGACGTGACCTTCTGCGACGGCCGCCCGATGACGGCCGACGACGTCGTCTATTCGATGAACCGCTGGATCGACCCCGCGACGCGCAGCCCGGTGCGCTGGCGCGCCGGCCCGGTGAAGGAGATCCGCGCCCGCGACGCGCATACGGTCGAATACGAGCTGACCGAGCCCTTCGGCGAGCTGCTCTACCAGCTCACCCTGTTCTTCGCCTCAGTGGTCGACCGCAACTCGGTCGAGCGGCTGGGCCAGAACTTCGGCGTGCAGGGCTTCAACGGCACCGGCCCCTATTGCTGGGTGTCCTGGACGCCGCGGCAGGAACTCGTGCTGCAGCGCCACCAGGGCTACAACTGGGGCCCGCCGGGCATGTACCAGAACCCGTCCCCGCAGGTGGACCGCGTGGTCTGGCGCGTGACGCCGGAAAGCCAGACGCGCCTCGCCGCGCTGCAGACCGGCCAGGGCGACGTCACGCAATACATCCCGGCGATCGCCGTGCAGCAGCTGCGCCGCACGCCGAACATCCACATGTCCCGGCAGGAGAACTACTTCTGGGATCACTTCATGGGCTTCAAGGTGGACAAGCCCGTGGTGAGCGACCCGGCGATCCGCCGCGCCGTGAACATGGCGGTGAATCGTGACGCGATGGTCCGCGCCACCTGGTTCGGCACCGCGACGCCGGCCGATGCCTACCTCAACCCGGCGGTGACCGGCTTCGACGCCGAGGCCGCGCGCATGGTCCCCCGTTTCGACCAGGCCGGCGCGCGCCGCGTGCTGGACGAGGCCGGCTGGAGGATGGGCTCCGACGGTATCCGCGTGAAGGACGGCCAGCGCGCCTCCTTCCTCGTCTATGGCCTGCAGACCCAGGCGGCGCAGCAATACCTGCAGGCGATGCAGGCCGACCTGCGGCGCGTGGGCATCGAGATGCGCATCCAGATGTGGGATGCGACGGTCGGCTGGGGCCGCCTCGCCACGCAGGAATTCGACGCCTTCGTGATGTCCTATCCCTACGTGACGGCGACGGACGCGATGTCGCTCTACTTCCTCAGCCGCAACCGGCCGACGCCGAACCGGATGAACTGGAACGACACGGCCACGGATGAGGGCCTGCGCGCCGCGCAGACCGAGATCGATCCGGCCGCGCGCGCCGCCGCCATCGCCCGCGTGCAGCGCATCGTCGCCGAGAACAATGTCTGGTTCCCGGTGGCGCGCGAGCAGCTCTGGCTGGCCTCCTCGGCCCGTACCCAGGGCGTGCGCGCCCATGGGATCTATGGCGTCGGGCTCTACAAGGGCCTCGACATCCGCCTGACGCGCTGAGGGAGGGCGCCGGCATGACCACCACGCTCATCAGGAACGCGGAACTCGTCGTGGGGTGGGACCCCTCGGCGAAGTCCCACAGCTACATGCCCGACACGGATGTCGCCTTCCAGGACGGCACGCTGACCTTCGTCGGCCGCGGCTACGAAGGCCAGGCCGATGCGGTCATCGACGGGCGCGGGCTGATGGTCATGCCGGGACTCGTCAACATCCACTCCCATCCTTCGAGCGAGCCCATGAACAAGGGCTTCCTCGACGAGATCGGCTCGCCCGGCCTCTACAATTCCTCGCTCTACGAATACATGCCGATCTTCCGCGCCGATGCGGAAGCGGTGCCGCATTGCGTGCGCGTGGCGCTGTCGGAGCTCCTGCTCTCAGGCGTCACGACGCTCGCGGACCTGTCGATGGCCCATCCCGGCTGGCTCGACCTGCTGGCCGAGGCCGGCATGCGCGTCTGCGTCGCGCCGATGTTCCGTTCGGCGCGCTGGTACACCAAGAACGGCCACGTCGTGGAATACGAGTGGGACGAGAAGGCCGGCGAGAAGGCGATGGAGGAAGCCCTCCGCCTGGTCGAGCGGGCCGAGCAGCATGAATGCGGCCGCCTCTTCGGCATGGTCGTCCCCGCGCAGATCGACACCTGCTCGGCCGGCCTGCTGAAGGACAGCCGCGCCGAGGCGAAGGCGAGGGGCCTGTCCTGGCAGGTCCATGCCGCGCAGTCGGTGGTGGAGTTCCACGAGATCACCCGCCGCCACGGCACGACGCCGATCGGCTGGCTCGACAGCATGGGGCTGCTCGGGGAACGCGCCATCATCGGGCACGGCATCTTCCTCGACGACCATCCCTCGACGCGCTGGCATACCGAGACGGACCTCAGGCGCCTTGCGGAGACCGGCACCACCGTCGCGCATTGCCCGACCGTCTTCGCGCGGCGCGGCATCGCGATGAAGGACCTCGGCCGCTACATGCGGAACGGGGTGAACATGGGCATCGGCACCGACACCTACCCGCACAACATGCTGGATGAGATGCGCCTCGCGGCCCATATCGCGCGCACCCAGGCGGGCAACCCGCGCACCATGACGACGACCGACCTGTTCAACGCCGCGACCATCGGCGGGGCGCTGGCGCTCGGGCGCGACGACATCGGGCGGCTGGCGGTCGGCTGCAAGGCGGATTTCTCGCTGGTGGACATCACCCATCCGATGGTCCGCCCCGCCTATGATCCGCTGCGCAGCCTGATCTACGCCGCCGGCGACCGTGCGCTGAAGGCCGTCTACGTGGACGGCGCCAAGGTGGTCGAGGATGGCGAGGTGCTGACCATGGACTACCGCCAGGCCGCCGAGCACCTGCACGAGGCGCAGAAGCGCGTGGTCGGCAAGGTGCCGCAGCAGGACTGGGCGCACCGCAGCGCCGAGAAGATCGCCCCGCCCACCTTCCACTGGTCGTGACGGGACGCATGTCGCACAGGCGCAGCCCCCGCGCACCGGAGACCTGACCCGAATGCCGGGAACTAACGATGATCTCTTGCGCATCGAAGGGCTGCGCACCGTCTTCCGCACCCATGGCGGGGAGGTGACGGCCGTCGACGGCGTCGACCTCTCCGTCCCGCGCGGCCGCACCCTCGGCATCGTGGGCGAGAGCGGCTGCGGCAAGTCGGTGCTCTCGCTCTCGGTCATGCGCCTCGTCGCGCATCCCGGCCGGATCGCCGCCGGGCGCGTGATGCTGGACGGCCGCGACCTGGTGCGGTTGTCGGCCGCCGAGATGCGGGAGGTGCGCGGCAGCCAGGTCGCGATGATCTTCCAGGAGCCGATGACCAGCCTGAATCCGGTCCATGCCGTCGGCTTCCAGATCACCGAGGCAATGCGCGCCCACGATCCGCGGGCATCCAACGCCGAACTTCGCGACCGCGCCATCGAGGCGCTGAACCGCGTACGAATCCCATCGCCCGACCGCCGCTTCGACGAATACCCGCACCAGCTTTCGGGGGGCATGCGCCAGCGCGTGATGATCGCGATGGCGCTCGCCTGCCAGCCGAAGCTGCTGATCGCCGACGAGCCGACCACGGCGCTCGACGTGACCGTGCAGGCGCAGATCCTCGACCTGCTGCGGGACCTCCAGGCCGAGACGGGGATGTCGATCATTCTCATCACCCACGACCTCGGCGTGGTGGCGGAAATGGCCGACGAGGTCGCCGTCATGTATGCCGGCCGCGTCGTTGAGCGCGCCGAGGCGGGTGCGATCTTCGCCGACCCGATGCATCCCTATACGCTCGGCCTGCTCGGCTCGGTGCCGCGGCTGGATGAGGAACGCGAGACGCTGCTGGCCATCGAAGGCAGCGTGCCGCCGCCCTTCGCCCTGCCGAAGGGCTGCCGCTTCCATCCGCGCTGCCCCTTCGCCGCGCCCGAGTGCAAATCCGAACAGCCGCCGCTGCGCGATATCGTCCCCGGCCATGGCGCCGCCTGCCTGCGTGCGCCCGTGGAGGCCTTCGCCGCATGAGCCAGACGCTGCTCGAGGTCTCAGGCCTCGCCAAGCACTACCCGGTCCGCAAGGGCCTGATCGTGGCGAAGCAGGTCGGCACGGTGCGTGCCGTGGATGGCGTTTCCTTCTCGCTGAAGCGGGGCGAGACGCTGGCGCTGGTGGGCGAATCCGGCTGCGGCAAGTCCACCACGGCACGGCTGGTGCTGCGGCTGATCGAACCGACCGGCGGGAGCATCGCCTTCGAGGGCGTGGACGTCACGCGCATCGTCGGCGCGGCGCAGCGCGCCATGCGGCGGCGGATGCAGATCGTCTTCCAGGACCCCTATGCAAGCCTCAACCCCCGCCTGACCGTCGCCGAGACCATCGCCGAGCCGATGCTGGTTCATGGCATCGGTGACGCCGCGTCCCGCAGGAAGCGGGTCGAGGAGCTGCTCTCCCTTGTCGGCCTGCGCGCCTTTCATGCTCAACGCTACCCGCACGAATTCAGCGGGGGGCAGCGTCAGCGCATCGGCATCGCGCGCGCCCTTTCCGTGCAGCCGGACCTCGTGGTCTGCGACGAGCCGGTATCCGCGCTGGACGTCTCGATCCAGGCCCAGGTGGTGAACCTGCTCAAGGACCTGCAGCGGCGCTTCGGCCTCGCCTATCTCTTCATCGCGCACGACCTCGCGGTGGTGAAGCATGTCGCGGACAGGGTGGCGGTGATGTATCTCGGCCAGATCGTGGAGATCGCGGAGAAGCGGGCGCTGTTCTCGGCGCCGCGGCATCCCTATACGCGCGCCCTGCTGTCGGCGATCCCGCACCCCGATCCGCAGCGGCGGGGCCAGGTGAAGCCGCTCGGCGGCGACCTGCCGAGCCCGCTCAACCCGCCCGCGGGCTGCCGCTTCCACACCCGCTGTCCCTTCGCGCAGGAACGGTGCAGGACCGAGGTGCCGGCGCTGCGGCGCCTCGGCCCGGACCACGAGGCCGCCTGCCACTTCGCCGAGACCTTGCCGGCGGCCGGGCTCGACTTCGCCGGCGGCCTTTCCGAAGCGGCGGCGAAGCGGCTTGCGCTCTATGCGAAGGCACGTGCGGCCTGAAGCGTGCGGCGGGGTTTTCTCGCCCCGTCGCTGAGCCTACCCTCCCGCCGCGACCGCGGGAGGAGCGACATGGCGCGCATCGGTTTCATCGGCCTCGGGAAGATGGGTGCGCCCATGGCGCGCAACCTCGTGAAGGCGGGCCACCAGGTCGTCGTCTTCGACATCGTGCAGCCGGCCGTCGATGCGCTGGTCGCGGCGGGCGCGGCCGCCGGCTTCTCGGCCGCCGCGGCGGCGAAGGACGCCGATTTCGTCATCACCATGCTGCCGGCAGGCGAGCATGTCCGCGACGCCTGGCTGGGGCAGGGCGGTCTCGCCAAGGCGACGCGGCAGGGCGCGATCTGCGTCGATTGTTCGACCATCGACGTCGCCACCGCGCGCGAGGTCGCCGCCGCTTCGGGCCATCCCTTCCTCGACGCGCCGGTGTCGGGCGGCGTGATGGGCGCCGAGGCCGGGACGCTCACCTTCATGGTCGGCGGTGACGATGCTGCGGTCGCCGCCATGACGCCGATCCTCGAGGCGATGGGCCGAACCATCGTCCATTGCGGCGCGGCGGGGGCGGGACAGGCGGCGAAGCTCTGCAACAACATGATGCTCGCCGCCACCATGACCGTGACCTGCGAGGCCTTCGTGCTCGCCGAGAAGCTCGGCCTCTCGCACCAGGCGTTGTTCGACGTCTGTTCGAAGTCCACCTCGATGTCCTGGGCGCTGAACAGCTACTGCCCGGTGCCGGGGCCGGTGCCGGCGAGCCCCGCCAACCGGGACTACGCGCCCGGCTTCACCGCCGCGCTGATGACGAAGGACCTGGGCCTCGCGCAACAGGCGGCCAGCGACGTGGGCGCGGCGACGCCGCTCGGGACCCGCGCGCTGGAACTCTATCGCCGCTTCCTTGACCAGGGCGGCGGCCCCAAGGACTTCTCCGGCATCATCGCCATGATTCGCGAAGGCAAGATCTGATGACGACGACCTTTGTCTCGCCGCGCCTGCTGATGATCGGCGGCGGCTCGGTTGGAAAGCTCGCGGAGGTCCTGGGGCAGTTCGGCCTGTCCAGGCCGCTGGTGGTGACGGACCCCTGGATGGTGTCCTCCGGCACTGTCGAGAAGGCCCTGGCGCCGCTGCGCGCCGGCGGAATGCAGCCCGGCGTCTTCAGCGAGACGGTGCCCGATCCGACGGACACCGTGATCGAGGCCGGCGTCGCGGCGATGAAGGCGGGCGACTATGACTGCCTGGTCGGCTTCGGCGGCGGCAGCCCGATGGACACGGCGAAGGCCATGGCGATCCTCGGCGCCGCCGCGCCCGGCGCGAAGATGCGCGAATTCAAGGTGCCGGCGCAGGCCAACCGCGGCGCGCTGCCGGTCATCTGCATCCCGACCACCGCGGGGACGGGGAGCGAGGCGACGCGCTTCACCGTCATCACCGACACCGGGCGCGACGAGAAGATGCTCATCGCGGGGCTCGGCGCGCTGCCGCTCGCCGCCGTGGTGGATTTCGAGCTGACCTTCAGCGTGCCGCCGCGCACCACGGCCGATACCGGCATCGACAGCCTGACCCACGCGCTGGAGGCGTTCGTGTCGAAGCGCGCGAACGACGAGGCGGACGAGTTCGCGCTGCGCGCCATGCGCCTGATCGCGCCGAACCTGCGCACCGTCTATCGCGAGCCCTCCAACGCCGTCGCACGCGCCGCGATGATGAAGGGCGCGACGCTGGCGGGCATCGCCTTCAGCAATTCCTCGGTCGCGCTGGTGCACGGCATGTCGCGGCCGATCGGGGCGCATTTCCATGTTCCGCATGGCCTGTCCAACGCCATGCTGCTGCCGGCGGTGACGGAATACAGCCTCAACGCCGCGCTGCCGCGCTATGCCGAGGCGGCGCGCGCGATGGGCGTGGCGACGGCCGCGGAAGGCGACCAGTCGGCCGGCGCGAAGCTGCTGCAGGAGCTGCGCGACCTGAACCGCGACCTCGCCGTGCCGACGCCGGCCGCCTATGGAATCGAGCCGGCCAAATGGGACGGGCTGCTCACGACCATGGCGGATCAGGCGCTCGCCTCGGGCAGTCCGGCGAACAACCCGGCGGTGCCTTCGGCGGAGGAAATCGTGGCGCTGTACCGGCGCGCCTGGAACGGGTGAACGGGGAGGGGCAGCGCCCCTCTCCAGGTGCTGCTCACCCCTTCGCGGCCTTCGCCGTTGACGGCGCAGCATCCTCCGCCCGCCGCAGCCGCGTGCGCCCGGTGAACAGCACGATCGGCGCGGCGATGAAGGTCGAGGACGAGGTCCCGATCACGATGCCGGCGATCATCAGCCAGGCGAAGCCCGACAGCGTATCCCCGCCGAACAGCGCCAGCGGCAGGGCGGAGAGCAGCAGCGTCATCGAGGTGCCGAGCGTGCGGTTCAGTGTCTCGTTGATCGAGAGATCGACGAGCTGTTCCAGCGGCATCGCCTTGTACTTGCGCAGGTTCTCGCGCATGCGGTCGAACACCACGACCTTGTCGTTGGCGTTGAAGCCGATGATGGTCAGGATCGCCGCGACCGTGGTGAGGTTGAACTCGATCCCGGTGACGACCATCACGCCGACCACCTTCGTGGTGTCGAGCATCAGCGTCACCACGCCCGCCAGGCCGAACTGCCATTCGAAGCGGAACCAGATGTAGAGCAGCATCGCCGCGAAGGAGAGGCCGAGCGCGATCATCCCGCCGAGGAACAACTCGTCCGAGACACGGTTCCCCACCGCCTCCACGCGCAGAATGCGGGTCCCGGCGGCGACGCCTTCAACGGCGCCCCGCACGGCGTTGACCGCACTCTGCACGGCCCCTTCGTCGCCCTGGGCGGGCAGGCGGACCGCGAAGGTCGAAGCATCGCCGAACTGCAGGATGCTGACATCGCCGAGGTTCAGCGCGTCGACGGCGCTGCGCAGCGCGGCGATGTTGCCGGCCTCGGGCGTGCGGATCTCCATCTCGATGCCGCCCTTGAAGTCGATGCCCTTCTGGAGACCCGGATAGAAGGCGAGGGCGACCGAGGCGGAGGAGAGCACCGCGGAGGTCAGCAGGCCGATCCGCGCCCCGCGCATGAAGTGGATGCGCGTCACGTCCGGCACGATCCGGAACAGCGGGCGTGCCAGGCGCTGCATCAAGGACAGGCCGGGCCGCTCGATGACCGGCAGCTCCTTCGGCCGCGTCCGGCGGTACCACCAGGACACCATCAGGCGGGTCAGCACGGTGGCGGTCCACATCTGCACCACGGTGCCGATCGCGACGGTGACGGCGAAGCCCTTCACCGGGCCGGAGCCGAAGCCGTAGAGGCAGGCCATGGCGATCAGGTTCGTCAGGTTCGAATCCATGATCGTGCCGGACGCCTTGGTATAGCCGGCCTCCAGCGCGCTGATCGGCGTTCGCCCGAGCTTCGTCTCCTCGCGGATGCGTTCGTTGATCAGGATGTTCGCATCGAGCGCGGTGCCGAGCGTCAGCACGATGCCGGCGATGCCGGGCAGCGTCAGCGTCGCTTCGAGCAACGACAGCCCCGCGACCATCAGGATGATGTTGAAGACCAGCGCGAGGTTGGCGAACCAGCCGAACAGCCCGTAGGCAAGGCCCATGTAGAGGAACACGAAGACCGTGCCGGCGATGAGCGAGATCATGCCCGCGCGGATCGCGTCCGCGCCGAGCTCGGGCCCGACGGTGCGTTCCTCCACGACCGTGAGGGGCGCGGGCAGGGCGCCCGCGCGCAGCAGCACCGCGAGGTCGTTCGCCGACCGCGCGTTGAAGCTGCCGCTGATCTGCCCCTGGCCGCCGATGATGGGCTCGCGGATCACCGGCGCCGTGATGACCTTGCCGTCGAGCACGACGGCGAAGGGGCGCCCGACATTCTCGCGCGTGATCTGGGCGAAGCGGCGGGTCCCCACGGAATCGAAGGTGAAGTTCACCACCCATTCGCCGGTGCGGCCGTCCTGGCCGGCGCGGGCATTGGTGAGGTTCGCGCCGTCCACCTCGACGCGGCGGCGCACCGCGTAACGCTGGCCTTCCTGCTCGCCGGGCAGGAACATCACGCCGGGCGGCGGCGTGCTGGCATGCTCGGCGGACTCGTCCACCAGGTGGAACGTCATGCGCGCGGTGCGGCCGAGCAGCGACTTGATGCGGTTCGGGTCCTCGACGCCGGGCAGGGTCACCAGGATGCGGGATTGGCCCTGGCGCGCGATCAGCGCCTCGGACACACCGGTCTCGTCGATCCGGCGGCGCACGATCTCGAGGGACTGCTCGACGGCGGAGGTCGCCTTGGCCCGCAGGCCGGCCTCGGTCACGGTCGCCCAGATCTGCCCGTTGGGTTCGCTGGTGACCTCGATGTCCGGAACCTGCTGCCCGGTCGAGGTCTGGATGGGATTCGCGAGTTCACGCAGCGCGGCCACCGCCGCCGGGATCTGTGCCGCATCCGGCACCCGCAGGCCCATCCGCCTGTTGGGCAGGTCGGCCGAGAGGTTGACGTAGCGGATATTGCCTGCGCGCAGGCGTGTGCGCGCGGCATCGACCATGCCGTCCAAACGTTCGCGGACGACCGTGTTGAGGTCCACTTCCAGCAGCAGGTACGATCCGCCGCGCAGGTCGAGGCCGAGATTGACCTGCCGCACCGGGAACCAATCCGGAAAGACGGCGCGCGGCAGCAGGTTCGGGATGCTCACGAGCAGCCCGGCCAGGCAGACCAGCAGGATGCTGACCGTCTTCCAGCGCGCGAAATGTAGCATCGGCAGTCGGTACCCCAGTTCTGAGCGGGGCGGACAATGGCGAGGGGGGGCAGGGGATGCAACCCCGCCTTGCCGCGGTGGATGGCCGGGCGGCTGCCTCGCCCCGGCCGGCGGTTCCGGCTCCCGTCCTGCTCCGCGCCGGACCCCGGCCTGGCGGGCCGGCGGGGCGCTTCAGCCGCCGAGCCGCCCCATCACGACAGGGCGGGCCGGATCCCCGCCCTCGAAACAGATCCAGACCTTGTCCCCGACCCTGTAGGCCGTGCCGCCCCCGCCGGAGCCCGGCGGGAAGCATCCTTCCGCCCATGTGGAGGACGAGGCACCGGGAACCGACGGGCAACTCACCTGGACCCGCCGCTGCTGCAGCGGATCCATGGCATTCGTGACCGTTCCCCGATAGATGGACGTGTAGGCTGGCATCGGTCGTCCGTCTCCTCCGCCCCGTTTCGCTGGTAGCACGAATCCATGTCGTGGCAGAAGTCCAAGGGCCGTCCCCGCAGCAACCGCTTCCAAGCCAGGGATGGCGCCGGCAGGGCCGCGGCCCGGGCGAGCTGCCGTGCGCCAGGATGCCGGCGGAACCCCGCTCCGGAAAGGGACCAGGCGATGTTCGTGATCCTGCTGCGTTGCGCCGCCGAACGGCGGGGCGCTTGGCCTTCGGGGGAAGGCCGCGAGCCCGTGTCCCGGTTGGGGCGGGAGCCCGCCGGCGACGGCCGCACCCTCCTGGTGGGCTGAACCATGGAGCGCATCACCACCGGCCCCGATGGCCGCCTGCGCTGCCGCTGGTGCGCCGCCTCGCCCGACTATGTCGCCTACCATGACGGGGAATGGGGCTTCCCGGTCACCGACGACCGCCGCCTCTTCGAGAAGATCTCGCTGGAGGGCTTCCAGTCCGGCCTGAGCTGGCGGACCATCCTGGCCAAGCGCGAGAACTTCCGGGTTGCCTTCCATGGCTTCGACTTCGAGCGCGTCGCCCGCTTCACCGGGGCCGATGTCGCCCGCCTGCTGCAGGATGCCGGGATCGTCCGCCACCGGGGCAAGATCGAGGCGGTCGTCAACAATGCGAACCGGGCCTGCGAACTGGTGGCGGAAGCCGGATCGCTCGCGGCCTATTTCTGGCGCTTCGAGGCGCAGCCGGTGCCGGGGCTGCGCGCGACCTCGCCGGAATCCGTCGCGCTCTCGAAGGATCTGAAGAAGCGCGGCTGGCGCTTCGTCGGGCCGACCACCGTCTACGCCTTCATGCAGGCGATGGGCCTGGTGAACGACCACGACCCGGCCTGTGTCATCCATGCCGAGGTGAAGGCCGCCCGGGCCTCCTTCCTGCCGCCGGCCGGTGCTAAAGCGCCGGCATGAACGCCAGCGACGGGCGACTCGCCCTTGCCATCCTCGGCGTCGGCCATTTCGGACGCTTCCACGCCCTGAAGGCCGTCGCCAATCCGCGTGTCCGGCTGGCCGGCCTGGCCGATGCCGACCCTGCCCGCGCCGCGGCCGTGGCCGCCGAGGTCGGGACCCAGGTGCTGACGCCCGGAGCCGCCATCGCCGCCGCCGATGCGGTGATCGTCGCGGCGCCGACGCGCTTCCATCACGGCCTGGCCATGGCCGCGCTGGATGCCAGCCGGCATGTCTTCATCGAGAAGCCGATCGCGGCGAGCCTCGAGGAAGCCGATGCGCTCGTCGCGCGGGCCGCCGCCCGGCGGCGCGTCCTGCAGGTCGGCCATATCGAACGCTTCTCCGCCGCCTTCCGGGCGGTGACCGGCGCGCCCTCGGGCGGCCGCGCATTGTCCTGGGACGCGGTCCGGGCCGCGCCCTTCCGGCCGCGCAGCCTCGATGTCTCGGTGGTCCTCGACCTGATGATCCATGACCTCGACCTGGTCATGGAACTCGCCGGCGGGGAACCGGAGGCCGTGGAGGCCGTGGGCGCGGCCGTCGCCTCCGACCATCCGGACTTCGCCGTCGCGCGCCTGCGCTTCGCCGGCGGCCGGGCGGCGGTGCTCACCGCCTCCCGCGTCTCGCTCGCGATGGAGCGGCGCCTGCGCGTCCTCGGCACCGAGGGCGAGATGAGCGTGAACTTCCTCGACCGCTCGCTCGCCGTGCTGCGCAGGGGCGGCGCGGAAGCCGTCGCGGCCATGCCCGGCTCGGGCATCGACCGCGCCACCTGGACCGACCACGACAGCCTGGAAGCCGAGCAGGCCGCCTTCGTCGCCGCCTGCCTGGACGGCGCGCCGGTTGTGGTGGACGGTGCGGCCGGCCGGCGCGCCCTCAAGGCCGCGCTGGCGGTGGAGGCCGCGATCCGTGCGGCCTAGAGCCGTTCCCGTTCGCCCTGGCTCATGGCAACGTCTCCAGCCCATTGTTTCTGCGAGCATCTTCACCTGATCAGGTGATTCCACCTGATCGGGATCTGCTCTAGCGGAGGAAGCGACAGCATCATGGACAAGCCACGCATCGCCATCATCGGCGCCGGCGCGGTCGGCGGCTATGCCGGGGCCCACATGGCCCAGGCCGGCCACGACGTGACCTTCATCGACCCCTGGCCCGAGCATGTCGAGGCGATGCGGAGCAGGGGCCTGACCATCGCCCATCTCAAGGACGTGCCGGAATTCACTGTGCCGGTGCAGGCGATCCACATCACCGAACTGCAGTCCTTCGCGAAGCAGCGTCCGGTGGACATCGCCTTCGTCTGCATGAAGTCCTACGACACCGCCTGGGCGACGACGATGATCGCGCAGTACCTCTCGCCCGGCGGCTATGTCGTCTCGCTGCAGAACTGCATCAACGAGGAGACCATCGCCGGCATCGTCGGCTGGGGCCGGGTGCTCGGCGCCATCGCCTCGCTGATCACCGTGGAACTGAGCGCGCCGGGCCTCGTGAAGCGTGCGGCGGGCAAGTCCGGTGCATCCCATACCGTCTATCGCGTGGGCGAGCCGCATGGGCGCGTCTCCCCGCGTGCGGAATACGTCACCTCGCTGCTGGCGCTGTCGGATTCCGCGCTGACCACGACGAACCTCTGGGGCGAGCGCTGGTCGAAGCTCGTCGCCAACGTCATGGGCAACGGCATCGCCGCGGCCACCGGCATGGTCGCCAAGGATGCGACGGCCGACGACGCCATCCGTGCCTTCGCCGCGCGCCTCGGCTCCGAGGCCATCCGAGTCGGCCAGGCGCTCGGCTACGACCTCGAGGAGATCCTGCACCTCGACCCCGAGATCATCGCCCGCGCAGGGGAGGGCGACGCCGACGCCCGCGCCGCCTACGACGCGCGGCGTCTCGCCGACACCCAGAAGCCCGGCGGCGGCGCGCACCGCGCCTCGATGGGGCAGGACATGGTCAAGGGACGACGGACCGAGATCGAGTTCCTCAACGGCTTCGTCGTCGCCAAGGGCAAGGAGGCGGGCATCGACGCGCCCGCCAACGCGGCGCTCACCGGGATCGTGAAGCGCGTCGAACGCGGGGAGGCGGCGGCGTCGCCGGATCTGATCCGCGGGCTGCGGCTGAACTGACACGGAGGGGGCCTCGCCCCCTCCGGACCTCCCCCGCAAAAGGCCGAAAGGCCCTTGGAAACCAACACCGCACGACCTTGCCAGGGCGCGTGGGTGGCGCGACCCTGCCGCCGAGCACAGGCAGGGGAAGGAAACGCCATGCAGAACCCGATGGACCTCACGGGACGGACCATCGTCGTGACGGGCACCGGGCAGGGGATCGGCCGCGCGATCTCGGAACTCGTGCTCGGCCTCGGCGGCAACCTCGTCATGGTCGAACGCAACCCCGAGACCTTCGCCGCCGTCTCCGGCGCGCTGGCCGGGGACCGCACCCTCGCCATCCAGGGCGACGTGACCGACGAGGTCTTCTGCGCCCGCATCGTCGATGACGCCGCCGCGCGTTTCGGGGCCGTGCATGGCCTGGTGAACAATGCCGGCATCACCCGGCCCGCGATGATCGAGAAGATGACGCTGCCGCAATGGCAGGCCGTGATCGACGTGAACCTCACGGCCTGCCACCTGATGCAGCAGGCCGTCGGGCGCCACATGATCGCCCGCGCCAAGGCCGGCGAGCCACGGCCGGGCGCGATCGTCAACATCTCCTCGACCGCGGGCAAGCGCGGTTCGATCGGACAGGTGAACTACTCGGCGGCGAAGTCCGGCCTCTATGGCATCACCATGACCGCGGCGCTGGAATGGGCGCGTTACGGCATCCGCGTGAACAGCGTCGGCTTCGGCACCGTCGAGACGCCGATGACCGAGACCATCCGTTCCGACCGCTTCCGCGAGCGGACGCTGGCGCGCATCCCGCTCGGCCGCGTCGCCCAGCCGAAGGAGGTCGCGCCGCTGATCTGCTTCCTGCTCTCGGAAGGCGCATCCTTCATCACCGGCCAGAACTGGCTCGAGGACGGCGGCAGCCACATGCAGCCCTGAGGCGGGAAGGGCCAGCGCCCCGTTCCTCTCGCCTCATGATGGCCAGAGAAGGGAGGAGGTTCGGGGGAGGTTCTCCTCTCCCGGCCTTCACCCGCCGATCGCCTTCAATACGGCCTCCGCCGCCGCATCCGACGGCAGCCCTTCGGGCGCCCGCAACTTGGCGAGGACCTCCGCGAACCCCGCGCGCTGATCCGCGGCCGCCGCCGGATCGAGCATCGGCCTGAGCAGCGCCTCGGCCAGCTTTTCCGCCGTGCAGTTCTCCTGCAGCCGTTCCGGCACCACCTCGCGCTCGGCCAGCAGGTTCACCAGCGAGGCGTGCGGCACCTTGACCAGCCGCCGCACGATCGCCGCCGTCACCGGATTCACGCGATAGGCGACGACGTGCGGGATGCCGGCAACAGCCATCTCCAGCGAGGATGTGCCGGACTTGATCAGTCCCGCGCCGCCGGATTGCGCGACGGCGGCGAAGGCGTCGTGCTTGGCGTCGTTGCCCTCGACGAGGATCGGCGAGACCGGCCAGTCCTTCGCCGCGTCCCGCACGGCATCGGCGACGATGGGCGCGACCGGCACGACCGGCCGCAGGCCGGGCAGCTTCCCGGATGCGATCCGCAGCGCGGCGCCGAAGACGGGCAGCAGGCGGCTGGCTTCCATCCGCCGGCTGCCCGGCATGACGATGACGGGCCGCTCGTGCTCTCCCAGGCCGTGCGTGGCGCGGAAGCGCCCGGCGTCGCCGGCGCCTGCTCCGCTCTCCAGGACCGGATGGCCGACGAAGGTGACGGGTATGCCCGCGTGCTCGAAGAAGATCGGCTCGAAGGGCAGGAGGCAGAGGATGCGGTCCACCTTCTGCTTCAGCCTGGCCACGCGGCCCGGCCGCCAGGCCCAGACCTGCGGCGCCACATAGTGGACGACGGGCACGCCGGTCGCGCGCACCATCTCCGCCAGGCGCAGCGTGAAGCCGGGGCTGTCGATGGTGACCAGCACCGCCGGGCGCCTCGCCGTCACATCCGCCGCCGCATGGGCAAGCAGGCGCTTGAGGCGGAAGATCTTGGGCAGCACCTCGAGCAGCCCCATCAGCGCGAGCTCGCGATAGTCGAAGAGGCTGGCGACGCCCTGCTCGGCCATGCGGGGCCCGCCGATCCCGGCGAAATAGAGGTCCGGCCGCCGCCCGCGCAGCGCCGCGACCAGCCGCGCGCCGAGCACGTCGCCGGAGGCCTCGCCGGCGACGACATAGACCAGCGTCATGCGAAGGCCGCCGGCGTCGCGGTTTCGAAGGGATGCGATGGCCAGTCGCGGTGGTTCAGCACCTGGCCGTCCCGGCGCACCGCCTCCATGCGCGCGGGGTCGAGGCGGCAGAACACCCACTCCTCCCGGTCGAGCGCGCCGCGCGCCAGCACGCCATCCTCGGGGAAGCCGCGATCGACCGGACCGAAGACGGCGGCATGGCCACGATTCTCGTCGAGCGCCGCCGACCAGGGCGCCGTGCCGACCGTCGGGGTGATGGCGACGTAGCACTGGTTCTCCATCGCGCGCGCCGCGGCGCCGACGCGCACGCGATTGAAGCCGTGCATCGAATCCGTGCAGGAGGGCGCGAGGATCACCCAGGCGCCCGATTGCACCTGCACACGCACGTGCTTGGGGAATTCAACATCGTAGCAGACCGAGATGCCGATCCGCCCCCAGGGCGTGTCGAAGACCTTCGGGTCCATGCCCGGGGAGACGCCCCAGCGCTCGGCTTCGAAGCGCGTCATGGCGCGCTTCTCCTGGATCGCCATGCGGCCATCCGGGGCGATCAGCGGCGCGCGGTTCACGACGCGCCCATCCGTGGCGCGGACGGGCAGGGTGCCCGGCAGCAGCCAGGTGCCGAGGCGCCGCGCGGCGTCACGCATCACGGCCAGGATCTCGGGCGCCGCGGCGACCATGGCGGAGAGTTCGGCAGCCTCGTCCGCCGCCTCGCCGCCCGCGAGCGCGGCGCCGAGCTCGACGCAGGCATATTCCGGCAGCACGAGCAGGTCGGCCTGCGTGCGCCCGGCCTCGAGCCGCGCTTCCAGCGCGCGCCCGAAGGCGGCAACGCTGTCGGGGCGCCCCACGCCATATTGCAGCAGCCCGAGCCGCAGCGGCTCCGCCTCCGGCACGCTCACAGCGGGTCCCTCGTCCAGAAGCCGAGCGCGTGCGGCGTCTCGCGGTCGTCGCCCACCTCCTTCCAGCCGAAGACCACCGAGAGGTCGGCGCGCTTCTCGTAGCCGCGCTTGCGCCAGAAGGCGTCGAGCGGGACGTAGTCCTTCGGTCTCCGGGGGTCGTTGTCGTTGCGCGTGACGGCACAGAAGGCCGCCGCCTGGAGGCCGAGGGCGCGGGCATGGGCTTCGCGCAATTCGAAGAACCGCACGCCGGCGCCCCGGCCGCGATAGCCGCGCAGCAGGACGCTTTCGCCGAAGTAGCACCAGCGCGCCAGGTCCAGCCCGCGGCCGCGGAAGGCCGCCTGCACGGGAGCACCCGCTTCCGTCATCGGCTGGCAGGTGGCGCAGCCCACCGCGCGGTCCCCGTCGATCGCCGCGATCACGGCGGCGCCGGGGCTTTCAGCATAGGCCACCAGGTACGTCTCCTCGTAGGCCGCCTCGCCCTCATAGAGGTAGGGCCAGTCGCGGAAGACCGCGATGCGCAGGCCGGCCAGCCGCGGCAGCCATTCCCGCAGCGCAGCGCCGCGCAGCGTCTCGAAACGAAGGGGGGCAGGTTCCATGCGTCGATGCATAGGGGCGCCCCCGCCGGCGGAAAAGGGGGGCGCCTCCGGCTGCCGGTGCTAGCGCTCCCGCACCAGGCGGAACCCGGCGAAGGTGAAGCGGTCCGCGGCATTGCCGCGCGCCCGGTTGCCCGCCCGCACGTGCCAGGGCAGGTGACCCCAGGATCCGCCGCGCATCATGCGCGTGGTGCAGTCGCCGGTCAGGCGCGCCGAACCGTCGCTCGACTGGGTGGTGAGGTCTGGATTGAGGCAATCCGCCGTCCATTGCCAGACATTGCCGAGCATGTCGTAGAGGCCGAACTGGTTCGGCCGGAAGCTGCCGACGGGCGCCGTATGGACGAAGCCGTCATTGCACCGGAAGGCGAATTGCGGCCGCCGGTCCAGGTTGAGAGCGGTGGCGAGCGTCAGGTCCAGCACATTGGCGAACTGGCAGGCGAGGGATTGCGCATCGCCCCAGAAGCGCGCCCCGGTGGTGCCCGCCCGCGCCGCATATTCCCATTCCGCTTCGCTTGGCAGGCGGTAGGTCTTGCCGGTGCGGGCCGAGAGCCAGTTCGCGTAGGCATTCGCGTCATCCCAGTTGACGCAGACGACGGGGTGGCTGTCGGTCTGCGGGAAGCCCGGGTTGCGCCAGTTGAGGTCCGGTTCCTCCAGGTATTCGTAGGAGCTCCCGGTATTGACGAAGGTCCAGCAGCCATTGCCCGGCGCGTAGCCCGTCGCGGCGACGAAGTCCGCGAACTCGCCGCGGGTGACGGGCCGCGCGGCCATGCCGAGGCCCGGCTGGATGGTCACGCGCGTCAGGGGCTGGGAACGGCCGCGGAGATCGACGGGAACGGTCTCGCGTTCCTCCTCCCCGGGCGGCACGCCCATCGTGTAGGTGCCGCCGCGCAGAAGCACCATCTCCGGGCAGTCGCTGCAGTCCCGAACGACGGTCGTCGCTGGTGCCTGCGAGGAGGCCGCCGCCGGAAGGAGGAGAAGCATCAGCAGGGCAAGCCCCCGCAGACTCCGGGCCGAACGGCCATCCATCGCGTGCTTCGACATACGCATCACTTATACAACACAGTTGCGTGTGCTCAGTAGCGTTCAGCGCGCCTGCTCATGGGGAATTTCCGAAGCTTCTCGCGCCGATGTGATGAACGTCACAAGCCCCGCTTCCACGACCGCACGTTCCAGGTTGCGGAGAACAAAGGTAATTCTCGACCTTCGATCGTGCTTATCGGGCCATGATGCAAGCATCACGGGTGGGTGAAACAGATGCTGCACGCCATGGATGGCAACCGGCCTTTCCCTGCCCTCGAGGTTCAGAAGCCCCTTGACCCGCAGGATGCTCTCGCCCCGGGTCAAGGCCAGCATCTCGAGCCAGGTGGCGACACCCTGCCAGGGCAGCGGCGCATCGAAGACGAGGCCGAAGGCGTGGATCGCGGCGTCGTGCCGGTTCGGGTCGTGGTGGTGATGGCCGTCGTGGTCGTGGTGCGCCTCCGCCGCGAGCCAGGCGGCCACTTCGGGAATGCGCCCCCCGGCGGAAAAGCCGCCGGCGCCGAGCAGCGCCGCCGCGGGAATGTCCCCCGCCACCGCGCGCCGGCACGGCGCGAGGGGATTGAGCACGGCAAGGCGCGCCTCGAGCGCCGCGGTGGCCGATTCGCCGGCGAGGTCGGCCTTGGTCACCACCAGCCGGTCCGCCATCGCGGCCTGCTTCACCGCCTCGACCTGGCGGTCGAGCGCCGCCGCGCCGTTCACCGCATCGACCAGTGTCACCACCCCGTCGAGCGCGAAGGCGGAGAGCACCACCGGGTCCGACATCAGCGTCTGCAGGATTGGCGCGGGATCGGCGAGGCCGGTGGTCTCGATCACCACGCGCGTCACCGGCAGCCCGCCTTCCGCCCGCACCGCGAGCCCGCGCAGCGCCCGCACGAGGTCGCCGCGGACCGTGCAGCAGAGGCAGCCCGCGTTCAGCAGCACCGTATCCTCGTCGAGGCGCTCCACCAGCAGGTGGTCGATCCCGATCTCGCCGAACTCGTTGATCAGCACGGCGGCGCCGGCCATCTCCGGCGCCTTGAGCAGCCGGTTCAGCAGCGTCGTCTTGCCGGCGCCGAGGAAGCCCGTCAGCACCGTGACCGGGATCTTCATGCGCCGTAGAGCGCCTTGGGATCGGCCTCGGGCGCGGCGATCTCGACGAGCGCGCCGTCGCGGATCGCGCGGAAGAAGCAATTGCGCCGCCCCGTGTGGCAGGCCACGCCGGTCTGGTCGACCAGGGCGAGCAGCGTATCCCCGTCGCAATCGACGCGCAGGTCCATGAGCCTCTGCACCTGGCCCGAGGTCTCGCCCTTGCGCCACAGCGCCCCGCGGGAACGGGACCAGTAGCAGACGCGCCCGGTCGCGAGCGTCTCGGCCACCGCCTCGGCATTCATCCAGGCCATCATCAGCACCTCCCCGGTGTCGTGCTGCTGGGCGATGCAGGGCACGAGGCCGGCGGCATCGAAGCGGACGGCGGCAAGAAAGCGGGCGGTGGCGGTGGTGCTCATGGGGCAGTGATATAATATCACTCACGACGAACGGGAAACGCGCATGACCGGGACCATCAGCCGCGAGGCCCAGCTCCAGGAGGCCGAGGCCGCCTGCCTGCGGCGGGGGGCGAAGCTCACGCCGCTGCGCCGGCAGGTGCTGGAACTCATCCTCGAGGCGGAAGCGCCGGTCGGAGCCTATGCCCTGCTCGACCGGCTGAAGGCGGAGCGTCCGGGCGCGGCGCCGCCCACGGTCTATCGCGCCCTCGATTTCCTGCTCGAGCATGGGCTGGTCCACAAGGTCGAGCGCCTCAACGCCTTCATCGGCTGCGCCGAGGCCGGGCATGGCCACACGCACGACCATGCCCATCCGCACCAGTTCCTGATCTGCCGGCGCTGCGGCGCCACCGTCGAGATCACCGACCATGCGGTGGCCGAGGCGATCGCCGCCGCCGCGCGGCGTGCCGGCTTCACGGCGGTGGAAGCGACGGTCGAGATCGAGGGCCTCTGCACGCGCTGCGCCGCGGCCTGAGGGTCGGTTTGCGCCATCCAAGCCGGCCACCCGACGACGGAATCCAGGATGGCCGGCCGGGCTGGAGGCGTGAGCCGGTGCGGCACAGGGAAATGTGTCGCACGGCGGCGGGCCGAATCGTCCCTGAATAGGCACGGCATTCCGCCGCTGCCTCCAGCGTCCCGCCGCCTTGCGATCAATCATTGCGGCGCGCCGCGCGTGGCGGCAGCCTTGCCATGCTGGTCCAAGACGATCCGCTGCCGGACCCAGGCCAGGAGGAGCAAGAGACACATGGATTCGCCGACATTCACCCGGATGGCCCGGGGCATCGGCCTCGCCGCGGCGCTCGGCGCCGCCGGCCTCGCCGCCCCCGCGCTGGCCCAGGGCCAGCCGGCAGCCCCGGCGCCGCGCGCCTTCACCACGGCCGACCTCGCGCGTGCCTGCGCACCGGCCGCCGCCGACGCGAATGCGCTCGCCTCGCGCTCCGCGTGCTATGCAACACTCGTCACCGTCGGGCAGATGCACGCCATGTACACCACCGGCCGCCCGGCGGCCCGGCGCGCCTTCTGCCTGCCCGAACCCTCGCCGTCGCTTGCGCGCGTCTCGGCGGATTTCGTGGCCTGGGCGGCGGCCAACCCGACCTACGCCGATGCCCGCGCGGCCGAAGGCGTGCTGCGCTTCGCGGCCACGACCTATCGCTGCGCGCAGCAGCCCGCCGCGCGCCGCCGCTGAGACGAAGGAGAACGCCATGACCACCTTCAAGCCTCTCCGCCTCGGCGCCGTCATCCTGCTGGGCCTCGGCCTGGGCGCCTGCGCGAACATGAATGAGACCCAGCGTGCGACAGCCACCGGCGCGGGCATCGGCGCCCTCGGCGGCGCCGCGCTCGGCTCGCTTTCGGGCAATGCCGGCTGGGGCGCGCTGATCGGCGCCGGCGTCGGCGGCGTCAGCGGCTATGCCATCGGCAGCAGCCGCCGCTGAGGAGGCAGAGGGGCCGCCCGTCGCGCGGGCGGCCCTTCGCCTTGCATGTTGCGAAGTGGGGCGCGCGCATCCGAGACTGCTCGCGCGGTCCGAGTCCCGCCGAATGATCGGGCTCCGTCGCGCGACGCAAGGAAATGCAGGACATGCGCCTCACGACCCTTCTCTCGGCGGCGGCCTTGCTGGCTGCGGCGCCAGCCCTGGCGCAGGCGCCGCCCGCCGCCCGTGGCTCGAACACCGCCACGGTGGCCGAGCTCGCAGCACTTTGCGGCACGCCCGCCACCGATCCGAACCATGCCGGCGCGAGCGGCCTCTGCCGCGGCTTCATCGCTGGCTTCGCGCAGTATCACGCGGTCCTCACCCAGCCCGGGACGCGGCACCGGCCGCTGTTCTGCGTGCCCGACCCGCCGCCCACCGGCCAGCAGGCCGCCGCGGCCTTCGCCGCGTGGGCGCGCTCCAACCCGCAGATCGCGAATGAGCTCGCGGTTGACGGCGTGGCGCGCTGGTTCATCACGACCTATCCCTGCCCGCCGGCACCCGCCGCGCGCCGGCCGGCGCGCTGAGACGGAGACCGCACGATGCGCAAGATCGTCATCCTCCCCGCGGCTCTCGCCCTCGGCCTCGGCGGCTGCGCCGACGGCACCATGACGCAGGGCGGCCGCGACGTGCTCGCGGGCGGCGCGATCGGGACGCTGGCGGGCGCCGCCATCGGCTCCTTCAGCGCGAATGCGGGTGTCGGCGCCCTGATCGGCGCCGGTGCCGGCGTGGTCGGCGGATATCTCTGGCATCAGCACCAGATCGCCGGGCGGCAGGCGGCCGAGCGCCGCCAGCAGCAACTCGATGCCGCCTACCAGCGTGGCTACCGGCAGGGCGAAAGCGCGCGCCCGCGCAGCAGCGGCACGTCGAACCCGCAATAGGCAGGGCAGGGCGGGCAGCCGCACGGCGGCCCGCCCGCCTGGTCACTTCGGCAGGGTCGCGAGGCCCTGCTCGAGATCCGCGATCAGGTCCGCGACGTCCTCGAGCCCGATATGGATGCGGACCGTGAAGCCGCCGAGATCGGGGCTGGTCGCCGTCCGGGTGATGAAGCCCGTGGTGGGCAGCGCCAGGCTCTCGTAGCCGCCCCAGGAAGCACCGATGCCGAACAGCGAGAGGCTGTCGATGAAGCGGAAGATCTCCGCTTCCGAGTAGCGCGGCTGGAAGACCACGCCGAACAGGCTGCAGGAGCCGGTGAAGTCGCGCTTGAACAGCGCATGCTGCGGGTGCGACGGCAGGCCGGGATGCAGCACGCGCTGCACCTCGGCCCGCGATTCGAACCAGCGCGCGACAGCGAGCCCGCTCTGTTCCTGCTGCTTCAGGCGCACCGCCATGGTGCGCGCGCCGCGCAGCGCGAGCCAGCAATCATCCGGCGCCGCGAAATGGCCCATCTGTCCCGCCGCGGTGCGGATGGTGACGTAGTCTTCCTCGGAGACCGTGGTGACCGACCCGAGCAGCACGTCGGAATGCCCGCCGACATACTTGGTCAGCGCCTGGATCGAGACGTCCACGCCGTGCCGGAAGGGCATGAAGTTGTGGATGCCCCAGGTGTTGTCCATCAGCACCTTGGCGCCCCTGGCATGGGCGGCGCGTGCGATGGCGGGCACGTCCTGCAGCTCGAAGGTATGGGAGCCCGGGCTTTCGGTGTAGACGACCTTCGTGTTCGGCTTCATCAGCGCGGCGACCTCGGCCTCGCCGATCACGGGGTCGTAGAAGGTCGTCTCGATGCCATAGTTCGCGAGCAGGCCGTTCGCGATGTTGCGTCCGGGGCCATAGACGGAATCCGGCATCAGGCAATGCTCGCCGGCCTTGAGGAAGGCCATCAGCGGCACTGTCACCGCGGCGAGGCCGGTGCCCACCAGCACGCAGCGCGTGCCGCCCTCGATCTCGCAGATCATGTCCTCGAGCGCATATTGCGTCGGCCCGCCCTGGGTGCCGTAGGTCATCACCCGGTTGAACCGATCCTTGGAGAAGGAGCGCCGGCTCTCGCAATCCGGGTGCAGCACGGTGGAACCGCGGTGCACCGCGGGGTTCACGAAGCCATGCGCATGCGTGCCGGCGCGGCCGGCATGCGACATGCGCGTGGCGAAGCGGTAGTCGCTGTGCGACTTGGAGGCGTCGTCGGGCATCAGGCGCTCTTTTCCTTGGTGGTTTCCGGGCGCGAGGCCCATTCGGTCCAGGAGCCGTCATAGACGGCGGGTTCGGGCAGTCCGGCGCGCACCATGCCGAAGGCGATGACGCAGGCGGTGACGCCGGAGCCGCAGGAGGTCACGACAGGCCGGCCGCCGGCGGCTCCCGCCGCGGCGAAGATCGCGCGCAGCGTGGCCGGGTCCTTCATCCGGCCGTCCGGGCCGGACATCTCGGTGGCCGGCACGTTGCCGGCGCCCGGCATGTGGCCCGAGGGCAGGCCCGCGCGCGGCTCCGGCGCCGTACCCTCGAAGCGGCCCCTGGCGCGCGCGTCGAGGATGAGCTCCGAGCCGTCCGCCACGATGCGCTTGATGTCGCCGATGCCGCGCAGCATCCCCGCGCGGAAGTCGGGCACGAAGGCGGCGGGCGCCGGGGCAGGGGCCTCGCCGGTCTCGACCGGGCGGCCTTCCTTCTTCCAGGCCGGCAGGCCGCCATCCAGCACCGCCACCCTGTCGTGCCCGAACAGGCGCATCATCCACCAGCCGCGCGGCGCGGAGCGCAGCCCATGCTGGTCGTAGAACACCACCCGCATGCCGTTCGATACGCCGAGGGCCCCCATCATCCGCGCGAATTTCGCCGGCGTCGGGACCATGTGCGGCAGGTCCGTCTCGTCGTCGGCGATGGCGTCGATGTCGAACAGGCGCGCGCCCGGCAGATGTGCGGCGCGGAAGGCGTCATGCTTGTTGCCCGGCTCGCCCGGCAGGAAGGTCGAACAGTCGAACACGACCAGGTCCGGCTTGCCGAGTTCCCCGGCCAGCCATTCGGTCGAAACCAGCATCTCCATCGGTGTCACCCCCCGGCAAGGACCAGCGTGACGCGCCGGTTCGCCTTGCCCTTGTTCTCGATCTTCGCGACCTCGACGCGGCCGATCTCGCCGGTGCGGCGGACATGCGTGCCGCCGCAGGGCTGGTAGTCCACCGGCGCCTCGACCGGCCCGATCCGCACCAGGCGCACCCGCCCGGTGCCGCGCGGCGGCTTCACCGAAAGCGTCCGCACCAGGCCCGGATTGGCGTCCAGTTCCTCCTCGGTGATCCAGGTCTCGCTCACCGGATGGTCGGCCGCGATCAGGGCGTTCAGGCCCTCGGTCAGGCTCTCCTTGGTGGGCGGATCGGGCAGGTC
The DNA here is from genome assembly GCA_023424475.1 of Pseudomonadota bacterium. Taxonomy (GTDB): domain Bacteria; phylum Pseudomonadota; class Alphaproteobacteria; order Acetobacterales; family Acetobacteraceae; genus Neoroseomonas. Next base: position 29,317 of record JAFADX010000310.1, read on the forward strand.
GAAGTCGAGGCGCGACTTCTCCGCCCCGATCTGTCCGCCGGTCACGCCGGCACCCGGGATCAGGCTGCACAGCAGGTGCAGCGAGGTGTGCATGCGCATCAGCCGGTGCCGCCGCGCCCAGTCGAGGGTGGCCGTCACCTCGCTGCCCGCGGCCGGCAGGGCCGCGCCGGAGGCAGGGACGTGCAGCACCGTCTCGTCCGGCCCCTTCAGCGTGTCCGCCACCGCCATCTCGCCGCCCGCCCAGCGCAGCACGCCGGCATCGCCTGGCTGGCCGCCGGCGCGCGCGTAGAAATTCGTGCGGTCGAGCACCACGCCCTCGGGCGAGGCGGCGACGACGCGCGCCGCGATCTCCTGCGCATAGGCATCGTCGCGGAAGACGAGTTCGGTCGGCATTCAGTCGGTCCAGTCCTTCAGCAGCTCCGCGCGCCGGCGTGCGAAGGCCGAGAGGCAGAGCGCGGCAGTGGCGTTGCAGATGCGGTTGTCGTCGAGCATGGCGAGCGCCTCGGCCACCGGCAGCGCGCGGACCCGGATGTCCTCGTGCTCCTCCTCGAGCCCGTGATGGCCGAGGATGCCGGGTTCGGGCAGGCGCACGCGCGCGACGAAGAGGCTGATGGTCTCGTCGCAGCCGCCCTGGGTCAGGATGTAGCGCCCGAAGGGCACCACCCGGTCGGGCGCGAGGCCGGTCTCCTCGTGCAGCTCGCGCCGCACGGCCTCGACCGGATCCTCGCCGTCCTCCAGCAATCCGGCCGGGCATTCGACGAGGACCGGCGGCAGGCCGGCGGCGAGTGCCGGCAGGCGGAACTGCTCGATCAGGGCGACGCGGTCGGTCCAGGGATCCCAGGGCAGCACCGCTACCGCGAACCCGCGGCGCAGGACCTCCCAGCTCTGCACGCCGCCCTCGCGGCCATCGAAGCGGCGCCTGCGGAAGCGGATGCGCTGCACCGGGAAGCGGCCGTCCCAGACCACGTCCTCCGAGAGCACCGTCACGTCGGGATGCGGGGGGATCGGCTTCGCCTTCGGATGTCTGGCGTTCATGCTTGCCCGACCCTACCCTCGGGCGCCCGGCCCGTCCATGCGCCGGGGGGCGGCGGGAAGGGGACGGCAGGCAGCATGAGCCAGGTCCGCAACGGGCGCGGAGCGCCATGAGCGGGGATGTCGCCGCCGACCCGACGCTGCGCGCCCGCGCGCAGCGGCGCGCCATCCTGCTCGTCCTGCTGGCGACGGCGGCGTTCTCGCTTTCCGCGGCCTTCGCCAAGGCGATCGGCGGCCGCGTGCCGGTCTCCGAGGTCATCCTCTTCCGCAACCTCTTCGCCATCCCGGCCCTGCTGCCGGTCGTGCTGGTCAGCGGAGGCCTTGCCGCCCTCGCCACCCGCAACCCCATGAGCCACGCCGCACGGACGCTGTTCGGCATGATGGGCATGATCGGGGCCTTCTACGGCTACGTGCACCTGCCGATCGCGACGGTGACGGCGCTCGGCTTCACCATGCCGCTGTTCCTGACCGTGCTCTCGGTGCCGCTGCTGGGCGAGACCGTGGGCTGGCGGCGGGGCCTTGCCGTGCTGGCCGGCTTCGCGGGGGTGCTGACGATGGTCCGGCCAGGGGGCTCGGCGATGCAGGGGGCGGGGTTCGCCGTGACGCTCTGCCTGCTGGGTTCGGTCGGCTGGGCGCTGGCGATGATCACCATCCGCAAGATGGGGGAGGCGGGGGAGAGTTCGGTCGCCATCGTCTTCTGGTTCGCGGTGGGATCGGCGGCGCTGGCGGGCATCGCCTCGCTGCCGGTCTGGGTCTGGCCGACCATCGTGGAATGGGCGCTGCTGCTCGGGATCGGGCTGATCTCGGCGCTCGCCCAGGTAGTGATGACGAGCGCCTATCGCACCGGGGAGACGACGCTGCTCGCGCCGTTCGAATACGCGGCGATCATCTGGACCACGACGCTCGGCGCCGTGGTCTGGTCGGAACTGCCGGATACATGGGATTTCCTCGGCATCGCGGTGCTGGTGGCGGCCGGGATCTACATCTGGCACCGGGAAGTGACTTTGGGTGTTCGGCGTTGACGGCGCAGCATGCGCACCGCCGCCGGCCGCACGCCCGCGGACCTATCCGCGGGACCGTCCGGGCCTTGCGATCCGGCGCAGGAGGGGCTCCCGCCGGGCCCGGCTGCTGAGATCCGCCGCCACCACGCCGAGCCCGAGCGCAAGCACGAGCGCCATCAACCCGGCGAGGAGCCTGGCCTCGCTCCATTCGGTCCGCTCCTGCGCGGCGCAGCCGTCCAGGGCGGTGCGTCCGTCGCGCAACGCGCCCGCCTGGGCGGGATGGAGCCCGGCGCCCCGGTGCCGCGGGACAATCCGGCCCGCGCAGCCGCCGGCGGCGGCCTCGGTCAGGCCCGGCGGGTCATCGCCGGCCCGGATCGCCCCGTGGAGCAGCACCATGCCGACGGCCATGGCGGCGAAGGCGAACGCCGCGAAGAGCCGCGCCATGGTCCGGAGCATGCGGAGCCTCGCCCCCTGCTGCCCGGCTCATCCAAGGAGCCGGTGCAGGCCCATGCGCGCTTCCTCCTCGGCGATCCGCCGGGCGCTTCGCGCGGTGAGGGCGGACACCACGATGGCGGCCAGCGCGGCGACGAGCGCGAGCATGGCACTCATGGCGAATATCGGGCTGAGGCCGAACGGCAATGCAGGCAGGCACGGGCCCGGCGCGCCGGCGCCGCAGGCCGTCGCGGCGAGTTCCGATGCCTGGTGCTGCGTTGCCGCGTTGCGCGGCACGGCCCGGACCAGGGACATGCCTGCGAGCACGGCCATCGCGGCGGCCAGCAGCCGCAGCACCCAGGTGGCGACCAGCAAGGCGAGGCGCCCGGCCCCCTCCGCTCCGCTGGCGGTCACCGCGGGGCGCCTCGTTCCGCCACGCGGGCGGCGCCTTCCGACCATGTCCGGGCGGCGGGCCGGGTCCGGTTCCGGGCACCCGCGTCAGGCCGCAACCCGATCCTTTCGATCTGGTGCCCGTGCACGAGCGGAATGCCGCGATTTACGGAATTCATCTCAAAATTACTCCAATATGCGCTTCGGGTGAGGTTGGGCACCGCCATGCCGCCCGGTCACTGGAAAACACGCGACGACGGCGCTGAATCCCGAGGAATTGAGTCGGTTCACGCGCGTGTGTGCGCGGGCGCAGATGGCACTGCCGGCAGGGGCGCGTGCCTTCATCGCCCCGGCGGGGTCCGGCCCGGCGGACTCACCCGATCAGGCGAGGATGCCCGCCAGGGGATGAGGCTGGAGCGGCTACCCGTGAGCCGCGTCGAAGGCGGGGAACCGATCTAGAGACGTTCCCGTTCGCCCTGGTCCACGGCAACGCCTCCAGCCCATTGTTTTGCGAGCATCTTCACCCGATCAGATGATTCCACCTGATCAGGATCTGCTCCAGATGCGGCGTCTCACGGAGGTTCGGCCGCCGAGACATGCAGCAGGGCGATGCCGCAGAAGGTCAGGAAGATCGCGGCATTCGCCTGGCCGTTCCAGTCCTTCGACTGCCACATCGAGAACCATTCCCCGGCAATCGCCAGGAAGCCGAGCCCATACAGCAGCATCCCCGCGGTCAGTCCGAGCACGACCGGCCCGCGCGCCGCGTTCCACGCCGCGGCGCCGCCGTTTCGCGCACGCCACAGGCGCATCACGCCGTACCATAGCAGCATCGCCGTCCCGACCTGCCACGCAATGATCGCGGCATAGGCCAGATGGTGCGCCCATGGCGCCGTGATGGCGCGCCACATCACGCCGGGGGAGCGGAAGGTGGTGTCCATCGACATCACATGCCGCACGAAGGCGAGGTTCGTGCCGTAGTCGGTCAGGTTGCCGAAGGCGATCAGCGTGAAGAAGACGGCGACCGCGGCGCTGATCGCCATCCGCGACAGGCGGAGCGCCGTCATCGACCGGTTCGCCGCTACAGCGCCTTGCGGAACCAGACGCGGGCGTGGCCGGCGGGCATCCCCTCCAGCCGGCCGAACTCGACATAGCCGTTCGACTGCCAGAAGCCAGGCGCCTGGAAGGAGAAGGTGTCCGTATAGGCGTTGGTGCAGCCCCGCCCCCGTGCGATCGCCTCCGCGCGCGTCAGCAGCTCCTCGCCGAGGCCATGGCCGCGGATATCGGGGCCGAGCCACAGCCAGTCGATGAAGAGCCAGCCCCAGAAGGTCAGGCCGAGCAGCCCACCCAGGGTCTTGCCCTCCTCGTCCTGCACCAGCAGCGTGACCGGCTCGCGGTCATAGGGGCCGCCCATCGCCTGGTTGAAGTCGTGCAGGCCGCGCTGGATCAGGCCCACGGCCTCGAACTCCGGCGCCGCGTCCTCGACGATCTCGATACCCTTGAGCCGGGGCTTGCGCGTTCGCGTGCTCATCCTCCGAAGCGCCCCCAGGTCGCCACGGCCACGGTGATCAGGCCCAGCGCCAGGTTGAAGGTCACGCCGAGCCGGACGCGGTTCATCGCCGCCTCCGCGGTGGCGGTGTCGCCGGCCGCCATGGCGGCCTGCATCGCGCGCCAGGGCGCCAGCGCCACGTATCCGAAGACACCGGCCATGACGATGCCGGTCGTGTTCATCAGGTGGACATGCCAGACGCTCGCGCCGAAACCCCAGTAGGACAGGCCGAAGATGGTCCAGCCGGTCAGCAGGATGATCGGCACCACGTGCCAGAGCACGCGGAAGAACCTGCGGTAGACCCCCTGCATGAGCGCGAGGCGCTGCGGCCCTTCCGGCAAGGCATGGGCCGCCGGCCGCAGCACCAGGATCGCGAAGGCCATGCCGCCCACCCAGAGGACGGCGCCGAGCACGTGCAGGACATAGAGGGTCGTGATCATGCGCGCGCCCTACGCGCCCCGCAGCGCGGCCGCAAGAGCCCGCATCTCCTCCGCCGCGACGCCCCTGGGCGCGGATTCCACGGCGCCGAGGCCGGCCATGAAGGCCTGGGCAAAGGCCGCGCGGTTGCCGATGGTCGCATCGGCCAGCGGCAGGCCGCGTTCGCGGATCGCCGCCGTCACGCTGTCGAGCAGCCGCCCCGAGGTCGGCGCCCGGTTCAGCACCAGCGTCAGCGGCCGCCCCTCCTTCTTCGCGAGGTCGAGGGTCGCGTCCATCGACCAGAGATCCGCCGCCGAGGGCTGCAGCGGCACCAGCACGAGATCCGCCGAGCGGATGGCCACACGCGCGTCGGTGTCGTCATGCGGCGCGGTGTCGAGCAGCACGACGTCGCTCTCCTGCCGCAGCCGGTCGAGGATGCCCGGCACGCGCCAGCCGGACGGCGCCTCGAAATGCAGGGGCCGGGCCTTGCGCGAGCGGCCGCGCAACTCGTCCCACCGGGCGAGGCTGTGCTGCGGATCGACGTCGAGCAGGGCGACGCGCTCGCCGCGCTCGGCGTAGGCTGCCGCCAGGTTGGCGGCGATCGTCGATTTTCCGGCGCCGCCCTTGCGTTGCGCCACGGCGATGACAAAGGCCATGCGCGACTCCTGATGAGGCCGCGCAGCATAGCAGGCTGCGGCGGAGGAGAACCTCCCCCGGGGCCGGCTCGGTTCAGGAAGGAATTTCGCGGCTCCTGCCGGCGCGGTCCGTGGTGGGCGGCGGGGTAGTCCAGGATGGTGTCGCGGCATTCGCCTTCAAGCGGGTTCATGCCGTGCTTCTCGGCCATCCGGTCCATGAGCTCGCCCCAGCGCGCGGTCGAAGGCGCTGCGGCGGATCACGGCGGTGTTGTGGCAAACGGTGCAGTGGGCGAAGACCTCGGAACGGCCTTCGCCGGCGGCGAGACTGTCTCCTCCTCGGTCCTGGCCGCCAGGGCCGCGGCGGCCTCGGCCTGGCGCCGCGCGAGGCCGGCATCCTGGGCGACCGCAATCTCTCTATTTCTCATGTTTCTGATGTATAGAAAGTAACGATGCCGCAATACAAGTCCCATCCTCTCGAACTCCTGACGCCCGAAGAGATGGGCCGGGCCGATGCGGCCGCGGTCGCGCGGGGCATTCCGGGGGAGCGCCTCATGGAAAGCGCCGGCCGCGCGGTGGCGCGGGGCGCGATGGCGCGCTTCCGGCCGTGCCGGACCCTCGTGCTCGCCGGGCCGGGCAACAATGGCGGCGATGGCTACGTCGCCGCCCGCTGCCTCGAGCAGGCAGGCTGGCCCGTCACCGTCGCCGCGCTGGCCGCGCCGCGCGAAGGCAGCGATGCCGCCCGGGCGGCCGCCCGGTGGCGCGGGCCCATGGTTCCCTTCGCGGCGGCCGAGGCCGCGCGCGCCGCCCTGGTGATCGACGCGGTCTTCGGCGCCGGCCTGACAAGGCCGGTCGAAGGCCCGGCCGCGGAGGCGCTCGCGGCGGCCGGCGGCCCCATCCTGGCGGTGGACGTCCCGTCCGGGCTGGACGGGGCCACCGGCCAGCCCATCGGGCGGGTGGCGCGGGCGGCGCTGACCGTCACCTTCTTCCGCCTCAAGCCAGGGCACCTGCTGATGCCGGGGCGCACGCTCTGCGGCGAGACCCTCCTCGCCGACATCGGGCTGCCGGCCACGGTGCTCGAGGAGGTGCGGCCGACCTGCCGGCAGACGGGCCCCGCACTGTGGCGCCTGCCCGATGCAGGCCCCGCCGCGCACAAGTACAGCCGCGGCGTCGTGGCCATCCTGGCCGGCGCGGGCATGACCGGCGCGGCGCGGCTGGCGGCCGCGGGGGCCCGGGGCGCGGGCGCCGGCCTCGTGACGCTGCTCGCCCCGGAC